>CAYRXI010000006.1:36173-38895 GCA_964428255.1 uncultured Candidatus Sumerlaeota bacterium
AACGAAATGAATCTCTACCGAAGTAAATCTGATACATTGTATGCGCAAAAATTGTCAGCGTATTTATCATTTCCACAGGATGTCGTCTGGCTAATTCCTCTAAATGAGGTTCAATCAATGGTTTCATAATTTTTTCCAGAAATTCTTTATTACTGGTAACGTAGCCACTCACAACTTTGCCATTTTCCTTTTGCAGTGTTACTTTATCACCTATGGCATGTCTGTTGAATATTTTGCGCTGTTCAGCAGTTGGACGGGGAATGGTAATCGGGTGCAATATGGAACTGTATTCCTTCTCTGGCTTGTAAGAATAACTCAAGTACTTGCAGGAGAGAATTGCAGATAAGATTCCTACGCTTATAATCAGGTTAATTATTCTTCTATAGTTCCCGCTCATACTGTACCTCAATTTTTAAATGAGATAAAAATAATTTTTCAATGACCTCAATTAAGAGCTATTGATATCCCAGCAATTTATAATACAAAGACTCCATTACTTCAGTGCGATAAGAATTGAGACATTTTTGACGCACCAGCTGGTATCCCTGTTCAGCAAGTTTTTGCGCCAGGGATTTGTCACTCAGCAGTCGCAAAATAGCTTGTGCCATTGCAAGTGGCTCAGCGGGTGGTATCACTGAACCTGTAGTCTCGTGAAGTACCAGTTCACAATTTCCAGCCACAGCTGTGGTCACCACAGGTTTTTTCATTGCCAGAGCTTCCCGCAGTGCGCCGGTTAATCCTTCTCCTTTAGTAGCTGCACATACCACCACGTCAGACGCGGCTATTATCTGCGGGATATCCTGACGATGCCCGGTAAAAATAACTTTATCTTTTAGAATTGATTGATTGAGGTAAGGTACCAGTTTTTCCCGTTTGCCGCTCCCGACAATAAGCACTTTGATAATCGGCATTTTCTCTGCCACCACGTTGACTGCCTGCAAAAGATCAGTTAGTCCTTTCTTTGCTACTAAAGCTCCGATGCTGGTAATAACTTTTTCCTCAGGTTTAATCTTAAACTCCTGCCGGATGCCACTGCCATCCACCTCGGGATTAAATTTTTTCTCATCTACTCCCCCATATACTACTTCAATTTTTTCAGCCGGAATTGTATCAGCCAGCAGAGCCATTTTAACTGCCTCCGCCACGGCAATGATTTTCTTTATTCGGTGTGATGAGTACGCCATTTTTTCTAATGACCAGCGACGTAATGGATAGACTGTTCCACGTTGAGCTACAATTATTGGTAAATTTTCTTCTCTCCAGCCTATGGTTGCCAGCCACACGAAAACTGTAGCCTGCTGACGGTGCGTATGGACAACGTCAAATTGATGTGATTTAAACCAGTTCCGAAAGCGCCAGATTTCGAGTAGTTTTTGCATATTAAAGAACTCAAGAATTAAGCCAGATTCTGCCAGTGGTTGTAGTGTGCTCAAATCAGCAGTTTTTACCTCTTTATCTTTATTAAATACGCAAATTACCTCGTGACCTCGCTTTTTCAGTTCTTCTGCCAGAAGTGCCATCTGTATTGCCCCCCCTCGCAGTAAATTCTTGTGTGACGCCACCTGGAGAATTTTCAGTTTTCTACCTCGCATTCTCACATCCCGCTAAAGATTAAAATAATCGCCACATCTGTTAATCCCCACAGATAGAGTGCATTATACATTCCACTTTTGTGCGGGAATACGTTGAATTCACTACGCCAGCGCAAAAGTAACTCTAACCATAGCGCCAGACAGATTGACAGAAGAATATACGATAAAAAAGAACCTCCACCTGTAATTATGCCCGCAAAGAAAAATCCAAAAGCCAGAATTATCGCTACTATAGAAAAATTAAGTGCATTGCGGGGTTTTAGCCAGACAGTAAATGTGGCGTCGCCCTTGATGTTATCGTAGCGATACTGATAGATTTGCGTTAACGGATAGAATCCGGCAAAGAGAAAAGCGAAGGCAATTGCTAATATCAAAGCCGTACTGCTTAAGACTTCTATCAGTGATACATATCCGCCTGCAAAAGTCAGGGCTCCATACCCGAGAGAATTTATCAGAATATCACCGCCAGCACGAGCCTTGATGCGCATAGGTGGACAGGAATAGAGTAAAGACATAATCACACATATCATATAAATATAGAAAAACGTCAGGTTGAAAAAAAGAATAACCGAGATTGCACCTATCAGCATAAAAGTAATCCCGAATGCATTTAAGCCCGGAGGTGTAGGGGGGGGATTATCCAGATATCCAATATCCTCGGTGTCCTGGTCAAATGCAGAATTTAGTGCCAGCGTGCCCCCGTTCAGGAAAATAGCCCAGATAATAGCTCCCGCCAGTAATTTCAGCCATAAAAAGTCTACAAATAATAAACCGCCAGCTCCTACAATGCCCCCAACAGCAAAATGCAATCCCACTATTAGCCACGAGCGAGGGCGTAAATGAATAAAATAATTTTGCACCGATGACAATGTAGTACTACTCCATATGAGTTGGTGATATAATCACAAAGGACAAATAATTTTATGAAATGTATTCCACAAAAGTATTGCTTTTACCTGACCATATACATATATAATTTCTGTTATTTGCATTTTTATACAAATTAAGCCAAACAACATAATGATAGCTTAAGGATTGATAATGTGCAATGTTTGTTTGTTGTCAGGAAATGAAGCCATTGCCAGAGGTGCTTATGAGGGTGGTATCAGATATGCGACAGCATATCCCGG
>CAYRXI010000006.1:38905-46133 GCA_964428255.1 uncultured Candidatus Sumerlaeota bacterium
AACACCCAGCACTGAAATTTTAGAAAATATTGCGCGCTATCCCGAAATCAACACGCATTGGGCGATTAATGAAAAAGTAGCAGTAGAGGAAGCAATTGGTGCCTCACTGGGGGGCTTGCGTTCACTGGTGGCGATGAAGCACGTTGGGTTAAATGTGGCTGCCGACCCGCTGTTTACTGCTTCTTACATCGGTGTCAGAGCTGGTCTCGTAATTGTTACTGCAGACGACTCCGGAATGCATAGCAGTCAAAACGAACAGGACAATCGTAATTATGCTCCCTTTGCCAAAATACCGATGCTGGAACCAGCAGATAGTGATGAAGCCCGGCGCTTCGTCAAATTTGCAGTGCAACTCAGCGAGACATTTGATACCCCGGTGTTGATCAGGTCAACCACCCGCTTATCTCATGCCAAAACACGAGTTTACATTGACACACAGCTTTCCCCACCTTTTTCGCCAACCGGTTTTGAGCGCAACACCCAAAAATACGTGATGATTCCAGCCTACGGAATTGAACGTCACAAAGCTGTAGAGTGGCGCACATTGGCATTGAAAGATTTTGCTGAAACTTTTCCAGAAAATAAAGTGATAAGGTGTGAAGAGGGGAATAATTCAGCCGTAGGCATTATTACTTCAGGAATCGCTTATCAGTATGCAATGGAAGTTTTTGCCTCCAAAGTTGATGTGTTAAAATTAGGAATGGTATTTCCCTTGCCCGAAAAGAAAATCCGGGAATTTGTTAATCAACATAAGATATGTTTTGTGATAGAAGAACTTGACCCTTATCTTGACCATCAAATCCGTGCTCTCGGTATTCCTTTATGGGGTGCTCCTGCTCTGCCGCGTTGTGGCGAACTCTCTCCTGCAATAATTCGCAGGCAATATTTTCATCTTGTAGATAAGCCTGACAGCAATAAGCAGAACTCAGCGCCTGAAGTCAAAACTGAATCTCCATCGCCCGAAAAAACCGGTCACGAACTCCCCCCCCGTCCACCAGTTATGTGTGCAGGTTGTCCCCACCGTGGTGTATTTTATGTCCTTCATAAGTTAAAACTTTTCGTAACGGGCGACATCGGTTGCTACACTCTTGGTACACTTCCGCCTCTGCTGGCGATTGATACCTGTGTCTGTATGGGCGCCAGCGTCGGAATGCAAATTGGCTTGGAAGCAGCAATCGGCGAGGGCAAATCTGTTGCTATTATTGGTGACTCCACGTTTTTACATTCAGGTATCACACCTCTAATAGATATGGTATATACGCAGGGGCACGGAACTGTAATTATCCTGGATAATTACACCACAGCAATGACTGGGGGACAACCACATCCTGCAACGGGACTGACCATAACCGGCAAGCCCGCACCCAGGATAAGTTTTAAAAAACTATGTGAAGGCATCGGCATAGAAGACGTTAAAATTATTGACCCATATAATTTAAAAGAAACGGAAATGGCAATTAAATCAGCAATTGCTAATACCGCCCCTTCAGTTATTATAACCTCTAGACCTTGTCTTTTACTTCCTGAGGCTGGTGAGCAGTGTTGGAAAAAAACATACTACGTTGATGCCGAAAAATGCGTGATATGTGGAGCGTGTCTGCAGCTGGGTTGTCCAGCGATTGCAGCTGTTGAATCTACGACCAAACTTAGTATTAATGCTAATATCTGCACCGGGTGTAGTTTATGTGAGCAAATTTGTCCCACCGGGGCGATTAACTGGAAAGAAAGAGAATCATAAAATAAGGATAAGATGAATTCTGTCAGGAACATATTAGTTGTAGGAGTAGGTGGTCAGGGAATTTTAACTCTCTCGGATTTAGTTGCCCTGACTGCTCTTTATTCCGGCTATGATGTAAAGAAAAGTGAAGTTCATGGTATGGCTCAACGAGGAGGCTCGGTCAATTCCCATGTCAGATATGGGAGTAAAATTTATTCCCCGTTGATTGAGCCTGGAACAGCTGATTTCCTGGTAGCCTTAGAACAGCTGGAAGCCTTGCGTTATCTAAATTTTTTGAAACCCGGTACCGGAATTCTATTAATTAACAATGAACGCATTGACCCCTTACCAGTTTACTCCGGGAAAATGAAGTATCCTCCTGATATCCTTGAAAAATGCCGTGCTCACACCCCTCATCTCTTTGTAGTAAATGGCAGAGATGAAGTGCAAGCTCTGGGTAACCCTCGCCTGATTTCTACATTTATGACCGGTGCACTCTCAACCCTGCTTGAACTGGAAGAAGAGATGTGGCTTAAAGCACTTACAACTCGTTTCCCTTCAAAATATCTGGATATTAATTTAACTGCCTTCAAAAGAGGGAGAGAACTTCTCAAGCAACAAACAAAAAATTGAGTTAGCAATAAAACTTGAAAAAACCTTTGTGTTCAACCAAACTATTTTTCGTATAATCTGTTGAAAGAGGAACTAACGCATAAATGTCAGGACCGCAGAGCCTCCCCCAGCGTATCTGGGACATACAAAATGAATGTGCCTCTCGTCAGCAGATTACTGAGATTCAATGGCACCGCTTTAAAGAGACCCTGAATCGCGTGTATGCAAAGCAACCCATCTATCGTAAAAAAATGGATGCTCTCAAACTCACTCCAGCAGATATTAAAACCCCGGAGGATATTCGTTTCTTACCTTTCACTGAAAAGGCAGATTTTATTGAGGCTTATCCCCTGGGAATGCTGGTGGTAGATAAGAAAGAAGTGGTCAGAATTCATGGTTCCTCTGGCACCACAATAGGTAAATCTTCTATCGTCGGTTACACCAAAAATGATATTGAACTATGGGCTAACCTTTGTGCCAGATTCATAACTGCTGCTGGAGTTGGTCCTGAAGATATTGCTCAGGTATGTTTTGGCTATGGGTTATTTACCGGCGGCTTCGGGCTTCATTATGGGCTGGAAAGGGTTGGAGCTATGGTGATTCCTTTGTCCAGCGGGAATACCGAACGGCATATTCGGTTTATTCTGGACTTTGGCACAACCACCATTGTTGGCACTCCTTCCTATGCTCTGGTCATTGCTGAAACTTTAAAGCGAATGGGCTACGTGCCAGAAGACACACAGTTGAAATGGGGTTTATTTGGCGCGGAAGCCTGGTCTGAAGCCATCCGCCAGCAAATTGAGTCTTCATTGGGGATTATCGCCACTGATAATTACGGCTTGAGTGAAATTATTGGTCCGGGTGTCTCGGGCGAGTGTTTATATAAAAATGGAATGCACATCAGCGAAGATTATTTTCTGTGTGAAATAATTGACCCTCACACAGGGGAACTTTTACCAGAAGGTAAAACCGGAGAACTGGTCATCACCACATTAAGCAATGAAGCCGTGCCGGTTATCCGCTATCGCACGCGAGATTTAACCAGTCTCACCACCAGGCCCTGTCCGTGCGGGCGCACCACTGCTCGGATGTCAAAAGTTCTTGGTCGTACCGACGATATGATAATTATTCGTGGAGTAAATGTCTTTCCTTCTCAAATTGAAGAGTTGTTAATGCGGATGAAAGGCACCGAGCCACATTATCTAATTATTTTAAGCAAAGACGGTGCGCTGGACACTCTGGAGGTTCAGGTGGAAGTGACCGAAGAAATCTTCAATGATGAAATGCGTAAGTTAAAGATGTTACAGGAAGAAATTGCCGAGAAATTACGAGCAGAACTGGGCTTGACAGTGATAGTTAAATTAGTAGAACCTCGCACCCTGGAGCGGTTTGTTGGCAAAGCCAAACGTGTTATTGACTTGCGACCAAAATAAAAAATAAAATTTAAATAGTATAAATTCTTACCAAAATCGCCAATTTAAAGTTACGGTAGAAGCATATGATCTGGAACAAAGAGATGGAAACATTGCCGCGTGAGGCAATGCGAGCTTTACAGCTCAAGCGTCTGCAACATATTGTTCAATATGTTTATGATAATATTCCTTATTACCGCAAAAACTATGATGCTGCGGGGATTAAGCCCCAGGACATAAGAACTCTGGAAGATATTCAATATTTGCCTTTTATTACTAAAGAAGATTTGAGATTAACTTATCCATTTGGTCTTTTTGCCAAACCCCTATCCGAAGTGGTGAGAATTCACTCGTCCTCTGGCACTACCGGAACGCCAGTTGTCGCTGGTTATACCAAAAATGACCTTGAAGTCTGGATAGAAGGAATGGCGCGCACCCTTGCTTGTGGTGAGGTAGACCATAATGATATTATCCAGGTTTCTTATGGGTACGGATTATTTACCGGCGGACTTGGTGTTCACTATGCTGCTGAGCGAATGGGGCTAACAGTTATCCCGATGTCGGGTGGGAACACGGCGCGTCAGGTAAAGATACTCAAAGATTTTGGCGTGACTGCGCTGGCGTGTACTCCATCTTATGCGCTGGTTATCGCTGAATCCCTGCGTGATGAAAAAATCGACCCCCGCACCTTAAAACTACGCGTGGGATTCTTCGGCGCAGAGCCCTGGGGTGAGAAAATGCGCCAGGAAATTCAAGCAGGGTTAAACTGCAAGGCTATTGATATTTATGGTCTTACTGAAGTCACCGGTCCTGGTGTAGCCAGTGAGTGTATGTACCAGAATGGTTTGCACATTTTTGAAGACCTGTTTTACCCAGAAATCATTGACCCACAGACGCTAAAACCACTTCCGCCCGGTGAGGAAGGTGAACTCGTGTTCACCACACTCACTAAAGAAGCCTTCCCCGTTGTTCGTTTCCGCACCAGAGATTTAACTTCACTAAATTATGAGCCCTGTCACTGTGGCCGTACTGAAGTGCGAATGGCAAAGGTCCGTGACCGCAGCGATGATATGTTAATCATTCGCGGAGTGAATGTATTCCCCTCTCAAATTGAGGAAGTTTTAAGTCAAATTGAAGAGGTGGAACCACATTACTTAATAGTAGTAAAGCGCGAAGGACACCTGGATGAATTAGAAATTCAATTTGAAGTTAGCGAAAAGATATTCTCAGACGAAATTAAATCATTAATGGCAATTGAAGAAAAAGTATCTAAGGCGATTGAAAATGCCAGCGGTCTGCGAGTTAAAGTTAAACTCGTAGAACCGCGCAGTATTGAACGAAGTATTGGCAAACGCAAACGAGTTCTTGATTTGCGAGGTAAAGAATTATGAAAGTAAAACAAATTTCCGTGTTTCTGGAAAACACGGCTGGACGTCTGCGAGAAGTTACCAGTATTCTGGCGAAAGCCGGAGTTAATATTCGCGCACTCTCATTAGCAGATACAGCTCAATTCGGCATTTTGCGCCTAATTGTCAACGACCACGAAAAAGCAATGCAAGCCTTACAATCTGCCAATCTGACAGTTAAAGAAACAGACGTAATTGCAGTAGAAACAAAAGACGAACCCGGTGGACTCTCACGCGTTCTTGAAGTATTTGAAACTGCGGGCTTAAACGTGGAGTATATGTATGCTTTTGTGGAAAAACGCCAGGATAATGCGGTCTTGATTTTTAGAATTGAAAATGCAGATAAAGCCATTAAGGAATTGCAAGCCTGGGGTTATCGTCTCCTTTCAACCGAAGATATCCAGAAAATATAATGTTTAAACACTAAACTGCTTAACTTTAATCTCAAGTATTAATCCTTTTTTTTCTTTAGGGTCTCTGAATATTTTCGTTTGGTCTTTTCATAGTTTCCCGTAAAAATCTATAATTTTCTGCCATTTAACCTCAAAAAACTAATGATTTGAAAAAAAGAACCGATAACTACCATAATAATAAGCACCATTCTGCTTTTAACTAACGTTTAAGGTGGGGGATTTTTAAAAATGAAGGGTGAGAGGTTTTGCATCGGTCTATTAATTGCCTCTAAAATCAACAAATCAAAATTATCTTCGGTTCTTTCTCAAACAGGTTATGAAGTCATAATACTGTCCGTGAAATCTCTCTCTACAGCCCCGGTTAGTGAATTAGACGCAATTATAGTTGAAGAGTCTCTGGCAAAAAAACATAAATCCACAATAATGGCTTTAAAAAAACCTCAACCAGCTGCCGAACTCCCCATTTTTATCGCCACCTCATCCGCTAATAATGATAAACAGTGGATAGAGTCTGACTTTGATGGGATATTAAATCTACCTCCTGACCATAACGAACTGACAATGAAATTATCTAAAGTAAAGAGAAAGCGGCGTGAAAGAATATTAACCAGCAAATTTGCGGAACTTGGAGCTAAACTCGCAGCTGCTGCCACACCCAGAGATGTAGGCATTGCTCTACTTGACTTGGCTGATGAATTAATTGGCTGGGATGCCAGTTTCCTGGATTACTACTCAGCTGAGGAAAATAAAGTCTATTCCGTGGTTAATTTTGACCTGATTGATGGTGAACGCAAAGAATTTACTATTACCTATGCCGACCCCGAACCCAGCAAGGAATTTATTGATGCCTTGAAGACAGGGAAACAGTTGATTTTACGCCAGCGCGATATCACACCAAACAAAACAAACTTAATAGCGTTTGGCGATACCAGTCGTAAGTCAGCCTCCCTGATGTTTGTGCCTGTCAGAAATGGCACCAAAACTGTAGGCTGGTTATCTATCCAGAGCTACACTTACGATGCTTATGACCAGAATGACCTAGAGCTACTCCAGCGGATTGCCGACTATGGTGGTGGTGCCCTTGAGCGGGCTTTTGGTCAGGCTGATATACTGCGGCAGAAAGAGGAACGTCTGCAATTACTTCTCCAATCACTCCCGGCAATTATGTGGACTATGGATAAAGAACAACGGCTTACTTCCATTTATGGGACAGGCGTAACAGCCACAGGTCTGAGTGCGCATCAGTGTCTTGGCAAGAAATTATCCGAAATTTTTCAAATCCACGAAGACTTCCTTCGTACAATAGCCACTCTGCAGAAAAATTCCTCCTCTAAATCTCCCTATTTTGAAATGAAGTGCGCTGGGAGAATCTTTGAAGCCTATCTCGCACCTCTGTACGATGCTGAGAAAAGACTCACCGGTTACATTGGCATTGCACACGATATCACTGAACGTAAGCAGATTGAAGATGAGTTAACCAAAATTAAAATGGCAGTAGAACAATCACCTGATAGTGTAATGATTACCAATAAATTTGACATCATAGAATACGTGAACCCTGCTTTTGAGAGACTTACCGGTTACACCAGAGACGAAATCATCGGCAGAACATCTGATATCCTGAAGTCTGGCAAACATAGTGATGAATTTTACGCTGAAATTCTGGAA
>CAYRXI010000006.1:46214-47632 GCA_964428255.1 uncultured Candidatus Sumerlaeota bacterium
TGTCACTCCTCTGCGAGATGCGAAGGGGAATATTACTCACTTTGTTGCCACAAGTAAGGATATTACTGAACAACAGCGTGCAGAAAAGTTGCAACAAGCTTTAACAGGGATGGGGGCGAAGTTAATCACTGCCACCAATCCACGAGATGTTGCTCTGGCTATTCTGGAGGCCGCAGATGATTTGATAGGCTGGGATTCCGCCAGCTTCGGTATTTATTCACTGGCTGATAATATGGTTCATATTGTATTTTTATTCGATACAATAGATGGTAAACACCAGGAGTTTAAACCTTCTGTAGAAAGAGCCACTCTGAGTCCAGTGTTCCAGCGTGCCCTGGCAGATGGTCCTCAATTAATTTTGAGAAGAGACCCGGAAGAATCGATTGCCGACGGTTTTGTACAATTTGGCATCGGGGAAAAGTCTATGTCTATTATGATTGTCCCACTTAAAACTAAAGAGGAAAAACTTGGAGTACTCTCAATTCATAGTTATACCCCTGAGGCATACTCTACAAAAGACCTTGAACTATTACAGACACTGGCTGACTATGCCAGCAGTGCGTTAGCACGGATATTTAATGAACAAAGATTAAGGCAACGCGAAGAGCGCTTTCGGCTTATTACACAAAATGCACGGGACATTATTTACCGCTATGAGTTTAAGCCCCGGCGAGGTTTTTCATTCGTTAGCCCATCTGTAACAAAGATTACAGGTTATACTCCAGAGGAACATTACGCCGACCCGGACTTAGGACTGAAAATTGTGCACCCTGAAGACCGGCATATATTAGAAAATATATTTGAGAAAGGAATGCTGGAAGAGAAAACATTTACTTTGCGCTGGATTCGCAAAGATGGTGCTACTATCTGGGCGGAACAACATAACGTATCAATTTTTGATGATGCGGATAATCTGGTGGCAATTGAAGGGATTGCACGGGATATTACAGAACGTAAACTTGAAGAAGATCAGCGCTACGCGCTGGCTCGGATGGCAACTCGCCTAAGTGCAATAACATCGATTGAAGATTTGGTCAATATTGTTTGCGAAGAAAGCGACCACTTACTCCACTGGGACGCCCATTATCTTGCCATTCGGCGTCCACAGGAACAAATTTTTAATGTTATCTGTGCAGTTGATACAATTAATGGTGAAAAGGTATTCATGCCGCCAACAAAATGGCAGCTCGCCGATTTTAGCACCGCTGTTCAGCCTGTCTTAAAAGGTTTCCCCGCTCTAATTAATCGTCAGCCCGGCGAACATCAGCCCGGTTTAGACCACTTTGGCGATGAGAACCGGCCCTCTGCCAGTTTAATTAAGGTGCCGATTCGGAGTGGCAACAATGTTATCGGTGTTCTATCCGTCCAATCATACACTCCCTTTAAATACAATGATGAAGACGTGGAAGTCCTGCAAC
>CAYRXI010000007.1:0-2298 GCA_964428255.1 uncultured Candidatus Sumerlaeota bacterium
AACCCGAGTTACCGAGAGGTAGAAGAGCGGATGTGCGACTCTAATTTAATCCAGCAGACGCAGAGGGAAGCTAAGCGCTGAAGAACGGATTAAACGTCAGGAATTAGTCTATCAAACTCGTCTGGATGGCGTCTATGGACAGCGGTGGCAGAATGAGAGTGTGCCTTCAGTAATTAAGCGCAAGTTTGGAGATACAATACGCAGTATTCTGGAGTCTTGTAAAAAGATTGAGGCATTGCTCAAGGGGTTAGTATATAACCTCTATCGTCTATTTTTACCCTTTTATGACAAAGAACAATTGTTAACCAACGACGTTTTTCTTATGAACAAATATTAACTTTGCAACAAAGCATAGAGAATTATTTAAATCAATGGTTTTCTGCAATAGGTGTTTGAGTATTTAAGATGGTTTTTAATTAGTGTTTGTTATTGACTTTAAACAAAGTTATCCATTACAATTTTATAATTATTCTTAATTCAAAGTTTATAAAAGATCATTTGGTTTGATAAAACCAAATTCTTCAGGAGGTAAGAAAAATGACACAACGACTGGAAGTTTATAAGTGTCAGGTATGTAGCAATGTAGTGGAAGTGTTACAGCCTGGTGTGGGGCAATTGGTGTGTTGTAATAAACCGATGCTTCTGCAACAGGAAAACACCGTGGATGCTTCCAAAGAGAAACATGTTCCAGTTATAGAAAGAATCGCCGATGAGATTAAAGTTAAGGTCGGCAGTGTTCCTCACCCAATGGAAGAAAAACACTATATTATGTGGATTGAGCTGATTGCAGATGGCACAGTGCATCGTCAGTTCTTGAAGCCCGGTGATGTGCCTGAGGCGGTGTTCCAGGTGTCGGCTAAGAACATTACGGCGCGTGAGTATTGCAATATTCATGGCTTATGGAAGGCACAATAAAAAACTGATTTAACAAAAAAGTGAGAAGCTGGAGGTTTTAAAATGGAAAAGAAAAAAACTGCCAAACCCAAGACTGGCAAGAAAGCAAAACAGGTTAAGCCTGGCGACAAGCTGACCTGTAGCGTGTGTGGGTTAATGATAACCGTTGATGAAGCCTGTGGTTGTGTGGAAATGTGTGACATCATTTGCTGTGGCAAACAAATGGACCTCAGCAAATAGTTCAGTCACAAAGTCACTGCAATAGTAATTCTTGAGATGGATTAAGATTTAATCTTCTAATTTATCACCAGTTGAGAGATATCTTTGAACTAGTTGTCTGCTGTTTATATGTTGTTAAAGAGGCAGGATGTTTCTTTTATGCAGTTTAGCTGCAAGCAGAGATAGTTTTATAATTACTCTATCATTCAACAAGAAACCATTCAAGTGTTACTGCCACAATTATGTTATCATTGATGACAAAATCATCCTCGCCGTCGGCTTCACAATAGACAAAGGGTTTACCATTATAATTGTGAATCGGAGTATCAAACCGAACTGAGCCCATTGCCTGCAGTCTATCTACAACCACCTGATGGGGATGCCCGTAAGGATTTCCTATTGCGTAAGAGAAAATGTGTGCCTTTGGCTGGATATAATTTAAAAAGGCTTGAGTGGAGCTTGTGCTACTGCCATGGTGATTGACCTTGTATACCTCAACTGGGCCGCAAATCTGCCCTTTTGCTACTTCGTAACTGCCGCCGATATCGCCCCCGAAGAAACATTGGAAGTTTTTGAAATCCAGGCGATAGACCACACCATAATTGTTTTCATCAGTTGGAGGTCCACCTCCGCGTCCCAGATAGGTCATTGTCGTGTAATCATCAAGTGCAAAGGTTTCGGCAGGTTTTCGTTTATTTAATCCCGGAGTGCCAAAATAGTTATTATATTCAATAAAGGCAGTTATAGATGAAGAACCATCGCGGTCGTAAGCAGCAATCAACCCATCTGGATATAAACTATGCACCTCATTCAGTGCCATCATATGGTCAGTATGAAAATGTGTAACGACGATGTAATCCAGAGTATTGTCAGTCCAGCCATTATTAATGGCGTGATTCATAGCCTCTACATATGGCGTAGTACTATTTGAAGGTCCACCATCTATCAGGCAGGAAGTTCCAGCAGAACTAATTATGAGTGTAGCATCGCCCTGGCCCACGTTTAGAAAATAGATGTGCAATTTTCCGTCACCAATACCAGAGGCAATGGAGACACTTAAAACTAAGAGTGTTACCAGTAAGCAAAATTGGTTTTTCTTTTTCATTTTCATCGGGCACCCCTAAAGAAAAAATAAAATCAAAAAAATAATGGTTACCTTAACCCAAGTCAAGTGATTTAGGTGTT
>CAYRXI010000007.1:2308-6450 GCA_964428255.1 uncultured Candidatus Sumerlaeota bacterium
GGTGTTTATTTGGCTTTTGGAGAAGGTTTGTTACTATTGACGAGCTCGTTTTACGTTTTGTAAGCTGCGCTCATTATTTTCCCTCAATGTTAATTAATCAGGTTTTCTGATGGCAGAAGAAAAAGCCGTACATTTTCCCTTATGGTTGGAATATAGTGGCTTACCGGCGGTACTAAATAAAGAGGTGCACAAAGCCGGCTGGTCAGTATTTAAAAAGTTAGTAGAATTAGACTGTCAGCACAATTTCACTCCTGATGTATTTGAAGCCAGCGTAGCGGAAATCAGCCGGGCAGTTGGACTGGAGCCTGAAGTGGTAGAGCGCATCCTGGTGAAATTACGGCGCAAGAAATATATTGTCTGTTATTTGCCGGAGAGCCACACCGAGGCTGGATTATTCAAGATAAACTCCCCGCTTCCCACGCCGCTTTCTCCTAAAAAAGTGAAGCTGAAATACCCGGATATCTTTCCGCCAGGAAGAGACTTCTTTCGTTACGCTGACAAGCATGTAATTGAAACCGAGGGAGATGATCCCAGGTTGCAAGAACTTATTGACATTTATCTCAATACTATTGGATTAAAGATAAATGTTTTTGTAATTGAAGAATTAAGACTATTGAAAGAGCGTTTTGACTTCAATAAGATAAAAACTATCTTTGCGCAGGCACGTGAACGGCGTATAAAAAGTCTGCGGTGGATTATTCGCCGATTATTAGCCGAGAGTGAAAAGGCAAATGTCAGCAAAAAGGAAAAAAGAAGAACAAGAGAAGGGTCCAGAGACAGAAATTTCTGAGCCAAATTTAAGCACCGATTTGGAGACCTGCACCGATTGCGGGGGGTATGGTTATATAATTACACCTGAAGGTGAAGCGGTGCCTTGTTCCTGTCTCAGCGGGAGGCTGATGACACAACGACAGGCAGCTGCGCGCATACCGCCGAAATATTTGAAAAAATCGCTGGCAAATTTCGTTGCCAGAGACAAAACTCGTGCTCTTTTACTGGAAAAAGCCGCCGAGTTTATTCAGAATTTCGCCAAACAGCCAGACCAGCACCAGGGAATTTTAATGCTGGGTACTGTAGGCAGCGGAAAGACACATCTCGCAGTGGCGATATTAAAAGAAATAATTCAAAAAGGCTTTACCGGGCTCTATTTCAACACTCCAGAACTGTTGAATACTTTGCGGGAGAGCTACAGTGAGGAATCAGAACAGATAGAAAGTGAAATCCTTGATATTGCGACTGAGCCAGACCTGTTGGTGCTGGATGACCTGGGGGCTGAGCGCACTAGCGGGTGGGTTAGAGACCGCCTGTATCTGATTATAAATCGCCGCTATGAACTAATAAAGGCAATTATTGTAACAACCAACCTCAGTCTCAAAGAATTGAGAGAACATGTAGGCGAGAGAATAGTGAGCCGCTTGCTTGAGATGTGTCCGATACAGTTAGAATTTCCCGCCGAGGATTATCGACAACATATTTTATTACAACAACAACGACGACAGCGACGGGATAAGTAACTGTCTTTTCTGGTGCTTTACTTCTACTTCCGAGCAATAAAAAAGAGTTAATGGTAGAGATAAACAGGTGAATAAGGTAAGATTGGCAGAGATTGTTAAACTTCAGGATCTTGTCAGCTATCAGGAAGGAGCTATTGTCAGTCGAGAAATTATAAATAAAGAATCCGGGAGTGTGACGGTGTTTGCCTTTGATAGAGGGCAGGGACTTAAAGAACATAATGCACCGTGTGATGCACTGGTATATGTACTTGATGGAGAGGCCGAAATTGTTATTAGCGGTAGCTCTTATCGTCTCCAGACCAGTGATTTTATCATAATGCCTTTCATAAGCCACACGCCGTCAAAGCCCTGGAAAAGTTTAAAATGTTGTTGATAATGATGCGCGCTTAACTGCAGGGAAGCGGCATCGTCATTAAAAAAAATATCTCCAGAGGTAATTATTATGGGTAAAAATGATAAGCGAGAACAGTTAAAGGAAATGATTCGCGAGCTGCATTCAGGGGTAAGCCCGGAGAAGGTAAAAGAAAAGTTTAAACAATTCTTAAAAACTCTTGGACCCGTGGAAATTACCCGTCTGGAAGAAGAACTTATTAAAGAAGGCTTTTCTGTGGACGAGATTCGGAGGCTCTGTGACGTTCATCTGGAAGTGTTCAAAGAAAACATAGAGAGCCTGAATCTGGATGTCAAACCCGGTCATCCAATTTTTATTTTGCTAAAAGAACATGAATATCTTAAAGGTGTTCTGCAGGAGTTGAAACAATTAACCTCCATCCTTGCGGGCTCAAACAGCTTTGATGAAATTGAATGGACAAAAACCGAACAACTTCTGGGAGATCTGCGGGAATACAATCAGCACAAGGTGCGTGAAGAAAATTGCCTGTTCCCGTACTTAGAAAAATATGGGGTGACACAGCCTCCAGCCATAATGTGGATGGAACACGATGAGCAACGCACCAGAATAAAGAAAGCCAGTTTGTTACTGGCAGAAAAGGATAAAAGTGACTTTGAAAGCACAAAACAAAGAATCATGGATGAAATAAATGTGCTCGTTGAATTAATTAACAATCACTTTTACAAGGAAGAACATATTCTGTTCTATACCGCTTTAAAGCTTTTCAGTGAAGCAAGCTGGACAGAAATTAAAGCTGCAATGGACGATCTGGGATATTGTTCGTTTACTCCGCGTTCAGCAATTGGCGAGATAAGCAAAGGGCCAGCTTTACAAATGGAGAAGCGGGGTCGCGTTGTGCTGGATACGGGCGAACTTACATCACACGAATTAGAAGCCATCTTGAACACTCTACCGATAGATATAACTTTTGTAGATAACGAAAATACAGTGCGCTATTTTAATCAGACCCGGGAGCGCATTTTCCCTCGCACAAAAACTGTAATTGGGCGTAAAGTTCAGAACTGCCATCCCCAAAAAAGTTTGCATCTCGTTGAACGCTTGCTGGAAGAATTCCGAACCGGTGTCCGTGATATGGCTGAGTTCCGTATTAACTTACAGGGACGCTTTATTCTTATTCGCTATTATGCTGTACGGGATGCCAAAGGTGAGTATCTTGGCTGTCTTGAAGTAACTCAGGACATTACTGATATAAGAAATCTTTCTGGTGAAAAACGCTTGCTATGAACTACAGAGAGTTTTAATATCATATTATCTTGTCAGTAGCACAAAGGGGGTTAAGTTACTTACAAAATTAATTATTGATTGCTATAGTGTGATTAGTATCGCTGGTCAATCTTTTCACTCCATTTAAATAAACCCGTGCCCCCACACAGAATCACCTATCTGCAATCAGATGTCATCAGAATTCCAAGACTTCAGTTAAAATTGAGGTGTATGATGAATCCAGTTTCTAAACATACGGTTTATACAGTTTTAGAAAAGATGAACTCAGCTACCCCGAAAGAAATTAAAAACCTGGTCAATCAGTTGGCTAAAGAGCAACCAGAATTATTGTTTTATCTCTTAACAGTAAATGATGAGATTTACACCGAGTCCGAACGTGAAGAGCTGATTTACTTAGGTCTAATTATCTGGCAAGTGATGACCCAGGAAGCAAAGTCTGTAGTGCAAATAACTGCCGAAGATATAATTGAAGCAGAAAATGCAAACTACCTATTTATTGCTTCATTTTTACAAAAGGCAAAAGAGGATTATATGCTGGCAATTGATAACTTTTTTAAAAATTATAATCAGCCAGCCCTACTTAATTTTGTAGTAGAGGCTCTGATGGATGAGGATTTAATTGCGGAAGAGGGCTCAGAAGTAGATGAAGAACCGCAAACCATTAGAATCCGCCGAGATGTTAAAGGACATATGTTGTTTTCTCTCAAGACCGTCATTGATTGTTTGGATAAAAAGCAACTCATTCTGCCTTAAATCCACTTTGCTAGAACAGTCTCCCTGTTTGTATCAGAAGAGCACTTAAATATTTATCTTCCGCAAATTGGTGAGCCTGAGGAGTGAAGATTATTACAACTACCCCCCGGGTGAAATTCCTTTTAAAGTGGATTGATAGTAATTAAATTGTGCGTTTCCGGAAAGTGGGTAAAAAGAAGATGGAAGAGAATCTCATCAGAGGGTCATTCTGCGAGCCAGAAGACAGCCCTCACAGACCG
>CAYRXI010000007.1:6460-6742 GCA_964428255.1 uncultured Candidatus Sumerlaeota bacterium
AATAGGATGTAAACTGCTGAAACTTTTCTGTTGCCAGAATTTCGTCCAGTGTATTTTCCAGCAAATTTCCCCAAACACCATTTTCGCCGGAGATTTCCTTATCAAGATAAGGACGGAATCTCTTTACAGTTAAGTAGCAGCAAGATGAGACATTACCTGCATAATCAAAATACAGTGCTCGCAATGGTTGTGACGCACAGGTGCGGTCAATAATTAATCTGCGAGGATGCATTTCAAATCTGATGCCAGATTTTCTGGCACGTTTTCTGGCTTCGCGTATGA
>CAYRXI010000007.1:6752-11636 GCA_964428255.1 uncultured Candidatus Sumerlaeota bacterium
CCGATTGAAATTGGCGTTCAGTCACATTGTCAGGGGGGGGGACATATCCGGTATCATACAGGGCTTCTTCCAGTTCCTCCCGGCTTTTGGCACTCTCCAGATGTTTTCCCACAATGCGGTCAAAACCGAGTCTGGCAGCCAGTTCTACAGCCTCGGGCAATTCAGCAAAATTTGATTTCATTACCAGAAATGCCCAGGTTAATTTAGGCTTGTGCGCACTTGCATTAATCTGGTTCTTTAGTTCACGAATATTCTCCACCAGTCGCTGAAAGCTTCCTTTTTTCCTGATGGATTCATACTGTTCCTTATGCGAAGAATCTATAGAAATGGCAATTTCTTTTAATTTTATGGGGGGGGTTAAGAGCCGTTTAATTCTTTCTGGATTTAACAATAGTCCGTTGGTTACTAAACTTGTTAAACATCCCTGATTACAAATCCTTTCTAACATCAATTCCAGTTGGGTATTCATTAAGGGTTCACCAAAACCACACAGATGAACAAAATAAAATCTTTTCAGATACGGCTCAATCCTGGCAAAAGTCTCTGCAGACATAATTTCATCACCAGCAACATTACCCCTCCGAGGGCACATTTTACAGGAGAGATTACACGCGAAACTTGGCTCTAAGGTTAAGACAAAAGTGTAGAATCCGCGCGGGGTTCGGAGTAGCTGATTCTTAATAATGCTCTTTAATCGGTTTATTTTATTTTTTAGCTCAATCACTTCAGGACATCTGCCACGCTTGTGAAATAAACATTTATCACTTATCTCAGAGATAAAGTTATTGATTCAACCATTTTAACCAGCTACTCGGTTTTTTTAAGTTCCTGCTGTGCCTTATGCATCAGACACTTAAAGGTTTCAATGGTAGGATATTCCTGATGGAATTTTGAAGCCCAGTAGAGTTGCTGTGGCCAATTCTGAGTTTTCTCCAGAGCCAGACAGAGAAAACGCCGTACCATTAGTGCATCTTTCTCTTCCTCAAACGGGAATTGCAGTGCTTTTATAAAATAGCGCTGGGCACGTGCATAGTTTTTATAAGCTGAAAAATATACCCAGCCAATGCTGTAATAAAGCATCGGAGATTTGGGATTGTGGCTTAAACCCAGGCGTAAGTATGCCAGTGCTTCCTCAGGCTTCTTAAAATGCACTGTCAGCCACCAGGCAGCATTCACATACGCACGCACAAAATTAGGGTCCAGACTAGTGGTCAGCCAGTAATAAGGCATCATCCTTTTCACACTATCAGTGCGGTGAATATGTTCCAAAGGATAGGGTCGCAATAAAGACTTGCGGGTCCGTGGATGCTCAATATGTGATTCTACTGTCTCGTGGTGATGTCCTGTTTTATGTTCTTTTAGCTCCGGTTCAGTCTGTTCCTCTTCTTCGGTGCTTTCAAGCAGGGCTAAGTCTTCTTCTCGCCGGTGAGCGTCCAGTGGAGATTCACAGGTGGGGCAAATCAAATCATAACCCTGATGAAATTGTGTTTGAGCTTCCAGCCAGGTATAAATTGCCAGACCCTTTCTCATGGCTAAAAGTACGTGCGAGAAAAAAACACTTACTGCACCAACTGTATCTGGCGAGGCATATATTGAATGCTCCCAGCCCCATTTAGCCAGCATTACGCCTAAAAGCTGACAGCCAATGAGGATTATAATCAGTGCTATGATAATTGCCTTAGTGTTCATTCTCCCGATTAGTTTTATAATTCTTTGCGCGCAAAGATTAACATTCCCGCTAATAGAATTACCACCGTATAGCCTAAAGCATAAAGCACCAAGCCCCAGATAACATAGAATGGCTGGGGTGGCATTGCATAAATCACCGGGCGGTAAAAATTAAGTAAATCAAAACGTGGCAGTAGATTTACTAAAAAACTGTAAATTTGAGCTGTAGACCCGCTTAACTCTCCGTAGTAAATCATATCTTCAACTGCGGAGCCAACACTGCTGAGGAAATAGTAAGTTAATAAACTGGCAATGATTGCGGCTGAGTAGGACATAATCAGTGAAAACAGGAGCACGATTGAAGCAAATAGAGCCAGCTGCAATACAAAGAGAATAATTGCCTGCCAGTAGGTTACGGTTACATTTACACCCTTAAATTTAAGCAAGCCACCAATAATCACACCTGTAAGCAGGATATAAAGCCCCAGCGGAATCTCTATTCCCAGAAATTTTCCCAGATAAAATTGACTTCGCGTCACAGGTTTTGCCAGAAGGGGATAAATCGTTCTATTTTCTATTTCCTGAGGGATCTGGCGTGCCGCTGCCAGCACCGTAAAGATAGCGCCAATAATCGGAATTCCTACCATTGGCACTAACAGGACAAACTCTGTCTCACCTTCACTCAGTCCCCAGAAACTCAAGCGCGACATTCCACCATAGATTAACACCAGCAGGAAAAGCGGGAAATAAAAATGTTTACGGCTTATGATTTCCCGCACCGTTATTTCTGCCACTACAATTATGTTTCGCATTGGTTATCGCCCCGAGTAGATTGATTCTTCTTATATTGTGCAATTATCTCCAGAAAGGCATCCTCTAAATTCAGTCTTACTTTTTTTATTTCCAGAATTTCGGCAGAAGTAGGCTGGAGTGCCGAAACAATTTGAGACGGCGTAAGATGGTGACGGGTAATAAACGTTACCTCTTCAAAGCGAGAAGCCGAGATTTTTTCCACCAGTTCTGGCATCTTTTCCAGCACTCCCGGCTCAATGCCCCGAACCTTTACTGCATAGCGTTCCGAGTAAGGCAAAAGTTCGGCAAGCGTTCCTTGCTTTAGAATTTCGCCATTGTAGATAATTGCTGCACGGTCACACACGGTTTCAATTTCACTCAGCTGGTGAGAGCTAAAAAAGATGGTAGTGCCTCTTTCCTTGCATTCCAGAATTACATCCCGGATTTCCTTTTGCCCCAGCGGGTCTAGACCAGAAGCCGGCTCGTCCAGTATCATAAGTTCTGGTTCATTAAGTAAAGCCTGCGCAATCCCTACGCGCTGTAGCATTCCCTTGGAAAATGTGGACAATTTGTCATTTTCCCTGCCAGCCAGACCAACGCGGGGAATTAATTTTTTAATCCGCTCTTCAACGACATTTTTATCCAGATTGAACGTCCGAGCATAAAGCTGCAACGTTTGTTTCGGTGTTAAAAATGGATAATATTGTGCCGTCTCTGGCAGATAACCAATCTTGCTCCTGATTGTCGCATCACTCACCGGACAGCCCAGAACTTCTATTCTGCCAGAATCAGGATGAATAAAGTTTAGCAACAATTTAATGGTTGTGGTTTTTCCTGCCCCATTTGGTCCCAGGAACCCAAAGACTTCTCGTTTGTTGACATATAAATTTAGCCCATTCAGGGCTTTTCTTGGGCGCTTAAATAAGCCAAGTTTATATGACTTCGTCAGGTTCTCTATAATTATTGCTGGAGATTCACCCATTGCAACCTTTATTGTTAAGAATTTGCAATAAATCTAAAGCTCAAACTTTCATTATAAATAATTATATCTCAGACCCTATTCTCCTTATCAAGTCAGGATATAACATCAATGGTTGATGTGGGATTAGTTTGCAGGAGTGAAGAAAAGGCTTATTTAATTTGGCTTTTATCGCCTTAACGTATCTCTGGTCCTGAAAACACAGCTTTAGTTATGTACCAAAAACTATATTTCTCCGAAGACTCTCTGACCATTAAAATAAGCAGCAAGTACTTTTATATTTTTGAGTGCTGAAGATGGAATGAGGAAAGGGTCATGATCAAGTACTATAAACCTGGCAGGATGACCCGGGAGAAGTTTGCCGCCGTTTTTGTTGCCAGGGCTGATTTAAAGGCATACGCAAAGCGCGAACGTGCTCCCCAGTGCTTATCTGCAGCTCGCCAGTCTCCAGCGAGGTGAATTGGTTGCATTGAGAGTACAGGAGTAAGCGTAGTGGTGAGCTCCAGAATCTCAGTATTTACCAGTTGATAATGCTCAATGCGGTTCCGGACCGGAGGAAGATTCTCGGTGCGTAATCTTTCTGCCACCTGCTGGAAGCCCCGAAGAGTCTGAATTATTGCTTGGTCACCGATAGCATGAACCGCTGCCACCAGCTGGCGTTTGTTGGCTTCGTAAACTAAATGGCTCAGCTCCTCTGCCGTCATAGTACAAATCCCATAATTTCCCGGCTCACCTTCGTATGGCGATAACAACCACGCAGTTCGTCCTCCCAAGGAACCATCCACAAAGAGTTTGATTCCTTCTACTTGAATAACTTGTGATAAATCCCCGGCATTGTTAATTTCAGCGGCTGTCTTCTTCACGCGGTTAATATCTGTGGTATCAATATAATAACTTAACCGCAATGGAAACAAAGAGGTCTTCTTGATTAGATTAATCACCAGTTCCAGGCTCTCAAAACCTTCCATATTATGAATTGCAAAGACACCATACCGATTAAGAAATGATATGGCTTGCTGTAGTAACTCCGATTGTTCTTCAGTGCTTAATGGTGGCAGAACCTTAAAGATAAGTGCCTCAGCGTCTTCTTTAAATATTCCACTTGGTCTTCCGTCGGGAAAATATTCTATTCGTGAGCCCCAGTTTTCCAGAGTCTGACGGGTTGCATCTTTAAGTCCAGCCACATCCAGCGCCCGGCTATTCACCCAGATTAAATGACCGCATTTACTGGTTGCATATACTGGATTGTCAGGAAATACGGCATCCAGAGAAAGCCGTGAAGGTAACTGAGAGGGTTGCCAGTCATTGACTGCAAATCCGCGTCCTCTGACCCAGCTCCCGGGTTTAATATTATTTCTGGTTGCCCAATCCTGCAGAATTTTAACGGCTTCAGCTTCACTTTTTGCCGGAGTGAGGTCCGCACGAGCGAAATTTTCGGCGAGCAT
>CAYRXI010000007.1:11744-18581 GCA_964428255.1 uncultured Candidatus Sumerlaeota bacterium
ATTTCACCGGACACGAATATAGCTCCTGAATTACTCCATCAATTTCTGAAAATCCCCAGATCTCCTTCCTCGGTAAGAATGAGTTATATATCTTTCCGTTAAAAAAAACTTTTCTGGAAGTGGTCATATTCACTCTCCGATAAATTTGAGTAAGAAATATTCCTTTCTAAGTTCAGAATCTCCGGAAAAAAAATTACTGATCCAGTTAAATAAAATTTAAGCCAGTTCGTTTAACTAAATCTTAATTCTCTTGCTTTTTGCCACTTTCCCGAAAAATCGCAGAAATTACAAATCATTATGAGTTCGCAGGCAGCTAACTTTTATCCTGCCAGTCTTGAAATACGGCGATTTTTTTATCACTCAAAGCTCTGTAAGCATAGCAATACATAGCGGCTGACCATAGTTGTTTGGGTGAGCCCATCGGTTTGCCCGTTAATTTATGTAGCCATTCATTAAATTCCCATTCTTGCGTTTTGCCCTGAGAGGCGCCCTTTGCCAGACGTTCTAATTGCATTTGTGCCTCAGTCAACCTGCCAGCTTTCACTAACGAGGCTACATACAAGCCTCCGGCAAACAGCCAGATGCCCCCGTTGTGGTACTGGTATGGCAAATTGAGATGTGCCTTGGCAAACCAGGGATGCCAGCGTCTCTCCGCAATCTGCACCGGCATATCCAGCACCGCAATAGGGTAAGGGTCTGCTGCTCCGCAGTGGCTCAGATAATCCAGAATTTTTTGCTCCTGTTCTTTATCAGCAACACTGAATAAAATCGCCAGCACATTCCCCACGACATCGCATTCCAGACCATAATCACTTATTGCCACATACGGGAGATAATAAGGATAGTTCTCCAGAGTTCCGCTAATAATGCTGTATAGTTCACCGATTTGAGGTTGCGTTAATTTATCCTCTTTTTCCAGTTGCAGTATTTTTTGCCAGTTCGCAATAGAAATCCAGTAGAATAAATTCAGCGCGAATTTGGTCTCAGAAGAGTTAACCAGCGTTTTAATATTTAACACGGAATTCATCTCTTCAATAGCACGAGAGGTGGCATAATATAGAACATCATCGTAGAGAACGTGTTGCCGATAAAACCAGAGATCTCGCCAGTCGCTATTTTCCGGGACTTCCAGCAGGTGGTCTTCATTGGAATCCTGACAGCGCAGCCACCACGCGGCTCGTTCAATTGAACCCGCAAATTCCTGCAGAGTGGGCTGGTCCAGTTTTCCCAGTCGCCAGAGATAATACAGCGTCATTATATACCACATTGTTGCGTCTATGCCGCTGCCATTGGCAACACCAAATTTTGCTCGCGGAGGGTCAGTGACGCTGACAAAAATAGGAATAGCCCCCGAGGGTGCTTGAAACTCTTTCAAAGTTAGTAAACTGGTAAGAATACTAGCACTTATTTCAGGCACATTTAACAAAGCCGCACCCAGTGCTGAAATGCCAAGGTCTCGTGCCCATACCTGCCGATAACCCACGGTTGACGCCATTAACCCATACGGGGATACGTTAGCGTAGATAATCTCTTTTGCGCGCTCAAACCCAGTCTCAATGATGCTCATATCTTTTACCCCGCGAAAAGTACAAACAGCAATTAGTTTCACCTGCAACAGAACACCAATCAAGAGAAAACGAGATTGAAAAAAAACGCGACATGTTTCATCTGAGCCAGATTACCATGATTCTTATTTATGCTGTGAGGTTTTAATTCACCTGCATATTTAGTAATGAGAAAGTGGGCTGTGTTTTGAGCTTGCAGTCCTGATTAAAATGGACGATAAAATTTACTAAATCTTTTACTACAACAAAAAGATTACCCGGGAATTTTGGAAAAAATAAAGGTTTTAGCGATGAGTGAGAAAAGAGGAAAAATGAAGGAATGTTTTGGCTTACAGATGGGCTTTGGACCCGAAGGAACTGCACCTCACCCAGAAGATATAGAGAAGTGTTATCACTGTGAAGATTTTGATGTCTGTTTTAAATACTGTTTAATTCGGACGCTGAATTCCTTGCGTTTTGAAATTCGGTTTAGTGCGCAAAATATTCGGCAAGCACTTGGTGGGAGTCATTCTGAAATCCCATTATGGTAGCCAGCATTTAAACAGAACTCTTTAAGCAGAGCCATACTCAGCTACATATGAATGCTTCTGAAAGAAAAACATCTCATTCTTTTTTAACCTGGTTACTCCCAGACAAACTCGTTACCGCTAAAATATTTTTTCCCACTATATAGATACTCGGCAGTTTCAAAATTGCATTGCACATTGTTATTTATAGACCCTGAATATGATTCAGACTAAAAAGATAATGAAAATATTGTTAATCCTGCTTTTCTTCTGTGGGCTAACAATAATCGGCTTTTATCTGTATATAAATTATCGGCTGGGAGGCGATTATACAAAAGACCTGGCAGGATTAATGCCCGAGGACACGATTCTCTACCTTTCAGTGCACAATCTGGATGAGCTGTTAAAAATTTTGGGTGACTCTGCATACTTAAAGACCTGGCAGGAAAACGGCCTCATTGAACTCCTCATTAAGGATAATAAGCGCCTGCAAAAGTGGCAGAAAAAGAAGCAAAAATATGGCAAATTCCTTCCTTATGATTCAGAACTAGATTTCATCAACCGCTGGATGAGCCAGCAATTGGTTCTGGCAATTATCCTCTCCGAAACCGCAAATAAATTTGGTATCGTTGTTGCGAGTAAGACAAAAATTGGCTTTGAGGAAAAACTTGCCAGCTTTGTTCTGGAAAATTATCCAGAACTGCGATTGAAAAAAGAACACTATGAGGGACGAGTCATTGTTCAGTATCAAGCAGAAAAAGAAAAACGCGGTTTTTGCTACATATTATTGGGGCGCACAGTGGTGCTTAGTTTGCGTTCGCCAGATACTCAGTATCTAAAAAAAATCATTGATACTTATAATACCGGTCTGGCGCACAGCCTTTTAAACTCGGAACCTTTTCAGAAATCGCTCTCTCCGCAATCTCGCACAACCAGAGTTGTTGGTTATTTTAACCCTTATCAAGCAGTTGGTTTATTAACAGCATTTAAGAAAAGAGTAGATGAAATAGAGGTCGTACGACAGGCAGAACTTAGAGAACTGGTGAAAAATATTGATTATGGAACACTGGAATTACAGGTGACTAAGAACCAGCTGCAACTGCACGTGGAGTTAGCAGGACAACTCCCACTTTTCGGCGATACCTCTGTTTACAATTCTCTGGAACGCCTTACAGGAATCATGCCAGTGGCAAGGTCTGGTAGCCTGTGCTGGCTGGTCGCAAGACTAAAAACCAGCTGGTTTAAGGACATGCTTAATCTTTTTGTATTAAATCAGGATGTCAAAAAATCAACCGACAAAAAGAGTGGCATTACAGAAATTGTTGAAACATTGGGGAAAGAATTTGATTCAGCCGGTATGGGTGTCTTTGTTACCTTCCGAAGCGGGTCGGTAAATATCTCAAATTTATTTGCCGGCTTACTGATTGAGACGAGACCTGAGTCCGGGAACCTTAAGCAGCTTCAAAGAAAAATAGAAAAGTTACTTAAAGATTGGCAAATATTAAATCTATTTTTCCCGCTTTCTGTTTTAACCGAGGGCAATCTACTTACCATTTTTCCCCCCCCCGCGGAGTCCTCCACAATACTCCAGAGTATAAAACAACACACGTCCTCCGCCTCTGCTGAAATAACCTCTTTGCTTAACACCCTCAATCTGCCTTTGATACAACCTCTGCCCCAAAACCTTAACCTCTACGGCGAAGTAAACCTGAAACAATTAAGCGAAGTACTGCAAAATTTGACCAGCATAAGACAAAGCTACAATCCTTCCTTCTCTGGGGAGAGATACTTGAGGGATTTCAAACCGCCCGAATAATCTCTCTCTATGAACAGCAGGGTAAATCTCAAGTATTCTTAATTCTGTCTTGTTCTTCGGGAAATAAGTAAAAAATGGCTTTATAGATTGCCTTTTTTACAGGTTTTAATATAAACTACGTTATGATTATCCTTAAGGGGGGGTTCAAAGTGTACCGTAAAATAAGCATCTTAATTATTTGTGTGTTCACTTTTACAGTTAGTTTGCAGGCGCAACCTCCAGCCGAGCAAAAGAGTGCCACTTCAGCTCCAGCCAGTCAGGCGACAAAAGAGAAACAGGCTTTGCCTGAAAAAACCGACGAGTCAGCCACCATAATTTATAACGATCAGGCACCACCACTCGTTCCAGATAAAACGCAGATTCCAAAGCTCAAGATGCTGGCGCCACAATGGGCAGTTCAGCAATTTGATTGGTTGACCGCTGACGAAATTGCCAGATATAAAGGACGCGCCAATCCCCAGGACGTCACTGCGGTTCGTCAGTGGTTGACTCGTATTCTCCGTCCTGAGTTTATACCAAAAGACCTGGAGCTCCACTTAATCCCGTTGCGGAATTGGGCAATCTTTTATCGTGACTGGATTGACCACGGTGGCTCAGATACCTTTATTGTTAAATACAGAATTCTGAAAAAATATGTCATTCAAATTAGTGAGACGATTAATTATGTGATTATTGCTGTGCGTGACCTTGAACGTAAGGCGCCGGTCTTTAAAGCCGAGCACAAAAAATTTGTCCTGGAAATGGCACAACGCTTGCTTGTGTCCGAGATTCATCCCCCAAATCCCGGAGCCCTCGTTGAAAGCAAGACAGAAACAACAGGTGAATTAACCGTAGGATTTTGGGCGCCGCCACCTCCAGCCCTGTCCAAAAAAAATAGTGATGCAGTTGATGTTCCCCCTGAAGTTATCTCAGATAGTGTTAAGTTTTGCACCGACGGGCAATTAGTTATCTTTCAGGTATTAAAATATATCTGGACTGGAGAAATGCCAAATCCATTTGAACCCCGCTTTACTCCGGAACCCAGCACCAAAGCCGACGCTAGCATCTGGAAACTGGTGGAGCAGCAGCTAGCTGAAAGTAAAGAACTTGATACACCGGAAAAACGAATTGAATTTTATGAACGCATAAAGAATCGCCTCGTTACCAAACAAATTGAAGAATATCTTGGACCGATGCTGTATACTTATGAGGGGGAGAAATTAACCGCCACAGCTCCCATAGCACTAATAGAACACGCCTTTAATCAGCTGGATGATGCCCAGAAAAATTATTTGATAAAACAACGCCAGAGCGATGAGCTGTATATTGAAGGATTAAAAGCCTTTAATCAGAAACGCTACGATATTGCAGTGGATAAGTGGTCAGCCTCTCTCAAACTTGAGCCCCTGAATGTCCGCTGTGCCTTGCTGCTTATGGTTGCCACTGATTACTTGAAGGAGAAAATGCAGGCTACACTTGGCAAAATAGACTATGAGAATCCAACGCTGGGAAAAGCGATTGATGCCCTGTTGAGCCACAGACAGGCAATTCTTAAATACGAGTTATCGCAACGCGAAGAAACACTTAAAGAACGTGAAGTCTCCAAGCATAGGGTTCTGGCACTGGATTATTACGCCAAAGGTCAATATCAGGAAGCCATTAATGAATGGAATGAAGTGCTAAAAATTGACCCCGGCAATCCCCAGGCTGCCTTATTTATAGACCTGGCTGCCAGACGTCTTAAATCCAAAGAGGGCGAAGTTGAGTCCCCAGGTGAAAAACCTCAAAAGTAACAAGATATTGAAAAATCCTTTAGTTAAAGGATAAACAAGCGTTTAAAAAACATAATCTCTTTAATAAAAAAGTAATCGCCAGACGTAAAGGTGGTGTACCAGCTCCTTAAGAAGAATTCTCTGTATAGGCGGGATTAATGAATAATGCGAACAATTTAGCTTAGTAGATGTTTTATCATTTAATTGACAGTCTCACAAACTCAGCGCTTTCCGTAGATGCCATCCAGACGGGCTTGGTATACAAGTTCCTGCCGGTGGATTCATTTACAGTATTTGCTGGCTGATTTTGTCTCCCGCAATTGACTTATCCAGGATTCATATTTTGCTCTCTCTTCTTCCTTAATTTCATTGCCAAATTTTTGCAAGTACTCTTTGAATAGTGACTCACAATCTTTTACTTTAACTATATCTTTATCGGCTATTTGGAGATAAATAGATAAAGTATTTTCATATATTGCTTTCTCATATTTCCCGTTGTAGTTCCTCATTATGTATTTAGACAATTGTGAGATCTTTTGAATTAATTTATCGTTATCTCTCGCTTTTTGGAAAAATACATTTAACACCGTAGGTATATGTCCCGCATCTGGAAATTCCTTTATCAAAATATTGAGTGATTATAGAGATTTTGTGGTATCTCCATCTATAAAAAATTGAACCGATAAACGTAAGGAGCTGAGAGCGCCATATTCTTGAGCTCCAATAGAATCATTTCCAACCCATTTATTTTTATAAGTTAAGATTTTATTTAAAGTCTTATTATAATATTCCTTTGCCTTCTCAAAATTTAGTAAATCCTCATATACTTGCCCAATATTGAATAAAGAAATTGCTGAATATATATTCTCAGTATTTTGTGCCTCAAATTGTTCAAACTTCTTAATTATTTCAATGAGTTTTTCTCTGTTACTCCCGGCATTAGACCCCTCATCACATATTGATTTATACTCTTCTTTTAACTGAGGATTTGTATAATATTCTACATCTTGTGAATTACAAATTAGTGTGAGGAATATGAGAATTATTATGGATATTTTTTTATTTTCTCCATTTTTGCCTCCTTATTTAATATAGTTGATTTAAATCTTGCACAATACATTACCTAAGTAGAATAAGTGATTGCCGATTGCGCTAACAATAGCGAGAGCTTCGCCCGAGTAGTAACACATATCCTACGG
>CAYRXI010000007.1:18591-22447 GCA_964428255.1 uncultured Candidatus Sumerlaeota bacterium
GACTTCTTCTTCCATAGAAAGAAGCGGAGACTCAACGAAAAACAACTGGCACAACTAAGCCCGCAAACCATTCTTCACCTTATTCTTATCAACTGCAAAAAAATTCAAAAAGGAAAAAATCTCTAACCCATATTGCTTGTGATTGATTGTAATGACAAATAGAGGGAAAAATCGCCTATACCTTATGAATTATACACAAGGCTATTAAAGAAAAGTAATAAGATGTTTCTATCAAAAATAAAAACGAGTAAAGTGCAAAAGAAAAAAAATATTATTTATACAGCAAGGTATTTGAAAAGAGACCTGAAAATCCTGAAAAAAATACAACTAATTCCTGGATATTTTTTATGAAAAATCTTTGATAAATCCATTAGAGTGAAAGAACTTGAGTAGGATTAAAAAGAGTGCGGGCGGTGCTTATATCCTGGTATTTAAATTGAACAGAGAGCGGGTTTTGCAGATAGGGAAGCTGGGGAAGTTTCTTTTTCCCGCGGGATTTTACACTTATACCGGTAGTGCACTCGGTGGGGTAAAGGAAAGAGTGCAACGTCATCTTCGGCGGCGGAAATGTTTGCACTGGCATATAGATTATCTGTTGCCTTTTGCTGAAATAATTGCTGTTCAGGTAAGATTCTCAACACGGAAAATTGAATGTGATATAAACAACGTTTTAATTCGCAAGGGAGGGGCAAAAATCATCGTAAAGAAATTTGGTTCTTCTGACTGCCAGTGTGCGGCACATCTTCTTTTCTGGGAGAAAGAGAATCCACTACCTAAACTTCGCCACTTGTTGAAATTGAATAAAGCTACTCAACCATTTTACTCGCAATAATCGGGAACTCCTGTAGATTGCCTCGTCTTTACTCCGGCTATTTCTATAGTTTATAAAGAGGGGTTTTGGTCTTTACATCTCTGGTAGCATTGCGCGTATCCACTACAACTCTGGCGTTATCGCAGATAAATTGATAGTCGTAGACTTTATGGTCGGTGACAATGACCACACAATCAGCCTTTTTTAATGTGGCTTGCGTCAACGGTATAGAAGTCATTCGCACATCGTGTTCAGCAACCTTTTCTACGTATGGGTCATTATAAATCACCTTGGCTCCTTCTGCACGCAGAAGTTTTATGATATCAAACGCCGGCGACTCTCGTGTGTCTTCAATATCACGTTTGTAGGCAATTCCCAGAATAAAAATCAAGGCGCCTTTAAGAGGTTTTCCCTGCATATTGAGTATCTTCTGAATTTTCCTGACTACATACTCGGGCATATGAGCATTAATTTCAGCTGCGAGGTCAATGAAGCGGGCGTGATAATTCAGACTGCGCAGTTTCCACGAGAGGTAATGCGGGTCAATAGGAATGCAATGTCCACCCAGTCCTGGTCCCGGATAAAATGGCATAAACCCAAATGGCTTGGTAGCTGCGGCGTCTATTACCTCCCAGATGTTGAGTTGCAATTTATCACACATTAAAGCGAATTCATTGACCAGAGCAATATTTACACTGCGGAAAGTATTCTCCAGTAGTTTGGTCATTTCTGCACAGCGGGCACTGGACACGGGATACACTTTGTCAAACACTTTGCCATAAAACTCAGCCGTCTTTCGTGTACAAACAGGCGTCACTCCACCAATAACTTTAGGGATGTTTTTTGTGGTAAATTGTTTATTACCCGGATCTACTCGCTCGGGTGAGAACGCCAGAAAGAAATCTTTTCCTACACGCAAACCCCTTGCTGAAAGAAGTGGCAATACAACTTCTTCGGTCGTCCCCGGATAGGTAGTGCTTTCTAAAATAATTAGCTGTCCGCGTCTGATAAAACGCGCAATTTCTTTTACGGCACTCACAATATACGAAATATCGGGCTCCTTTGTCTTGCTCAGAGGTGTTGGCACACAAATACTCAAGGTATCTACTTCGCGGATGCGGCTGAAATCAGTGGTAGCAGTAATTCGTTTTTGTTTCACCAGCTGGGCGAGTATCTCGGTATCTACATCTCCAATATAGGACACTCCGCGGTTTATCTTCTTGACTTTGGTAGCATCCACCTCAATGCCGATAACATTAAAGCCCGCCTGGGCAATTTCTACTGCCAGGGGTAATCCCACATAGCCTAATCCAATGACTCCACTTTTCATTTTTCTCTTCCTTTTTCACGCAATAAAAAAATATGATAACTATATTTCTGCCACCACTCTGGGTTTTGCAAATAAAATTTTATCCAAATGAAGCTGAGATTTAATCTATATACTTGCATTATCCAAATATACATAATTATACTCACTCAGTAATAGTTATTGAGGTTTATCTATTCTTTAAATATTTGGGCTAAGTGTTAAGCAAGTATGGCTAAAGAAAGAAAAGCGGTGGTGGAAATTATAGGGCGGCGTTTTTATCGCCAGCCGGTAAAAACTCATATCATCAAGCCGGGCGAGGATATTGCGGCAATTGCTGCTCAATATACTGCTGGCTTGCGCCAACCCGGTGATATAATTGTGGTTGGTGAAAGTGTGGTTGCAATCACTCAGGGCAGAGCCATTCCAGAAGACCAGATTAAAGTGGGCTGGCTGGCTAAGCTCCTCTGGCGGTTTGTTCGTAAAGTTCCTTATGGCATCGGACTTCGCAGTCCATCTTCTATGCAGTGTGCAATTAATGAATGTGGTAGACTGAGAATTCTTGTAGCCGCAATTATTGGAGGGTTTACCAGACTGCTGGGCAGACGCGGTGATTTTTATCGTATCGCCGGGATGCAGGCAGCAACCATTGATGCGGCTCACACCAGCCCGGTAGAACCATACAATAAATGTGTAATTATGGGTCCAAAGGACCCGGAGAAGGTAGTACAGCGTATCAAGGAACAGACAGGTTGTGAAGCAGCAATAATGGACATTAATGACATTGGTGGCTCCTGGGTGCTTGGTGCCACCAGCGGTATAGATAAAAAATTGCTTGAGGATGTTATGCGCGACAACCCGTACGGGCAAAAAGACGAACTAACTCCCATCTGCATTGTCCGCGAGCTCACAGATGTTCCTGTAAAGTAATAGATAGCATTGTCCACAGATCATTAAAAGTTTCATAAGGGAAATATGAAGAAGAAAAAGACCCCCGAGACCAATTCAAGAATGGTGGATACCCTGTTTCGCATTGCGAAATTTATCAATTATGTATCTGATTTGCACAGTTTGCTGGAATTGATAATGAAAGAGAGTAAGGAAGTAATGAATGCAGAAGCCAGTTCCTTGATGCTGTATGACCCGGAGGCAGATGAGCTCTTTTTTGAAGTTGCTCTGGGCGAAAAAGGAGAAGCAGTAAAGACCATTCGCCTTAAGGTAGGAGAGGGTTTTGCCGGTATCTCGGCTAAAGAACGCCGCACCATTGTGGTAAATGATGTCAGTCACGACCAGCGTCATTTTAAACGTGCCGATGAAGTGAGCCAATTTACTACGCGGAATCTCATTGCTACGCCAATGCTGCGGGGAGAGCGCTTAATTGGTGTGCTGGAAGTGTTAAATAAACAGGGCAATGAGAACTTCTCAGATGACGACGAAAAAGTGTTGGAATTTTTTGCCAATCAAGCCGCGGTTGCCATAGAAAATGCCAGACTCATTCAGGAAAACTTGCGCAATGAACGACTCGCAGCAATTGGTCAGGCAACAGCCAGCCTATCCCATTACATCAAGAATATCCTTACCAGTATTGAAGGTGGAGCAGCACTGGTAGAGATGGCAATGCAGAAAAACAATCTTGAAACCATTAATGAAATCTGGCCTGTGTTCCGGCGTGCCTCAATGCGCATCGGTGAACTTGTCCGCCAGATGCTGGATTATTCCAAACCGCGAGAACCGGAGCT
>CAYRXI010000007.1:22457-24927 GCA_964428255.1 uncultured Candidatus Sumerlaeota bacterium
ACTGATGTCAACCAGATTTGTCGCGAAATTACACGCGCAAATTCCACACGTGCTGCCAATAACAACATTGAACTTGTGCTGAACCTGGATGAGGCATTGCCTATTGCGCTCTTAGACCCTGTTAAAATTCACGATGCCATCTTAAATCTGGTAACCAATGCTATAGAAGCCACTGCAGATGTTGGTAATCGGGTGGAGATAAAAACGCGGTTTTTTGCTGAAGAAAAAGCGCTGGAAATTGAGGTGACGGACAACGGACCCGGAATTCCGGATAATATCCGCAACAAAATTTTTGAACCGTTCTTTTCTACTAAAGGAGCTAAAGGCACCGGGCTTGGATTGGCTATTGTTAAGAAGACAATGGAGGAGCATCAGGGCACCATTCGCTGTCTCAGCTCCGAAGGCAAGGGAACAAGTTTTATTATCAGACTTCCTTTCCGTAAGTGATTAATTCTCCGCTCACCCAGCTTGATTTCAGCCATAATCACACGGAGTAACGGGCATTCAAAATATTATGGTATACCGAAGATTCGGCTAAAGTCATTATTGACAGATTGAGGTTGTGTCTGTGAAAACTGATTTAATAGATTGTGCTGATGGAGGGAGAGTTGCCAAAACGGGCAACAAGTTGTTCATTAGCGGAGAAGTTAATTTCTTCGCTGCGGCGTCTGGGTTGGCTGGAATCTGCAATCAGTCCACAGCGCCCCCGCACTATCCGGCATCAGGGCATTGCAGTTAAGATGTTAAGTTTTGTGGTGGCGCCCGAGGAGATTCCGTATTTGCTTATTGTCTTGCCACAGAATCTCAAATTAGCAGACTATTCCGCCAGCTATAAACGCCTGTTAGATATGGATGAAGTCCAGCGGTTAATAATTAACCAATTCCACCTAGCCTGTATATTGGAGTTAATTCTAATTTATGATGGCCAGAGGGGATATCTGTATTTAATGCCAGATGAAGTTTTAATTTCACATTGTGATTCGCCAACGTCTTTTGACGAGCGAATTCTTGGCTTTTTGCGACCTGAGTTGGTACAGAACCCCAAATTTTTCCGAGATAAAAGGGAACAGTTGGCATCATCGCTGGCGAAAGAGCTTCAGAAATGGCTTCACCAGTGGGAGATTAAGCTAAGCAGTGTTGCAGATATCTCCCGGCAAGGGCGGATAAAATTTATGCATAAATTGTTGCTCTGGCGAATGGCAGCTGATACCGGAATTAATGAATTTGTTTGGAAAAAACTACAACGTTATATTTTTCCGGAAGAAAAGCTTAATCTGAAGCATCATAAATTACCAGATGCCACCAAAGATACGCTACAAGTTCTGGACGCTCTGATGAAGGATAACAATCTGGAGTTCTGTAGCATAACAGGAGAGGATATTCAAAAAAATTAACCCGAACTAGTGTAATTCTTGAAGCACCGATCCCTTATTTTGTGAATTTGAAAATAACTGGTTTTGAGAGGCTGTTGCAAGAGATAGTAACAGCGTTTGATGAGATTCAAACGTTTCAGTATCTCATTAATAGCGAACGCCGGGGTAGAAAAAATGGTTTGTTTATTCAAACTGATTTATTTGCACCGCAACAAAAATGTAACGTCGTGCATCAGGACATACTTGGTGCTTTAGTTGGAAGTGGTATTCGTACCACGGTTTATAATGAAGAAAGCAAAGATTTTGTGAGGTTTTTGGTCACCGCTGCCTTGATTGAATTAAGAGATTACCACAAATTGTCCCTCACTCGTTTTCCCTCATTAGCCCCGATTTTTCAAGGTTAGGGCTAAAATAGCAAAGTGACATTCTTACCTTTTCTCCCCAACCATTCGAATTACAACTGATGTAAAAAAAACAAATAAATAAAAAAGTAATTGATTATATTTTTTTAAAAGAGCATTAATAAGGCGTGGTTTTCTAGATAGAGTAAAAAATTTTTTCTTATTTTTTTCTGAAAAGTTTGTGCGAAGTAGAAGTACCAGATAAATAAAAAGGAGAAAAACAATGAGACAGGGTGAAGGTGTAGACAGTCGTTGGTGTAGTAGATGTATTGTATTTGCGCTGTTAATGTCAGTAATAATCATTCCTTTACTGGCAAAGGGAGGTGAACCTGTTCCCGTTGTCCAGGCAGTAGAAATTGAGCCAATTAAAGCCGAATTCAGCCCGACTTACGAAGAGCCAGTAATTCTTCCCAATCATCCCCCTATTGATGAAATCCCACCAATACCGATGTCCTTCCCAGCAGAGCTCAAAACTACCGGTGCCGGTGACTTCGTTGTGTATAATCCAAAGACCGGTGAGACATATAGATATCCAATTGAGGCCAAAAGTACTGAAGAGCTGCGAATGGGTGGTGGGTATGATGGTGCAGATGGTGGTGGAGAAATGGTAGAGCATCTGCTGAAGTCGTTTGTAAATATGACAAAGATTACAAACACCGGGGACTTTCCCTGGAGAATGAACTGCAAGCTGGTAAT
>CAYRXI010000007.1:24937-25185 GCA_964428255.1 uncultured Candidatus Sumerlaeota bacterium
TTCTTATTACGTGGGTTCCGGGACGATGCGTGATGCTGAGACAGTCTTAACTGCTGGACATTGTGTTTATGATTATGGTGGGCATGGCTGGGCTGATGAAATCTGGGTGTATCCGGGCTGGGATGGTGTGCAGGGTGGTTCTAATGCCGAGAAATATGGCTGGGCATATAGTGAGACAATGGCTTCACTTACCGGCTGGACAGCTAACGGGAATTTTGATTATGACGTAGGAGTAATTGCGATAAACC
>CAYRXI010000007.1:25195-26072 GCA_964428255.1 uncultured Candidatus Sumerlaeota bacterium
GGCTGGTGTTACGGAGGAGACTGCAGCTGGCATAAAAGTCTGACATATAATAATGCTAGCTATCCTAGTCAAAACTGTCCTGATCCTGACTTGCATAACGGCAGGGATATGTATTACTGGTACGGCAACTTTGATGATTGTCCCGCTAATCAGCTTCAATTGAATACTGGTGGAGGGCATTTCTTTGATACGGTCTGGGGAGGAATGAGCGGCAGTGGTGCATACTTCATTAATGGGGGGGGGCGATATGTTCACGCCATTTGTTCCACTTCTAACCGCTATAATCGCGGTTATTATTGCCGCCAAACAGAGGACTGGGTGAATTACATAAATAACACTTTTATCCCTGTTTATTGCCGTGATAGTGCCTTTGACCTGCAACCCCTGGATTGCAATGTCGCCCCTATCACCATTCAAGCTGGTAGTTCTACAACTCTGCTAAATCATCTGGCAGTCAATGCCACTAATGGCTCAGCTAACGGTACCTGGACCTTTCGCGTGTATCTCTCCACGAATGATTTTATCAGCAATAGTGATATCCTGTTAAGTACCCAGAGTTTTACCTGGAATTTTGGAGCTATGAGTTCAGTGCGCGTAAATATGGGAATGGTAACTATTCCCGGTAACACACCGCCGGGCACATATTATATCGGCGTGCTATATGACCCGGCAACTGACGGCAATGATAGCAATGACAATACGAAGGGCTGGGATTCTGTGCGAATAACAGTATTAGCTGCGCCAACTCCTACGCCGACCAAAACTCCCACACCAACGCCAACCCCAATGCCAACTGGTATGCCAACTTTTACACCAACACCGACCATAACGCCGACGCCGAGACCAACCAGAGCTCCTACACCAACACCACCTCCGA
>CAYRXI010000007.1:26082-26862 GCA_964428255.1 uncultured Candidatus Sumerlaeota bacterium
AACCGGTGTGTCCCGGAACACGATGCTGCGCTGGAATATTACGCTATCGCAAGAAGAGCTATATGCAATTGATTCCGATTTGGATAATCTTTATGTTCTTGACCAGACCAACGGGGCAGCTATACTGATTGGCTCTACAGCTTCGGGACCAGCAGTTCCAGCAGGACTGGCGTATAACGGTGTTAATATGTATACAATTGATCTTAGTGGTGGCGGGCTTTACACGCTGAATTTAAATACGGGGGTTCCGACTTATGTCGGCACAACTGGTATTATGGGCTGGCAGGGACTTGCAGCTGACCCTAGAGATAACGGACAGTTATATGGAATAACGCAGGTCAATACATTGTATCGCATCGCAACTGATGGTCAGCCGACGCTTGTTGCTAATGATGTCGGCAGTCTTATTACTGCCTTAGATTTTGATAATAATGGAACACTGTGGGGAATTGAATTCTCTACTGGAAGGATCTTGACAATTAATAAATCAACAGGTGCAGTTAGCCATATATCCACGACTATTCCGGGAATGCAGGGGCTGGACTTTGATAAAAACGGAGTGATGTGGGCGCATAATACCTATACTGATTCGCTATATACGGTTAATACTGCCACGGGTGAGGCAACACTGATAGGTCCCAGTGGTACTCAATTTGTCAAGGGCTTATCTTTTGGTCCGACAAGAGGGAAAATAACGTCACTATCCGAGGCACCGTCCATTGTGAATCCAGAGATAACTACCGATATGGCAGATTCCAATAATAAAAGAGGTAGTAATTC
>CAYRXI010000007.1:26898-33082 GCA_964428255.1 uncultured Candidatus Sumerlaeota bacterium
GGCATCATTAATCAACGACAAGGGTGAAGATATTGACCAAACAGTAAGTAAGCCAGTTCAGATTAATCCTGCACTGATGAGCAGTACGGGCTCCAGAATATCTGGCATTAGCACTAAAGCAGTGGCAAATACAGTCAGAGAAGGTATGGCGTTAGTGCCAGAGCCAGACACAAGCCAAATGACTTCTCCAATATCTTCGTCTCGTTCACTTGCTATGGCATCCGGTAGTTTCACAGTAATTGATTTTGATGACGTGAGTGCACCGTGCGTGTTTATGCAAACCGTAGCCCTCACCAACGAGTATGCCTCACTGGGCGTCATTTTTGAAGGACCAATAAAAGGTGATGGCGGTGCGATATTGAATGAGTGTAGCGGCTTTCGCGTAACTGGACACTCCTCGCCTAATTTCCTCGCTTTCAATTTTAATTCCTATTTGCAGGATGGCGGTATACCGCAAGGTCCCGAGACGATTACTTTTATAACCCCGATGACGCAGGTAACAGTGCTTGCCGGTTCAAATAGTGGTGCCGGACAGGAACTTATAATGGAGGCATATGATTCTAAAAATGCACTGGTGGATAGCAGGGTTATAATTTTGAATACCGAATTGAGACCGCTGGGTGTTAAGGGGAATGAAATTGCCAAAGTGGTCATTTACTCCGAAGCAGATGTGTTTGTACTAGATGACCTGGCATTTACTGCGGATGTATGTGCACCAATTTATGATGTGCTTTTTGATACCCAATATCCCCCAACCAATCTGATCTGTAAGAATACAGTTGTAACCTTCTGTAACCCGGGTCCACTCAATCCCGGGACGAAATACTACTGGCAAGTGATTGCTAAGAACATCGTTGGTAAAACTGATGGGCATATCTGGTCTTTCACTACGGAGTCTACGCCTACGCCTACACCTTCACCAACTCCATCCCCCACGTGTAATATAACCTGTCCGCCAAACGCTCTACCCGAAAATGAGCCCTGTGGCGCTGATACCAACGGTGGATGCAATATGGTTGCACCAGCATTTACCTCAGTTAATTGTGGTGATACAATATGTGGTTTACTCTGGGCTGATATAGGCTGGCGTGATACAGATTGGTACCAGATTGTACTGACGGAGCAAAAGACCGTCACCCTGCGAGCAACAGCTGAGATACCAGTTTTGATGGGTTTTGTAAAAACTGATCCGCCAGGTTCGGGCAATTGCAGGGATAATCTTGGTTCTTTAGAACCCTATACCTTTGGTTACGCCTGCGAAGAGATTACTGTTCAAGCCACCCTTGAGCCGGGCATTTATTGGCCCTTTATCGCGCCAGCCGATTTCTATGGATATCCCTGTCCCGGTCCGTATGAATATGTTTTATCAATTACCTGTGAGATAACTCCGTCACCTGGTTGCGCTGTTTTGATCTTTAATCCGAATGGGGATCTACCGGATCGCTTGAGCCAGCTAGGTGTTAATGTTACTTCCACGGTTAATGTTGGAGATTTAACCCGTACCAATTTGCAGAAGTATGCTGTGCTCATAATTGATATAGGCACAAATCCGGCTGTATACGACAGTCAGAAGAACCAGATTCAAGAGTGGGTTTCGCTGGATGGTGGCGGGTTCATTATAGCTCAGCCCGGTGTCACAGGCGCGACTACGACGGCATTTCCATCCGGGTTTGAAGTCTATATTTATGATACCTACTGGCCAGGTTATCCCATAAGTTATGAAGCCACGATTGTGAATCCCGCGCATCCTATTGTTCAGGGACTAATAGATGATGATTTGCCCGGAAATTTTGACTGGGTTAGATCTCAGGATATCGGTAACCAGTGGACAGTTATTGCGGTTGATGCAGAGACACCAAGTGACATTGCCTTGCTGGCTGGGACATATGGTAATGGCAGATTGGTATTTACCACGGGCAATTTTAACAGCGTGTCAGTGGACCCGGGTTCAAACCAATTTTTGATACAAATGGTCAACTGGGCAGGCAAGTGTGGTGCCCAACCAACACCCACAACTACACCGACACTTACACCAACGCCAACAGGAACTCCAACTCCGATAATCAGTTACGACTTTGAAGGAGATAATGACGGATGGGTATATACTCCGGTAACTATAGATACTTATGACCTTCATTGTGCAGGTGCAAATTCCAATTACGATGGACACCGAATTGGAGTAGTCACGGATAATACCACTAACAGGTTCGGTTACTGGCAAGCGCCGATGAATGGTGTGCCGTATGAAGCAAATAAGCTGTATAAGTTTGCCTGGTGGGTGAGTACTAACCAAGCTACACCTGCGTTGATCCCAACCTTACGGTTCCGGGTGAATGAATCCAACAATTGGTCATACAATCTGGAGATGGTACTGACTTCAGTAACTGGCGACTATATGCCACCTACGGTTGGCACCAGGGTGTATAATCAGTATGTAATGCCGATTAATGCAGGTAATTTGACTCCTTATTTTGATGTCTACGACTTTGACGTGGATAGCGGCAGTGTATTTCTGGAGCAGTTGGATGTATATAAGCTGGATGTTCCCGCGGGTGGCTGGAGTGCAGAGACTACACCGGCATTTCCCTGGAACTGGGGTGGCACCATTCCTCCTTATAATCAAATATTCAGTGGCACTACAGGCGGGCTACAGGTCTCTTCTTCAGTGGTTGAGGAACGGGGCTTTGGCTACTGGTGGAGTAATCCTTCTTCTATACCCTGGACACCCAATCAATTATATCGGGCGATATTCAACATTAGCTCAGCGGATGTGAATACAATGCTTGGTGCGGTCCGTGTGCAGAGCAATGATTATAACTGGGCAGCCCGCTTACGCTTCTATGGCACTACAGCACCGGATATGGATGGTAATCCTTATCCGATTTACTTTGAAACGAACTCTGGAACTCACTTTTTCCTGAATTTTGAAGGAATGGACTTTGAGAACACCCGTGGCGGAACAAATACTCTGACCACGGTTACTGTTGAACGACATAGTATGATCCCATAGGTTAAATAATTAAAGCAGGGATTACCATAAACGAATTAATGGCTAAGAGAAGAAGATCAATCTTCTCTTAGCCAATTTTTTACAAAATACTATTAGTTCTCTTTTATCCTAGCTTTTCCTCAGAGGTGTTTTTATTCTTTATTCTTTGGGCAAAAATTTTGGGTTAGGCTGAACATTTTATTTACAAAAACATTGCCTTGATTTGGTAAGTTAAATTTCTTAAATCTGGATATTGATTTCTATTGAGGCATAAGAGTGAAAGACCAGAATATAATTACAATAAAGGGCTTTAAAGCCAGTGGCGTGGCAGCCGGGATAAAAGCCTCGGGCAAAAATGACCTGGCATTAATCTACGCAGACCAGCATTGTTCTGCTGCAGCAGTGTTTACTAAAAATAAGTTTCCGGCGGCTTCAATTATAGTCTCCAGAGAACATCTGCAGGCTGAGCCTGAATCCATCCGTGCCATAGTGGTTAACAGCGGGAATGCCAATGCTTGCACCGGTGCTGAAGGGATAAAAAATGCACGACTGATGGCAGAGCAGTTGGCAAAGAATCTGAATCTACGCCCGTCTCAGGTTCTGATTGCCTCTACCGGTGTAATTGGCAGACCACTTCCAATGGATAAGGTTATCGCGGGCATTAATCAGGCAGTCCCCAAATTAAAAGGCAATGGCTGGCTGTCTGCTGCCAGAGCTATAATGACGACGGATACCCGCCCCAAACTGGCACAAAAAATTATTCCTGGTCCCGTGCAGAATATTTCTTTTCTCGGGATGGCTAAAGGTGCAGGAATGATTCATCCACGGTTAGCTACTATGCTTGTCTTTATTATTACTGATGCGGTCGTTGCTCATACAGCCTTGCAGAGTGCTTTACAATTTGCCGTAGACCGGTCATTTCATTGTCTGACAATTGATGGTGACACCAGCACAAACGATTCGGTGATGCTATTAGCCCGGGCACCATCAACCGCTGCGCCCGAGGAGCTTATTACCGAAAATTCGGAAAAATTTCTTGCATTTCGTGATGTGCTGGTAACGGTTTGTGTAGACCTTGCCCGGCAAATTGCTGCTGACGGTGAAGGCGCCACCAAATTGGTAGAGATAATTGTGAGCGGTGCGCACTCATACGAGGATGCCCGAGCGGTGGCAAGTCACATTGCGCACTCCCTGCTGGTTAAAACAGCATTATTTGGGAACGACCCGAATTGGGGAAGAATTGTGTGTGCTGTGGGTAACACAGATGCACTTTTTGACCCGCAAAAAGTGGTCGTAAAAATTGGTGTTTATACCGTTTTCCAGCACGGGGTTCCCTGTTTAAAGGATATGGGGCTTTTGAGAGATTATCTTAAGCAGAATCAACAGATAGAAATTAAAGTGGAGCTTGGTGCCGGGACGAATGAAATTCGCTTCTGGACTTGCGATATCAGCACCAGGTATGTAAAAATCAATGCACATTATCACACTTGATATAAATTTAAAATAATAAGTCAGAAAAATACTTAGACCACATAACAGTGAAAGGTTATGTCAGAGATAGAATTTAATAAAAGCATTGAGCGTGCTTCAGTGCTGATTGAGGCACTGCCGTACATCCGGAAATTTCGTGGCGCTACCTTCGTAATTAAATACGGTGGCGCCGCAATGGTGAAAGAAGAACTAAAGAACTCGGTGAGCGAAGACATAGTGATGCTCAGCTATGTGGGGATTAAGCCAGTGGTAGTGCATGGAGGCGGACCGGAGATTTCAGAGTTATTACAGCGTCTGGGAATAGAGCCCAGATTTGTTGCCGGGCAGCGCGTCACAGATAGAGAGACGCTGGACGTGGTAGAAATGGTGCTGGCAGGCAGAGTCAATGGCGAAATAGTAAATCGCATTAATCAAACAGGCGGTAATGCTGTGGGTCTGAGCGGGAAAGATGGTAAGCTGATCACAGCAGAACGGCTGACAGGCGGTACTGATGACCTCGGTTTTGTTGGACGAGTAAAAGAAGTCAACGTCAATTTATTAAAAGTGCTGGATGATGCCGGTTTCATCCCTGTAATTTCGCCTATCGGGGTGGATGCGCAGGGGCAGACACTCAATATAAACGCAGATTTTGTGGCGGCACATATTGCCGCAGCCCTGAAAGCGGAAAAATTTATCCTGCTAACAGATGTTCCCGGTATACTTGCCAATCAAGCGGATGAATCAACGCTTCTGACAACGATAAAAGATTCAGACATAGATGAGCTTATCAGCAAAGGCATAATTACACGTGGGATGTTACCGAAAATTCAAGCCTGCAAAGAAGCCCTGCAAGGTGGCGTTAGAACAGCTCATATAATAGACGGAAGATTACCACATTCCTTACTACTGGAACTGTTTACGGATAAGGGAATTGGCACCCAGATATTGAGTGATTGAACCAGTCGTCAAGGGTTATACGGTCAGACGTTTACGTCCGGCTTTACGACGGCGGCTGAGGACTTTTCTGCCACCTCTGGAGGACATACGTTTCCGAAAGCCATGAGTGCGTTTACGCTTTATTTTGCTCGGTTGATAGGTACGTTTCATAATATCTAACTCAAATCTTTAATTTGTTCATAATAAAAAGAAAAATTTCTTAAATTTTACTTACAGACTCATCTTAAACGCAAGAGCAAAATAAAGTTATAAGGTGAAAAAACGGCAGATTTCCGGAAGCATAAAATAAAATTTTAGCAATTCTCCAATAATTACATACTGAGTCAAGGACGAATGGAACAGGAGAAAATTGATAGCCTCAAGATTATTTTAATCTTGCTGATTCTCTGGCTGGTATTTGCCTATTCGTTTACACCACTGCGAACAGACAGCGATGCGTGGTGGCATCTGAAAACAGGCAAATATATTGTAGAGCATAACTTTAAACTCCCAATTAATGATGTCTTTACCTTCACCGGAGAGCACATCCGCTGGGTTAATCATGAATGGCTGACACAAATTCTGTTTTACCTCGTCTTTTATGCTGGAGAACTGGCAAATCTGGGAGGTCTGCGCACACTCATTGCCTTTAAAACCCTGGTGTTAATCATTACTGCATTAATCGTTTTACATACTGCTTATCGTCGCAGTGGCAATTTTTATCTGGCAGCAGTGTTCACTTTGATTTCCGCAGCCATTATGCGTCGCACAATTTATCCTCGCCCCCCG
>CAYRXI010000007.1:33100-35247 GCA_964428255.1 uncultured Candidatus Sumerlaeota bacterium
ACATACTTGTTGCTCGCCATTTTTCTCTTTCTCCTGTATGAGTATCGGGCAAAGCGTATAAACACCTTCAGACTGTTTCTACTGTCAATTCCCTTAATGGTGTTGTGGGTGAATTTGCATGGTGGTTTTGTTCTGGCTTTCATAGTTTTGGCGTTCTTTATTATTGATGCCGTTGTCAATCGTTCCCTCCGTGTTAATTATGCTGAATGGCGGGTATACGTGATAAATTTGCTGGCACTATTTGGTGCTTTGTCCGTAGCGTCTCTAATTAATCCCCATGGGCTTCATCCACACCTGTTGACCTTTAAAGTAATGGGCAAGAAAGAGTTAGTCAGGATAATTCCCGAGCTCCAATCACCGGATTTTTTCTTCACCTGGTCGTATGAGTTTCTCCTGATATTTTTTATGATTGGCTTTGCAGTGATCAGGTGCCGTATCCCCTCGCTCTTTGAACTATTACTGCTGGTTTTCTTTACTCATCAATCAATTATGCACGTCAGGCATTTGCCACTGTTCGGCATCATTACTGCTCCTCTGGCGACCTGGCTTGCTGTTGCCCTGGTGGAGGAATTCCGCATCCCCCACAAATTGGTGAAATATTTCTGTTTGCTGGTGGCATTGATATTCGTGGGCTGGGGCGTTTTCCATCAGCGTGAAGGTATGAGTTATTTTGCTCGTAATCTTGCGCTGATTAAAGGTGAAGAGTTTTCTAAATCCAGTTACCCCGTAGAGGTGTGCGACTTTATTATCGCCAATAAATTCACCGGCAATATGTATAATCAGATAAATTACGCCGGCTATCTAATCTGGCGCCTGAGTCCAGAATATCACAAAATCTTCACTGACAGCCGCTTTGATATCTGGCTTGACCTCTTTGTCTGGGATGAAAAAATTATTGAGGGGGGAATTGAACGTAATGCACCGGGCAAAAACTGGTACGACCTGTTAGAGAAATATAATATCAACTTTATAGTTATCACTCGTGACGCGCACTTAAATTATGTCCTCAAGGATAATCCGAATTGGCGATTGGTGTATTACTGGCTCCAGCCGTACTCAGCCAGCCAGTTTGCAGGCTGGAACATCTATATTAAGAACATACCGGAGAATCAGACGTTAATAGAACGCTGCGAGCGAAGTTTTAAAAGCCTACGCAGAATACGGCAACATCTGGCGCCTTCAGCACTTCACAATGAAGAGAATTAACCGATATAATTTGCGCACAGTACTGACTAAGATAATACTCATTGTGTTAATGTGTGGTGGGATTTTTTTTTATTGCCAGCGGAACATACTTCTTGCCTTACGGCGGATGCATCTGAATGACTTCAAACACATTTATCTGGGTGCAGAATTACTTGTTAGAGGGGGCAATCCCTATGATGTGGAGCAAATCTTTCTCGCTGCCCGGCTTCATCAAATCAGGACTCTGAATCCGTATGTCTATCCCCCGTTTACCGGGCAGGTTCTTGCCTTCCTGACGATGTTTCCATTACGGCAAGCAGCAGTTGTCTGGTTTGTGCTGAATCACATTTTTTTCTGGTTAAGCATTGTAATACTTTTTGTAGTTTTAAGACTGCCACTGAGCCTGCCTTACCTAACACTGGCAGCAATATTGGGAGGGGGACTGTTTCCTTTCTATCGCACACTCACCGCCGGGCAACTTAATTGCGCTTTACTATTACTGATTTCGCTTCTCTGGTGGGCTTACTCCAGGAACCGTGAGTTCTTGACCGGCTTTCTTACGGCATTTGCTACGCTCTTTAAACTCTCGCCCGGTATTTTCTTTCTCTATTTCCTCTGGCTTCGTCAGTGGCGCGTCCTTGGATATAGCCTGTTGTGGCTGATTATTTTAGCAGGAGTTAGTTTTCTGATTACCGCCCCCGCAGTGCAATTTGATTTTATCCCCGTCCTCCAGGATATGTCTTATGGTCACTCTACCTGGTCAGAGTTAGGAATGGATTTCTACCGCGACCCCTATAATCAATCTTTCAATTCATTGTTTCACCATCTCTTAACCAGCAACCCCTATACAGAACCCTGGTTACATCTATCCCCTGACATTGCAAATTTGCTTACTTATTTTATTTCTATCCTGTTATTAGTATTGGTGTTATGGCTGACGAAGTCCTTTCAAGAACAATCTA
>CAYRXI010000007.1:35347-36826 GCA_964428255.1 uncultured Candidatus Sumerlaeota bacterium
GTCTGCTCTGGGACCATTATCTTACCCTTCTGGTCTTTCCCATATTTGTTCTCGCCCGCAGACTTAATCGCGAACAGCCAATTCCCATTCTTCTCTTTATGGCAGGGGTGGTAATCATTTCTATACCGTTTAATTTCTCTGCACCGGCTTTTCAGCGTGGTATCGGAGTTCTGGCTATGTCCACTAAACTCTGGGGCACGCTACTGCTCTTTTTAATCAACATCTACTTTATATTAAAGTATCGCCAACCACAATCGCTGAAATGAGAAAGCGAGAAATAATAATTAGCTGTTCTCTGCTGGTGCTAATCACTGCACTCGCGTTTTTACCCGCACTTAAAAATGGCTTTACCTACTGGGATGATGATAAATTAGTAACCAAAAACCGGACAATTCAGCATCTATCCTGGCAAACGATAAAACACATTTTTACCTCGTTTTATCTAAATACTTATATCCCGCTGACAGTGTTGTCTTTTGCGATAGAATACCATTTTTTTAAGCTGAACCCGCTGGTATATCACACCACTAATGTGATACTTCATCTGTGCAATACTCTGATGGTGTTCTGGTTAATTTACCGATTAAGTAAAAACTCTGTGCTTGCGCTGGTGACGACTTTGTTATTCGGAGTGCATCCACTGAGGGTTGAGTCTGTTGCCTGGGTAACTGAGCGCAAAGATGTGCTCTATGCTCTATTCTACTTAAGTGCCCTGATTGGTTATATTTACTATCAACAGCTGACGTCCCCCAGATTTTTATATCTATCTCTGTTCCTGTTTCTCTTTTCTCTTCTCTCAAAGGGAGTAGCAATTACTTTACCGCTCGCTTTATTACTATGTGACTATTATATTCAGCGTCTGCTTAACCCGAGAATTATTCTGGAGAAAATACCATTTTTTGTGCTGGCTTTAGTATTTTTGATAATCGGGTTATTTGCCCAGTATCCGCCCGGAACTACTCCAGAAGAAAAGTCCTATCCTCTCTGGCACAATATCCAGATTGCCAGTCACGGAATATTGTTTTATCTTGGCAAAACCATTTTTCCCGTTGCTCTATCAGCAATTTACCCACATCCCGAAAAGATTGGAGGTATGCTACCCTGGCAATTTAGAATTGCACCATTTTTGTTGTTAATAGTCATTTCAGCAATTATTTATTTTTCCCGTTATACGCGTATTGTTACCTTTGGTGGATTATTTTTCTTTCTGCTTATACTGCCGGTCAGTGAAATAATTCCACTGGTAGGCGAAGCCATTGCAGCTGACCGATATACTTATTTACCATCAATCGGGCTGAGCTATCTGGCTGGTGAAGGCTTTTGCTGGTTATTTCAACGAAGATTTAAACAGCGCCCGGCACTTAAATACAGCCTGCTTGGAATTATGATAGCCATAGTTACTCTGTTTGCAGTTTTAACTCATCAGCGCTGCAAGGTGTGGAAAAACCACGAGACTCTGATGACAGACGTAATCTTCAA
>CAYRXI010000007.1:36836-38730 GCA_964428255.1 uncultured Candidatus Sumerlaeota bacterium
CGTGGCAGTGGTTATCTGTATAGCGGTGAATATGATAAAGCCATCGCGGACTTCTCCAGAGCCATTCAGCTCAGACAGCATTATGCCGACGCTTACAACAATCGGGGAACAGCCTATTTTTTGCGGAGCAACTACGAGAAAGCCCTCGCGGATTTCACACAGGCATTGAAATATAATCCGAATCATAAAAAGGCTTACTATAATCTCGGCACCTTATTTCTTAATCGAGGCGAGATTGATAAAGCCATAGAAATGTTCAATATCGCTCTGCAATTTGACCCCGGATATGGTGAAGCCTACAACAATCGTGGAACAGCTTTTATGAGAAAGCAAGAGACTGCAAAGGCAATTGCGGACTATTCCTCAGCCATAAAACTAAATCCCAATTGGGCAGAAGTTTATTATAATCGGGGAGTTGCCTTTGCCCAGCAGCGAGATTACACGCAGGCGCTCGACGACTTTTCCAGAGCACTGCGTCTGAATCCCACAGATGTAAACTTATATAGTAAGCGTGCGGTGCTATACTACCTTAGCGGCAATTACGCACAAGCCTGGGCAGATGTGCACCGGATTCAACAGCTCGGCGGTCAGATTGACAGTACATTTATAGCCGACCTGCGTAGGGCATCGGGACGTGAACAATAAGTGTAATTTCCCTAAGAATTCCACCGCTGTCTCTTGTTCCCAATTCAGTTGCCTTCAGAATTGCAACTCTTTGCTTTCACTCCATTTTATCTATCTCTTTTGTTTTTCAGTGTTGCCAAAAGCCACTGGAGAATAGTTGGATAATTATTTATATAAATTGTTCACCTACAATTTATTTATAGATGCACGATGCAAGATGAAGGGCTGGAAATAATTGATGGAGTAGTGGAGCGCATTATTTATTCTGGCGAAACGGATGGCTATGCGGTGATTGAATTGAAACGTGAGGAGGGGGGGGAGTCAATCGTTGCTGGGTGTGGTTCCCGGTGAAGGCTTGCGCCTGTGGGGTAAATGGCGCCGGCAGCAGAAATATGGCTATCGTTTTGAAGTAGAAAATTATGTCACCCGCATTCCTGCCTCAGCCAGAGCCATTGAGCAGTACCTTGCCTCCGGACTGATAAAAGGAATTGGTCCGGTTTACGCCGCCAGGATTGTTAATAAGTTCGGGGATAAGACTATTGACATCATTGATAAAGAACCGGAGCGATTGCTTGAGGTTGAAGGCATCGGGGCCAAGCGTCTGGAGATGATTGTCAGTACCTGGGCAAAGCAACTCCGTATTCGGGAGCTGATGATTTTTCTTCAACAACATAATATCCCGGCTCACCTTGGCAAAAAATTTTATCGCTATTATGGCGATAACTCTATTGAGGTACTTAAGACTAATCCTTTTCAGCTGGTGCTGGATGTTTACGGTATTGGCTTTAAGACTGCCGACCAGATAGCAGCCAGATTAGGCTTACCGCTGGATTCCCCTAAACGTCTTGAAGCCGGAGTTCTCCACGTTCTTAATGAAGCCAAGGATGATGGCCACACCTACTTGCCCTCCGATATTCTCAAGGCTCAGGCTGCGAAGCTTCTGAAGGTCGCTGAACAGTCTATTGCTGATGCTATTCTTTCATTAGCGGACAAGAAGAAAATTGTGCTCACAAAATTAACAGAATCGGAAGAGCAGACGGCAGTTTTTCTCTCCTGGTTGTATACCTGTGAACGGCAGGTGGCAGAGGCAATTGCTATTTTATCACGCACGGGCAAATTTATCCCGCGGATTGAACCGGAGGCAGAGATAGTTGCCTATGAGACAGAGCATAAGGTGACATTTGCCGAAGAGCAAAAGCTGGCACTCCGCAGAGCCTTAAAAGGGGGCATGCTGGTGATAACCGGTGGTCCTGGCACCGGCAAGACCACA
>CAYRXI010000007.1:38740-40494 GCA_964428255.1 uncultured Candidatus Sumerlaeota bacterium
GTGCCCTGTTACGCATTCTGGAAAAATATGGTGTGCGAGTGCTCCTTGCAGCTCCCACCGGCAGAGCTGCCAATCGTCTCACTGAAATTACCGGTAAACCAGCTGCCACCATTCATCGTCTGCTTAAGTATGAGCCAGCTACCGACACCTGTCAATACAATGGTAGTAATCCCCTACCTGCAGATTTTGTAATTGTTGACGAAACCTCAATGCTGGACATCTGGCTGGCACATAAATTAATGATTGCCGTCTCTCCTATGACCTCAGTAGTTTTTATCGGTGATGTTGACCAATTACCACCTGTCGGTCCCGGCAATTTTTTAAAAGATTTGATACTCTCTGGAACCGTCCCGGTGGTGCGATTTACCAAAATTTTTCGGCAGGCTCAACGTAGCTTAATTATCACCAATTCTCACAGAATAAATAAAGGGGAGTTCCCTTACATTACTGCGTCCTCTTATGCTGACCGTAAGCTGGGGGATTTCTTCTTCATTGAACGCAAGGAACCAGAAGAAGCCTTACGCACAATAAAACTCCTGCTCAAAGAGCGTATCCCTCAACGATTTGGCTTCCATCCGCTGGAAGACATCCAAGTAATCACACCTATGTATCGGGGCGTGCTGGGGGTCAATAATCTCAATCTGGAACTGCAGGAGTTATTAACCCCGAGTACAGATATCTATCTCGCAGGAATGCATCGTTTTCGTATCGGTGACAAAGTCATTCAGCTGAAGAACAACTACGACAAAGAGGTCTTTAATGGCGACATTGGCTTCGTGGAAACCATTGACCGTGAATTTCAGGTCTTAAAGGTTCGCATCGGCGGACGGCTGGTTGAATATGAGGCAGAAGAACTGGATCAGCTAACTCTGGCATACGCCATTTCTGTGCATAAATCCCAGGGCAGTGAATATAAAGCTGTAATTATTCCCATTCATCATCAGCATTATATAATGTTGCAACGTAATCTACTCTATACCGCGATTACACGTGCCAGAAAATTGGTCTGTCTTGTTGGCACCAAGCAGGCGATTGCCATTGCCAGCAGAAATGACAAACAGCGCCAGCGCTATTCTGCTCTGGCTTGCTGGCTTGCGCAAAATAGACGTCCGGAAATTTGACCCCCATTACAGCGATGGAATTTTACTTGCGATTTATTCAACAATTAGGATAAGTTGTTTATTTTAATAACATATTTTTATTAGAAAATCACAGGAGACTATGAGATATGACAGACAAGAACCCTGAACCAACCAATCAGCCAAAACCAGCAACAGCTAAAGATGCTGGGACAGCAGCACCAGACTCAGACACTGCAACTGAACAAGTGGCAACTGCTGAAGTACAACCCGTATTTGAAATAATCTCCGAAGAAAATCTGCCAGACTCGGTAAAAAAAATTTCGCTTAGGATTCCGGCAGCAGAATTTAAAAAGAAACTGGAGAGTAAACTGAAGGAATTACAGGCAAGCGCCAGCATACCGGGCTTTAGAGTCGGCAAGGCACCCTTAAAATTGGTGGAAATCCAGTTCGGGGACGCTGTGCGACGCGAGACAGTGGAAGAAATGTTCAAACCCATTACTGAGGCTCTGGTGGCACAGAAAAAACTGGAGATCGCAGCTCCACCCCTGTTAAAAAAATATGAGGTAGCACCGGATAGCTCGGTCACAATTGAAGCAGAAATTGAATACATCCCTGCGCTGGAGCTTGCGGAAGAAGATTATAAAGGCATTGAGATAGAAATTGAACCAATAA
>CAYRXI010000007.1:40504-42877 GCA_964428255.1 uncultured Candidatus Sumerlaeota bacterium
TGCACTACTATCCCAAACAGGAAACTTTGTTTCGGCATCCTGCACGCGAACTACCTCCAGAAGTATTCAGCGCTTTGTTGGGTAAAAAACGGGGACAGACAGTAATCGCCAAAGTTCCGCACGAACGAAAAAATGAGAAAGGTGAAGTTATCAGCCATAATGACATTTATGAAGTGTTCATTCGCGATGTGAAAGCCGTCAAGCTGCCAGCACTGGACGATGAATTTGCCAGGGACCTGGGCGAGTTCAATAGTCTGGCAGAATTACGAGAAAAGATAAGAGCCGATGCCGAAGCCCAGGCGCAAAAAATGGAACGCGAAAAAATCATTGATAAAATCTATGACCGTATTGCTGCTCGGCATAAAATTGAACTTCCTAAAACTCTTATTTACCAGCACGCAATGCAACTTGTAGAGAGAGATAGAAGACTTTTACGCCAACGGGGTTTAGAAGAACAGTACTTTTATTCCAAAACCATGGATGCAGCACGCTCGGTGCTTGCCTGGTTAATCAATCGGGCAATCAGCCAGCGAGAAAAAATTGAAGTGACCGAGGAAGATATTAATGCAGAGCTGGAAAAAGTTGCACAACGCGAAAATCGTAAGCCCCTGGCAATCCGCGCCAGTCTGGAACGCAATAAAAGATTTGACCAATTCGCAGAGCAAATTAAGATGAATAAGGTTGAGAATGCCCTTATCTCTTATGTTAAAGTAAAATATATATAGAATTTCTCATCGGAGGTAAAAAGGAGAACGGGCAATATGACCTACTATCTTCCATACGTCATTGAACAGAGTGAACGTGGTGAGAGAGCGTATGACATCTATTCTCGCCTGTTAAAAGACCGCATAATTTTTATTGGTGCTGATATTGATGACCATGTGGCTAACCTGGTTATTGCCCAGATGTTATTCCTGGCGTCTGAAGATCCGGATAAAGACATTAACCTCTATATAAATTGTCGGGGGGGACTGGTTTCCGCCGGTTTGGCAATCTATGACACGATGCAATTTGTCAAACCTGACGTCAGTACCACCTGTGTGGGTCAGGCTGCCAGTATGGGAGCAGTGTTGCTGGCTGCTGGTGCTCCGGGCAAGCGCTATGCCCTTCCTCATAGCCGCATTATGATTCACCAGCCCATTGCCGGGATTCAGGGTCAGGCTACTGATATTGATATCCAGGCAAAGGAAATTATGCGGCTTAAACGGGCGATAAACGAAATACTGGCGCGGCACACCAAACAGCCGATTGAACGAATTGAGAAAGATACTGACCGGGATTTCTTTATGTCGGCTGAACAATCTCTGGAATACGGAATCATTGACAAAGTGATTGTTAATACTGAGTCGCTTCTCGCTCCCGAACCGTCGTTAATGTCCTCGGAGTTAAAATCTAAAAACTGAGCTCTCACCACGTTCAAAGCTGTTAGTATGAATATGTGAGCTTAGCCAGATAGCAATATCTGGCAGAAGTATATTTTTTTTCGCCAAGGCAGGCAGATTGTGGTTCCTTGGAGTATTTTTGAGGCTGTTTTCGGGCGAGAGATTTATTTACCTGTTAGTTTGTAAGTAAAAAATCTTTAATATATACTCCCTATTCAATTTGTGAAAGTTGCCACTACAAAAAACTTTTCTGCTGTGGACCCGTGGCAGTTTTAGCAGGATAGATTTTAATTTTGCCAAAGACGCCATCATAACCAGGAATGATATAAACCCTTCCGTGACGCACATTTAAAATCCCCTGCGCCAGGTGTGGTTCAAGCTGAGCTGAAATTTCTTCATCCGGTAGCCATAGCAGAACATTAAATTCTGACCCCAACCTCAAGACCGTATTTAAATATTCTTTTTTCACGCTCTCTGTATCAACACCAACAGAGCGTGCCGCTGCAATTATCTCCTTGAGAGGGATGGTGTTCCAGAAGTGCGGTGCGCCTGCAGGTTTAAAGCCAGCTGGGCGGTCACTGAGCTGTACTACCCGATGCATCACTCCAATTGTCACGGGCTGACGACAGACCGAACATATTTTGTTGTGCTTCAAGGTCTCCTCTGGTGACCACAAAACACGGCACTGACGATGCCCATCGTAGTGATATTTACCTTCTTCAGGGTAGAACTCAATAGTTCCCAGAAATGTACTTTTTTCGCGGGATTTTATGGCATTGATTATGCTATCGTAGCTCATATCACAATTCAGGACTATTGCCTCTCTGCCGAGTTTATCCGGGCTATGGGCATCAGAAAACGAGACCAGAGTGAATTTGTCCAGCGCACTGAGACGCCAGTTCATCCCCGGGTCACTAGAAAGCCCCGTCTCAAGCGCAAAGATATATTCGGTCTTATCGCCAAAGCATTCTTCAATTCTGTCAAACCCTGA
>CAYRXI010000007.1:42897-43811 GCA_964428255.1 uncultured Candidatus Sumerlaeota bacterium
TTGGCACCAAAGAGCGAAAACCAGGGAGTCCAGATATGTGCAGGGATAAGCACACACCGCGGCGAGATTTGACGCACATAGCGTGCGAGCTGCTCTCCTGTCAGCGTTAAAATGGGTCTCCCGTCTGACTGAAGTTTGCCATAAGGTGATAGAAGTTTATTTATCTGTTCCACTTCAGCAAAGCCGGGAGCAAGGATTAAGATATGGATTCGGCGGGTTTTGCCTTTATATGGATAAATTAGACTTACTTCCGCAGAGAGAATAAAATATGTGCCTTCATGCTGAAATAAGCCATTCCCCAGGTCGTCCAGTTCATTACGGAGCTCAGCCAGCCATTCAGGATGAGTGAAATCACCAGTTCCAAGTAAATCAATTCCTTTAAGCCGCGCCGCTTTACTGAGATAGGGAATATTCATTTCAGAACTTGTAGCGCGGCTGAAGCGGGAGTGAATGTGCAAATCGGCAATTATTTTCATAAAGTAGCAGACCGAGATCGTTTCTGCCAACAGTTTTTCTGTAATTACTCTTTGTTTGCTGGTTGTTTAGCGGACAGCTTGCCTGATGCGGTTAAGGTCAAATTCTACTATTACTTCGCAAGTTCCGTCGGGCAGATAATTTTCTTCAACAATCCGGGCTTCACGTATGATCCCTTCCACTCGGCTTCTTATCTGGTCATCGCGCGCCATAAAGTTCTCAACTGTGGTCCCGCTTTTAATTTGTACTCCTTTTACCAGTTCCAGTAGATTCCGATATGCATCAAGCTGTGCAGCGCGTTTTGCCATTAAACGCGCTTGACCCGGTGGTACAACTGCCTGTCTTGGGGGTGAGGCTGGAGTAGTAGCCTGAGCATACTGGCGTTGAACTAATTCCGCTACAGGCTTAAGAGTCAATGCCACCTTGACTTCCCAAACACC
>CAYRXI010000007.1:43821-47536 GCA_964428255.1 uncultured Candidatus Sumerlaeota bacterium
CTATGATGGCATTAACTTGAGACTTTATCACATCTGACTGAGTAATAAAGTTTTCTACGGTAGTCCTCGCATCAATTCTGGCACCATAAACCAGTTCTGCAAGATTACGAAGAGCGTCAACTTTAGCCGCGCGGCGCGCCATCAGTCGTCCCTGGGCTTCGTTAATGGCGCTCTCGGGCGGAACACCATGACCCACTGCAGACACCTCTTCGTCTGCCCAATCTAATTGTAGCGGAGGTGCTGAAGGAGTATTTGGGGGCACCGATGGTTCTGTTAGATTAGCAGCTGTGCCATAGCCTCTTACCCTTACTATCTCTGGTTTTCTCATTGTAGCACAGCCGGTGAAAGTAATGACCAGAATACCTGAGAGCAGACAGAAAAGTAACTTCCGCCAGTTCTTAATGTTACTCAAGCTTAACATTTTTTATTTCCTCCTGCGAGTTTGTACTTTCAAATAATAGACTTTGAAAAAATTAATTAAGGTTGTTTTTTCTCTAAAAAATTTATACAAGTGTTGTTTGAGATTAGTTGAAAAAACACTATTAGTTCAATAACGAATTGTAATTTGATATAAAATTTGAGGTGAGGCAAAATGCAACTGGCAGTTGTAGTCGGGAATGTTGTGTCAACAGATAAACTATCAGCCTATGACAGTCGGAAGTTGTTGCTGGTTCAGCCGCTGGGACTGGATGGCTTGCCACGAGGCAATATAACTGTTGCGGTAGATTATGTGGATGCCGGAGAAGGCGATGTGGTACTGCTGGGAGCGGCGCCGGGCTTGGCTTCTACCGTGTTTGGGATTCCACGCTGCCCGATGCGCGAGTTGATTATGGGAGTAGTTGACGGTGTGGACTTAGCCACCAAACCACTCCTATTCACCAGCCGTATCAAGATAGAGGACTAGCTTTGCTTACAGAAGAAATTTACCAATGACACTGTTGAAGACATATATCAGAGATATTTATGAGATTGCCCGACGTGGTGATGCAACAGAGGAAAACTATTATTCAGCACTGAAAGACTTATTGTGTGAGTATGCTGCTCAAACAGGCAAGCAACATATTCATATAACTATCCTGTTGGTGGCTATCAGGTGTGTCACAAATGGCTGAAGGACAGAAAAGGACTTACCTTATCACTGGAGGACATAAGCACTACTGTCAGATTGTCACTGCTCTACATTACACCGGCAAAATTCAGCAGGAAATTGACAGAATTTATGATAAGATTGAGAGTGAGCTGATAGATTGGGGACAAACTGTAGGAAATTAACGCGATGATTTGCGTTTACCTTTTTTAACCGGCATCTTTATTATTTCCTCACAGTAGCGGTGGTAGAGAGTGCGTGCAGAGGGCCACATAGAATTAGGACTTAAAAAGTGACTAAATTCAAAGGTTATGTGTTTTTCAACATATGGGTCAGCAATCTCCATTTTGCGCTTCAGCAGTCGCCAGTCAATCGGTGGGAATTTAATCGGATAATTGCGTCCGAATGTTTCCACATTATTCCAGAGTGTTACTTTAAGTTCGCGACAGAGCTGATGTAATTCCTGCAGGTAGTCTGCCAGCTCATCTGTAGGATAAATCCCGTCTGGATGATGAAAGGCACACGAGCCATCCTGAAAGGCAGCAATGTCAATACAGCGCGCGGTGGAAAAGATTTTGTGCCAATCAGCAACAAATTTTTTATGTCGTACGGCTTTGGTGTCATCTCTATACACCCACGAGGGATAATAGGGTGAGATTAAGACGGGCTTTTCGGGAGTGAGCTGTTTCATATACTCACTATACCGCCGGTAAATCTCCAGTGCGCCCGGCGTAGCTACACAGGTTTCGGGCGAGATATACCAGCCGAAAAATGCCGGATGTTGTCCATAGCGCCGGATGATTTCTGGCAGAAACTTCCGATTTATCTCCCAGTCTTCTCGCCAGTTTGTCCATTCATAACCCAGGTTACCTGAGTCATAAGTTCCGAAGTATAGTTTCATCTTACAACGCTGTGCTTCATCCAGAAATAGCTGTGCCAGGTCAGGCACGTCCAGAATCCCGAGCACTTCCGAGGGAAAAACCGCCATATCGCGCAAGCCAGCACGTATGATAATTACGGTATCAATTCCAGCCTCCTTCATCGTATTAAACTCTTTTCGCCATTCCTTTTTGCCCCAGTTCTGGGAGGGAATATCCCACGTTATTTCATCTATAAACGTCCCGGTAATCTTTTTCATTATGTAACCTCCGAATGAAATATATAAATTATGCCGTCAACTATAAGAATAAGTAAAAATTTTAAGGTATAAACCTATCATATAGTTAAATCTAAAAATAGCAATCGCAATTTACGCTTGGCAATTTGCTTATTGCAAGAGTAAATTAGTAATATTGTGTCCTTCAACCTATTGAACGATCCATCCGTCAAATATAGAAAAATTTAATTTACGTGATGATAAATATTAATAGAGGACTAACGTCTATGTTATGGAAAAATAGACAGATTAAATTAAGAACACTGCTGGCTGTGTGTTGTATGCTGTGCGGATTGAATTTTTCAATTATTTCTGTCCACGCCAGCTCAATTGAAGGGATTTATCTAACGGGGAGTGGCGAAGAGTATCTTTAAATCAAACGGCGTTCCTTAAAGGAACAAGCTTCAAACTTAATTAATAAAATAAGTTTATATTTATTTGAAGAAAAGGAGAGGAGAGAAGGAGAGCTTTACAATAGCCCTCGCGGCAGTTACTACATTTCCGGTTCTTTTCTTCCTAAAAAAAATAATCTCAGCATAACCCGTGTAAATAACAATCTAATTATAGCCTCACCTGAGCACCCCACTGAGAAAAATGTCTATCAAACATATATAGAGCTGGCTCCTTCGCCTGTGCTTCGCGGAGACTGGGATTTGGTCAAAATTAACCACCTCTTTCTGGCAGACCCGTTAGGTGCAATCCCAGATGGTGGCGACCGCACACCCTTAGGTACAATGATTACCCTGCCCACCCCCGTGCCCTCATTTTTACATCGGGTAGATGATAAACGAATAATAGAATATTTTGAAGAACTAAAAGACAATCTGCAAAGCAGGTCAGATAATTCCCGGTCTTATTCAGTACCACGTGCAACACCCAGAATTCTGGAACTGGCAAGTGCTCTGGCAGCCAGATTTCCAGATGACATCTTTGTTCACACCATCTATCTGGATTCACTCATTATCCAGTGAGATTATAAAGCCTTAGCCGTAGAACTGGACAAGTGGAGAATTAGCTATCAGCAAACTGATAATCCCTTGCTTCAAAATGTCTTCAAACGCTGTGAACTGGCGTTATACGCGTTCTCGCTATCTGAGAGCGGACAGAATGGCTTTGACTTTATGGAAAAGCTGCTTTCGCCCCAGACTGACCTGGACATGCGACTTAAAATTCTGCCCGACATTTTAAGCTATAAAGAATATGTCTGTCCGATTCAAACTTTAACCAGGAGAATTAATTATGCCCCTAATTTTGCAGCGAAGGTCTTTTGCACAAATGCTATCTTCTTGATGTTGCAGGGGAAAAATGAGGAGGCACTAAAGAACCTGGCTGGTATCTACAGAATGGGACAGTTTTTAAAGCAAGATTATACATTAATTAGTAATCTTATCGGAACTGTAGTTCAGATGACTGCCTGCAGTGGGCTGGAACTTTACATATTAAATGCCTGCAACACACCTGAGGAATTTCAA
>CAYRXI010000008.1:0-2234 GCA_964428255.1 uncultured Candidatus Sumerlaeota bacterium
AGCATAATCTCCACTATCTTTGCCCAGATTTTGATAAAAAGATTCAGTTTGTAAGGGATAGGTCTTAATTGGAGAAGCCCCATTTTCAATTAAAATCAGGGCAGACAGTATTAAAAAAAGCAGGGTGGGACTGAGCTGTATCATCTTACGAAGACGCTGTATGATTATGGGATAATTGATACCGACAAAAATTGCCAGACAGAATATTACCATATATCCATAATGCGTTAAATGCTTTATCTCCCCTAATAATGGAACCCTTAATAAATAATAGCCCGGGAGATAGAAGAAAATCTCTTCAGAAAACTGGAGGGGACGATAAATCTTGAGAATTGGTCCGAGGGAAAGAATACCAAAGATTAATGCCATAATCAGCCAATATCGTGAAAGAGGTTTGGGGTGCTTATTAAACAAAGCCAGCAGAAGTAATGCCCAGAGAACAATCCCCGGAAAAATAGCAAACTCACCTCCGACCTTTACGCCCCAGAAACCGGGTTGAGTCGCATTGATGATTTTTTTCAGTAAAAATGGTGGTACAATATAATTGAGTAAATCTGCTGACCAGTAGACCTTCGGACCAATCTCAAAAGCAGGGCTAAGCCCTTGACGAACGGCAATAGCAATCTCGCGTAAAATAAATACAACAATGGGCAACATTAATATTACCGCGAGTAAGAGATTTCGGAGAGAGGGTAAGTGTCTCAGCCAGCGGGGCTGTTTGAGCGTAATGTAAATTAAATAAAAAAGTGAAAACCAGATGCAATAAACCACAAAATGCCAGTTAACCAGAATCAGTCCTCCACTAACAAGTCCTAACCATACTCCATCCCACCAGGAATTCCGTCCGATGTTAAGTGAGCGGTGAAAAAATATTATCCATAAAATTACGCCAAATATCGGGATATATAAAAGATGATGTAATTGCTCAAAGCGATAGGGCGCCGTAGTAGTAAGCAAAGCCGCAATTAATGCCCCGAAGTTAATTGAAGAAGAGTTTGAGGAAAGTTGGAGTTGAAACTGAGAATCTTCCGTTGTCAACTCCTGAACTAACCAGTAAGTTGTTAAAAATGTAAACAAAAAGGAAAGCGTAATCACCAGGTTATAACATAAGGCAATTCCCCCCATTAATTGAAAGGGTAAGGTTAAAAGAGAAGTCAAGAAATTTAATCCATGAAAAATTAAAGAGATCCCACAAGGATGAAACAAATAATCACAATGATAGGGGTTGCGGAGAGAAAAAATGGCGTGTTTTGCCCACCAGAAATTCCACCAGGAAGAACCCACATCACCTTCAACTACCTGAAATGGAAGCACCTGGATAGTCGGCAGAAAAAGTGGGAAACAATAAAATATCGTCAGACATAGAGTGAACAACAATAATTTATAATGGCGCAACATTCTGTGGATTATAGCAGATACTTTTTAAACCTCTCCTCAAAACATAATTAATAAGCATAAACGGAAAGGCTGGATTTGTGTTATTGTTTATGGCTATAATTCAGTTTCCGCAATAACTTCTTTGTGAGCATCCAGCAGAGTCCGGATACTGGAAGCACCAATAGGCTGACGCTCAAATGGCTTTTTAAATTGCACATTAAATCTTACGTCCCATTCCAGCTTCTGGTCGCTTCGCTTCTCGTCTTCGTCTTCATACTCAAAAATGGAGCGTTTGACTCTTAACTGAAGTTGTGCCACAAAATCGTGAAAGTCACGCTTGAGAACCACCTTTGCACTTCTAATTCCGCTGTACAAAGAGTCATATTCCAGAGTTCCTTCTAAGATATACTTTGGACCGATTTTTCCACCCAGTGTACCGCGCACATTAATCTGGGTTTCCTGTTCATTAAAACTGGCCTCGTATTCATAGCGCCGATATTCTCCAGAATCAGTAATGAATCTATGCGACACATCTTTCTCGTCTAAAACTTTATAAGCGGAGGTAGAGATCTTTGTCCACCAGCGTTCATGCTTTGGAATATATGAGGCTTCAGAACTACCACGAATGGTTCCTTGTTCAAACGCATCCGGGTCAGTGGGGTCATATATTTGACGTCGCTCATAAGCCACGTAATTGTTCCAGTCAAAAGTCCCCGCTTGATTTTTATAATCAGCTCCCAGCGCTATTTTCGTCAGTCGTTCATTGGCATAAATATCGGATTTGCCCTGTAAGTTCTGCCAGATATCAAGATAGACATTTATACGTGGACGGGATAGATAATAATCCAGTCGTGCCT
>CAYRXI010000008.1:2244-26914 GCA_964428255.1 uncultured Candidatus Sumerlaeota bacterium
CAGTGTTCTCTGGTGCGGAAGTTATAAATGTCGCTTTTGGCGTGACGGTCACCAATAGACTCGTAATATTCACCGAGCGAATCGTTAGTCGTTTCACGAAAACGATAGCGTAAAAATCCACTCAAATAATCAGTGAATCTGGCACTGAGGCGCTCTTCAATATCAGCAAAAGCTACGAAGGAATTAACATCTTTAAGACTTGCTTTGCGCCGCCCAATTAGCAGAGTGTCTTCATCATAGAAGATGGTATTATTCAATCGGGCAGGAAAACCCGTACCGGACGGAAATTTATAGGGATATTCATCATCCTCACGGTAAAAGCCGGCTATGCCAGCACCAAATTTGCTGAGCAAAGTATACCGCGGACTGAATCTCAGGATGTGCGAGATTTGTTGATACAGGTCTGCACCTCTGACAAAGGCATCGTCCTTTTTGCTTATTAGATTCCAACCCCGGTCTAAATTATTGATAATATTCAGGTCAGCACGATAATAAAGTGGCAAGTCGCTAATTTTAAACGAACGTGTAGAGAATGTCAGATGAGGATATCGCTCTGTAACTCTACCAAAACGTTTACGAGATAATCCTTCACTGTCTTTATCATAGATATTTTCCGGGTCTTCATCAAAATCAAGGTCATCATCACTGAAGTCACTGAAGTTCGTCAAACGATTGCGCGAAATCCGGTCTTTTATCTCCACCAGAATTCGGGCAACAAAATCGTCACGGCGCCAGGTTAGAGCTGCACGTGCTCGCCGTTCTGGGATTCTCCCGCGTTCCTCCGTCGCAAAGGGATCCATATACTCCCAGTAAACTTCAGGGTCACTGAACTCATCAATATTCAGCACCAACACCAGGTCACGCAGAATTTCACTGCGATGCATTAGTCTTGCAATCCAGCGCTGGGAGTCATCCTTTTCGCCTTCAACTTTGCGATTTCTATCCTTAATCGCATATAACAAAGTTTCACCATGATGGCGTCCATAATCAAATTTATATTTATAATCCAATCCATAACCCAGACCACGTTTGGCAAAGTAATCTACGTGTGCAGCCAGATGTCCACTACTCCGCTTTACCATTTCTTTTTCATTGCCAGGTTTAGGCTCGTAGAGACTATGCCAGTAATCATAGCCTATTCTGGTGTAGGCGCCCAGGGCAGATGAATAACCTATCTCAATGCTCCAGGGCGAATGTTCTCGCAAAGAACGAGTGTAAAACGGGAAATAAAAGACGGGAATCTCGCGCAGGTATAGAACAGCGCTGCGGGCAAAAACACGTTCATTGGTATAAATAATAAACTCCCGTGCGCGAACCATATAGTGCGGAGTACTGAAATCACAGGTTGTGAGCGAAGCTTCCCGTAATAATGACTCTTGCTCACTCAGGCAAAAGCCGGCTTCTCTTCTTTCTCCGGCGCCTTAAAGAAAAAATCTCCATGCCGCCCATAAACCCCTTTTGCATAGCCCTCGTGCTTTTCCAGATGATAGCGGACGTATTCGGCTTTTACTTCATCTACCGGTGAGCGTAATACGACATTCCCTTCTGCCTGAACTTCCTTTGCGTGGTCATCCACAATTATGCGGTCAGCTTCCAGATAATACTTCCCATAATAAATTCGTGTGCGCTCTTTTCCATAAATAATGCCTTTCTGGGCATCATAATCCATTAATTTATCGGATTCTACCCTATAAGCTTCAGGTGATGATTCCCCTGTGGGGGGAGTGAGTTTGAAAGTAAAAACTTCTTCTTTCTGCTCCGCTGTTTGCTCTTCGCTCCTCACAAAAGCTCCAAACAATAGACAAAAAAGCGATATCACAAATAAAAGTCCTCTATAATGACCCCTCAATTCTTATATTCTCCTGCTCAAATAAAAGTTCAAGTGTTCAAGTACAGAAAAGAATGATGAGGTTGTTATATTATCTCTCTAAAGTTATGTCAATGCTGAACCTTAATCAGTGACGTTCTATTTCCTAATCTCAAAGGCAATCATCACCGAGCCGATAAGAGCCAGCAAAATATTGGGCGAAAAAATTGCCAGCCACGCAAAACTATAGCCTTCTTCAAGGAGTGTTGCCCCCCATTTTAGCATGGCGAAATACACAAATAATAAAGCAAATGCAATAGCAAACCCTGCAGATTTGCCACTGGGACGCACAATTAAAGCCAGCGGAATGCCAATGAGTACAAATGCCAGACAGGAGAGTGGTATAGAAATTCGCTGATATAACTCCCGCTTCAGCTCCGCTGCTCGTTTGAGTTCTTTTTTACGTTCCCCCTGACTATATCTGGCAATGCCCGTGAGTAATTCATCCAGCAGCATTTCGCGGGGCTGTTTCTGATATACACCTCCGACAAATCGCTTTAACTCTGGCTGGATTAACCTTTGCAATCTCTGGAAACGAATTATGGCTACTTCTTCACCTTTTTGCTCGGTGAGCGGAATAATCATCCCCTGTTTTAACTGGATTAGTACCGCTTTACTTTCTTCATCCGGAACAATCATCCCTTCTTTTGCTAGTATCAGTACCTCTCGCCGCTTTTTTAAAGGTACAATCTTACCGGTGCTGTCTTTTTTCTCTTCCGTTACTTCCTCCGAGAGTTTTAGTTGAACTTTGAGTAACGATAAACCGTCAGCGGATTTATCTGCGAAATGGAGGGTAATATTTTGCCTGCCACTTCCCAGATTGTCATAAAACCGATTGGGTTCCAGGGCTGTCAAAACTTTAAACTGAAGTCGGTATAACAGGTCACTAATCTGTAGCATTAATCTTGGAACAGCCGTAAAATTAGCCATAATCATTAACAGGCTCAATAACAGTGCTACCAGGATTATCTGCGTAAAGATTTTTAGCAAATTTACACCACTGATACGTATTGCCAATAGTTCTCTATCTGTACTTAGCCGTCCCAAGCCAATCAGCACGCTGACCAGCACACCCATTGGCACTGTTAGTGTTAACAGCGATAATATGATGCTGATAAATAACCTGCTGACCAAGCCCAGGTCTACGCCTTGATTGACCAATAAATCCATAAGCCGGAAGAGTTTGTTGGCAAGCAATAAAAACGTAAATACAAATACGCCCAGGAAAAAAGGACCTGATAATTCTTTCAATATATAACGCTGTAAAATCCGCACTTTATTCACCAATCTGAATAAGCATCATTAAAACATAAGTAATTTATTGAGGTTAATCCATGAATGTCAACGGTATTATCAGGATAAAACCATTAAAGTTTGAGAGGGACAACGACCACCTCTACCTATCTTCAGGAAAAATTCAATGCGTTTACCATCAAATGGATGTTTACTTTTTTATGCATTTTAGAAATTAGCGTATTCAAAATAAGTTAACCCATATCATATAAATACTAACCAGGTAGATAAAATGCAATTCATGAGCAAAAAATAAGCCAAAATTAAATAAGCAATTTTTATACCAATCCAACAATTATTACCATTGACTTGATTACCTCGGTTGCATAACATTTAATTGTTTTTTTTTAGATTAAACTCCAGACCAATAATGGAACTGAAACAAATACCAAAACTTCAACAAAAGCTGGTAATTACACCTAAACTCCAGCTCTCCCTTAAACTGCTACAATTAAATCGCCAGGAATTGAATGAGCTCATTCAGCAGGAACTCCTGGTAAATCCATTTCTGGAACGCGAGGAAACGGAAACCGAAGTAACCGCGCCGGAACAATTGGTGGCAGAAACTCCTAATCCCGGTACAGAAAGAACAGGTGTTAAACCCGTTACTGATGGTCAGGAGGAAGAACTAAAGGAGTCTGATAGCCAAGTATTGGCTTATATCGCCTCGTTTGATAAAGTTGATATGGATTGGAACGAGTATTATGCGGACGCTGAAAACGCTGTGTATTTTGCACCCACTCGCGAAGAAATGGAGCAGAGCGATTTTACGCAATATACTCCTGTTAAAGCTACTTTGTATGAGCACTTACATCGCCAGCTACAAATGTTAGAACTGAAAGAGAAAGAACGGGAACTCGGTGAATATATCATTGGCAACCTTAATAATGACGGTTTCTTAAAAGCAAGTATAGAGGAGATAGCCGAAAAATTTGGAACTGTACCCGCAGAAGTGGAGAAGGTATTAAAAATGATTCAAAAGTTTGATCCCCCGGGGATAGCAGCCCGTAATCTTAAAGAATGTCTCCGCATACAGCTTGAAGACAGGGGAGAAACAGACCCGCTTGTATATCAGGTAGTAGATGAATACTTTGAATTGCTGGCAGGTAAAAAGTTTGATACAGTGGCTAAACACCTCGGTACAACTAAAGAAACGGTCCTGAAAATCTATGAGAAAATCACCCACCTCGACCCGAGACCAGCACGAAATTTTTCAACTCAACCACCACAATATATTAATCCGGATATCATTGTGGAGAAAAATAATGGGAATTATTTTGTGTATCTTAACGAAGATGAAGGCAGTTATTTAAAAATAAATTCATACTATCGTAATTTGCTGCTAAAAAAGCAACTCAGTAATGAGGAACTAAAGTTTGCCAGGAATAAATATCGGGCTGCCTTATGGTTGCTAAAAAACATTGAACGCCGGCGAAATACTATTTTACGTGTTGCACAGGCAATTATAGAAATGCAAAAGCCTTTCTTAGATAAAGGGATAGAATATCTGACCCCCCTGACATTAAGACAGGTTGCTGAAAAGGTAGGGATGCATGAGTCCACTGTCCAGCGTGTCACAACCCAAAAATATATTCAGACTCCGCGCGGACTTTATGAACTGAAATTTTTCTTCTCGCGTGGTATTGATAAAGATGATGGTGAAAGTATGTCGTCGCGCGGTGTGAAGAGCCGCATTCAGCAGTTAATAAATAGTGAAGATCCATCAAAGCCGTTAAGTGACCAGAAAATAGCAACACTCCTTAAAAAAGAGGGTATTAACATTGCTCGCCGAACAGTGGCTAAATATCGTGAGCAGCTTGGCATACTTCCGGTAAAACTCAGGCGCGCTCATAGCAAACAGGGAAGCCCCTTCTCCGAGAAATCTGAATCACAGGCATAGGTCAAAATTGAACAGTCAAGTGAGCTGGTTTTTATGGTATGAAGAACAATAAGTCTGGTGATTTCTCGTAATGATTAACTACATCTTTTTGATGCTCCTGGGATTTGTTGTAGGTATCTATGGCACTATACTTGGAATTGGTGGCGGTATTGTCTTAGTGCCAGTTTTATTATGGCTTTATCCTTTAAAATCGCCTGAAGTTATCACTAGTATTTCCCTTGCCGTAGTTTTCTGTAATGCTTTCTCAGGGTCAATTGCTTATGCACGGATGCAACGTATTGACTACAGGTCTGGATTATTTTTTTCGCTGGCAATTATTCCCGGTGCTACACTGGGGGCACTTACGACAAGCCTGATTCCACGCCAGACATTCAACTTTATATTTGGGACACTAATGATTATTGGAGGGATATTACTATTTCGGTATCCAACACGACGAGCTACAAATAATGCAATTACTAATTCTGTCGCGGCAAAAAAAACTGCAACTACCACTTCAATTTCCAACCTCAAGTTCGGGATAGCATTGAGTTTTGCGGTAGGTTATATTGCCACCATTTTAGGTATAGGGGGGGGAGTGATTCATGTTCCATTAATGGTGCATCTATTGAATTTTCCTGTTCATATTGCCACTGCCACCTCACACTTTATTTTAACTATTACAGCTCTCAGTGCTACTTTAACGCACCTTATCAACGGGACATTGGCGCCTTATCTTCACTTAATTATTCCGCTGGCAATGGGTGTTGTTTGTGGCGCACAATGCGGTGCACAATTATCCAATTATCTACAGGGGAGATTGATAGTTCGTCTGCTGGCTATTGCCCTTTGTTTCCTCGGCATTCGAATTCTTCTTTTTGCATTATAGCCAGAAAAAGATAGAGGATATCAAACCATTTTTACTGGTAAAAAGTCTTTTGATTAGCGAAAGGATAAATTTATGACACTCTGTTTCAAACAATAATAAATACTGAAAGGAGGTACCAAAAATGAGAGTAAATAAAGCGATATGGAACGTTTTATCAGGAGTGATTGTATTGACAATAGTGCTCAATACTTCAGTCCTCCTGGCAAAAGAGTTTGATACAAAACGGCAATCTGATGCGGAATGGCTCAGTGGTGGCAGTAAAATTGATAAATCGTGGGATGACCACAAATATTCTGGCACGGACTGGAGTAAAGAGGATTTTTCATACCGGGATTTGTACGGCAAAGAAGCCAATAAACCAGCACGAGTTAGCAAAAAGCCTGAGCAGTATGAAATGGAAAATTGGGAATGGACCAAAGAAGAGAGATCACAAACACAGCGAACAGAGAAGATGGTAACTAGGGAGGATTGGAGTTCTTCAAAATTTACGGATAGAGCCAGAGAGAAAGATTGGCGACGCGAGAGAAATGTTCGTGAAACCACCAGGATAAGACCTTCAGACGATAAATATCGCCCAACAACGATTCGTCGGCATTCCCCGGTTAATAGCACTGTTCGTTATGTATGTTATCATTGCAATTGCTTTTATCCTCATTGTCACTGTTACAGCCCCTGCTGGGTTGTGTATCGTCCATACGTAATTTACCGACCGTATTATCCCTGTTATGTAGCTGACCATTTTTCAATTAACCTTAACTATTGGGACCGCCACGGCTGGGGATTTGGATTCTTCTGGTCAGGCAGGTAAACCAAGTGCATTAAACAAACGCCTCAACAGGTTTAAACCTTAAACCTGTTGAGGTTTTTTATTTAATACGTTGCAAAAGATGCATTGGGTATTCTGGAATTTCCACCACATCAAACTTGACTCATATTTACGAATTTTTTAGAATGATTTTACATAATTTTTATATACTTAATTTTCTAAAAAATAATCAGGAGCCCAAGTAGCTCAGTCGGTAGAGCACACGCATGGTAAGCGTGGGGTCACCAGTTCGATTCTGGTCTTGGGCTCCAGTTCTTTTTACATTAACTCAGGTAAAAAGTGTAGCTTGGTACTTTTGCAGTTTTTTATGAATATTTTGTAATTCAGAGTAACACAGGTATCTTGCCTGTGGTTTAAGTAGCATCTTGCCTGTGGCTTAATAAAAAGGCGGGACGCCCGTCTTACTATTTTGCTTCTAACATCTAAAGATAGCAAATTACTTTCCTTCAATGCTAAACTGCGGGAAAAAAGAAGATTGGATGGTGAGTTGATAATTTTTAGCTAAACATTATTAACCATAAAAAATCAGTAAAACGTTGCACAGTTTATTTATTGCTTATACTTTGTCAGTCAATGTGCAGAAAATTTTTGTTAGGATTTGTTGATTCATTTCAATCACCTTTGGATCCAAGTATCTATAAAGCCTGAGTCCAGACTTGATTTCTACTTATGCATCTAATATCATTTTTTATGATATTGTTCTGGTGAACAGGTCTTAAAATGGCATTAGAAAAAATAACATTTCTTACCCCTCCAGCTCTCGTCGGTAAATTAGCTGCTGACCGCGTATTTGGTTGTAACTATGGCTATTATCCGGTCCCCAACATCTTCATTTTTACCTGTGCCGCGGTCTTAGAACAGGAGGGATTTTCAGTAAAATATGTAGATGGCGTGATTGAGAAATGGACGCGTGAAGATTTAATTGACTTTCTTAAACGAGATGATAGTGACATTTACATTTTTTATACCGTATATCTCGCCAAGGAGACAGACCTGCTCACAGTTGAGTTGATTCGGGAGATTAAAGGCAATATGCCCATTGTTTTTATGGGACCAGTTCCTACCGAAATCCCCGAGATGTTCTTAAAAGCACCGCGCGCCAATAATGCAGTTTACGTAGTGCGCGGAGAGCCAGAAATGACTTTAAAGGAACTTACGCTGGCATTTCGTGACGGGACTTCACTGGCTGACATAAAGAGTCTATCTTATTGTGAAAATGGCGGGATTAGACATAACCCAATGCGCCCGGTTATTGAGGACCTGGATTCATTGCCTCTGCCTGCACGCCATCTGATTGACCGTAATAAATATTATAATCCTAAACTTGGAGTTCAGCCCTTTACTGTAGTCTTAGCTTCACGCGGGTGCAGTTATAACTGCACATTTTGTGTCCCCTGCTCCCTCTCCTATGCGCGGGAGCTGGAATATCGTATCCAGCTGGGCAGAAAACCTCCTGTTAGACAACGTTCTGCTGAGAATGTGCTTAAAGAAATACGTCAGTTAAAAGCGGAGGGTTATCGTTCCATCGGCTTTATTGACGACCAATTTATCTGGGACGAACAGCGTGTGCTTGATATCTGCAAAGGGCTGGAAGAGATTGACATTGAATGGGGTTGCCTGGCACGGGCGGACCGGCTAAATGAGCGAATAGTGCGCGCCTTTGCTCGTTCAAAATGTCAGTACGTAGATATCGGCGTGGAGTCATTTAATCAAGCGGTGTTAGATGATATAAAAAAGGACCTTGACGTAAACACAATCTTTTACGCTATTGAGTTATTAAAAAAATATAAGATAACCGCCAAGATAAATGTTCTTATTGCCGCCTCCCCGCTTGAGACAGAGGCTACTATTAAGGAAAATATTCGGATTATCAAACGCTTGCGCCCAGATTCAGTAATGTATGGAATAACTAATCCATTTCCGGGCACGGTGTTCAATAAGATTGCACGTCGTGAGGGGTGGATGTTATATGATGAGTATAAACCCGTTGATGTTCAGAAAGAATGCATCATCTCCTATCCACACTTAAGCCATCGGCAAATTGAGCGACTGGCACGCAAAGCCAATATGCATTTCTTTCTCTCGCCTAATTTCGTAAGGCAAAACCTGCGTAAAATTCGCTCGCCAAAAGCATTATTAAATGCACTGAAAACCTTTAAGCGAAAACTTTTTGATTAAACCTCACTTATCCTTAACGCTTAATCCCCTACCCCGGAGAATTTTTAAGCACTTACAAATGAGATGTAACAAGAAAGGTTTCAGGGTTGAGGAGGCAGTCCCAGTGTATCTCCGCAGAATCTGATAATATCGCCTACACTGATTGTACCATTTGTTGGATCGTATAGCCGGTCAATATTCTTACTATGAAACCCATTCATTGCATCAACGTTTGGTCCGAATATTAACCATTCTCCACCATCATCGCCATGCCAGGGATGTCCCCCTTGATTGGCATTTGGTCCATAGCTTTTCAGGATTGTTGTATTGGGCCTTCGGCTGGCTGGACCGGGCATAACGTATGAGCCCCAGCATCTCTCGTCGCGGTAATTAAAATATTGATACCCACGTAAACGGTATGGCGGAATTGATTTCCGTGACACAAAGGGGTCGGTAAAATCTACAGTGGTAATAAATGCTATGGGAGTGGTCAATTCCTTCACATCTTCCAGACGGTATTGAGGGTCTGGATGGTCGGGAGGATAATGGTTAAACTCTACCATATAAGCCTCAATTGCCACAGCTAAACTTCTGAAATCAGACTTTACACGAGAAACTTTACTCCGAGTTTGTGCTTCAAGAAAGTTGGGCACTGCAATTAAGGCTAAGATGGCAATAATAGCCACAACAATCAGCAATTCAATCAAAGTAAATCCTCTTGCGCCCTTCATCTTTACCTCCTTAAACTAATTTATAAATCTAAACCTGTATAAAAACTGGTATTATACTAAATTATCATTCAATCTCTTTGCAAGTCCTTTTATTATTAAAGATTGCGCGAAGATTTAAAACGAATTAGATAATCTATGGCATTGTGGAGATCAGATATAATAATATTACTTTCAGCATTGTCCAGAACTGAATGTTGTGCGCGTGTTAAGTAATATAAGGCAGCCTTGCCATACTCTGGGACGTTGGTTCTCCCACCATAAAATTTCAACCGCGGGATATTAGATGAAGCCGAACTAACCGAGCAACTGATAATAATTTGCTTGAGACTCGTTGGAAAATATAAAAAGCAAACTTCTTTGCGGGGAAAGTTATCCTTAATCCAGCGGTTAACGACAAATTTAGTCTCGTTATTACGCTCATCAATCACGGTGAGGGTGTGAATAAAAATATCGCCTCCTGATACCACAAAACTAACAGCCGACACATTGCGTAAGATGGGGAAAACGTTCAGTCTAAGTTCATAAATTTTATCGGCAACTGGCGAAGGGATTTTTTTCTCACCCACTTCATACCATCTATATGAAGCTAATGATGAATTGCGGTCATCAACCAGTTTTACATAATCTGAAACCACTTGAATTATCTCTAAAATTTTTTCCTGCGGCAACACGCCCTCTTGAGCTGCAGGATTATTAAGCGTTCGTATCAAGCGATACAATAGTTTGATTGCTTCGTTTATACTTAAAGGTGGGTGAAATTCAAAGATTACAACCTGCTGACTGAGTTCTTCCTCACGGGCACTCGTAATTTGCGTAGAGAATGCTGAACGCTGAGTATCAAGTTTTGCAATTAAAGAAGGAGAAGTAACCTTCTCAGCCGGGGTAGCAAAACACAGAATAGATAAGTAGCAATAAGAAAAGAGCAAAATCCCTATCAGGATATAATTTAAGCACCGCTTCATATTGAGTGCTTTAGTTATGAGAAATTGGGTTTAAGTTTAGCAAGCGGGGGGGTATCAGTTTTGGTCTCAGCGACCGGGACACTGCTTTCGGTTTTGCTTGAGTTTTGTAACGAACCTGATTTTGTGCTTTCAACATTAACCGGAGCCAGTTCTTCACCCTGAATCAACAAATTAAGTTCGTTACCATCAATGGTCTCTTGTTCTATCAATACCTCGGCGATTTTTTTGAGTAAATCTTTGTTATCCGAGAGAATTTTTAGTGCCTTCTGGTAAGCTTCCTCAATAATATTGTGTACTTCTTCGTCAATTATAGCAGCGGTGTGCTCACTGAAGTTACGTTCACGTGCAATTTCCTTACCGAGAAAGACTTCACCTCCAGGCTCGCCAAAGGTGCGAGGTCCAAGTCGTTCACTCATTCCGAACTCACATACCATCCGGTGTGCAATTTCAGTTGCTTGTTGCAGGTCATTTGCTGCACCGGTAGTGAATTCACCATCCAGCATCAGTTTTTCTGCTGCACGTCCCCCCAGTAGGGCTACCAGCCGGGCTTTAAGCTGGGATAGCGTATGATGACGGCGTTCCTCGCCGGGTAATAAACTGGTTGCGCCAAGCGAGCGCCCGCGGGGGATTACCGTTATTTTATGAATTGTTTCAGGCGCTGGCAAGAGTTTGGCACATAGTGCATGTCCTACTTCGTGATAGGCTGTTATCCGTTTTTCTTGCTCGCTTAACACCAGACTTTTCCGTTCGGGTCCCAGCAACACCCGGTCTTTTGCTTCCTCAAAATCAGATTGCTCCACACAGGATTTGTTGCGCCGAGCTGCCAGCAATGCTGCTTCATTGACCAGGTTAGCGAGGTCTGCTCCAGAAAAGCCCGGAGTGGTGCGAGCTATCAAGTCAAAGTCAACATCGGGATGAAGCTTTATATTCCGAGTATGAACCTCCAGGATTTTACGTCTGCCTTTTACATCAGGATAATCTACCACAATCCGGCGGTCAAATCTGCCAGGTCTTAATAAGGCAGGGTCAAGCACATCAGGGCGGTTGGTGGCTGCAATTAAGATAATACCTTCATTAGAGTTGAAGCCATCCATTTCTACTAACAATTGATTAAGCGTTTGCTCACGTTCATCATGCCCGCCACCAATTCCGGCAAAACGTTGTCTGCCCACAGCATCCAATTCATCAATAAAAATCAGACAGGGACGATGACGTTTACCCTGTTCAAACAGGTCACGAACTCGTGAAGCACCAACTCCCACAAACATCTCTACGAAGTCTGAACCACTGATGCTAAAGAATGGGACTTTAGCTTCGCCAGCCACGGCTTTGGCTAACAAGGTTTTTCCAGTTCCTGGAGGACCACAGAGCAGTACCCCTTTCGGAATTTTGGCACCGAGACGTGCAAAGCGCTTGGGATCCTTTAAATACTCTACCACTTCCTTGAGTTCCTCTTTAGCTTCGTCCACGCCGGCAACGTCGTTAAAGGTTACTTTTATCTGCCCTTCACTAACCATCCGAGCACGGGATTTACCAAAACTGATGGCTTTAGAGCCGCCACTCTGGATTTGACGCATAATTAATATCCACAGCACGGAGAGCAAAACAATCGGTAAGACAATCGGGAACAATATCTGCTGAATTACAGCTGATTGTGGTTCAACATAATATTTAATGTTTGTATTAGCAGCCAGGATTTTCTCCAGGATGACCCGTTCCTGTCCCTCAACATACTTTGTAACAAAATGCTTTTCCTGACCGAGAGCATCCTTATATACACCCTCTATTTTCCCACCTTTATCTGTGGCTTTTGCTATTCTACCCTGATCAACATATTTTAAAAACGTAGCCACGTCCAGCTTCTCTGGACGTGGACGTTCACTGAGTTGAATCCATACCAGGATAAACACCACAAAAATAATTATCCACAATGTTAATGATTTTACACCACTCATAATCTATTTCGTTTATTTCTCTCTTCAATCAATTCTACATATATAGTATCGCTCATAATTCGCCTGCGTGTCAATACGTAATGAAAAAATTAGTAGTCCAATGCTAATTAAGTTTAGTTGTGAGTGAAAAAAGATTAAAGATGGAGTGGTAAAAATGAGAGAGCCTCAAGACTTTCGCCTATAGTTTCAGCAAAGGTGGGATGGGCACAAATTAATCGTTGCATTTCTTTAATCGTTAAAGAATTGCCCATTCCAAGGGCAACAAGATGAATAAGTTCAGGAGCAGCATACCCATAAATTGAGCCGCCAAGAAGGCGCTGAGTCCGTGTATCCGCTATAAGCCATACTCTACCTTCCAGCTCACTCCTGCAATGTGCAACCCCAATTGCTTGATATGGAAACTCCGCTACTTTATACTCAATGCCCTTTTGCTGAAGTTCTTGCTCACTGGCACCCACAAAACCAATCGGAGGTTCAGTGAATATGCACCAGGGTACAGCCTGATAATTAATAGGTTCCAGGTCAGTTTTGCCACAGGCATTTTCTGCGGCTATCACCCCCTGGCGTGATGCAAGATGAGCCAGCTGCTGTTTCCCTGTAATATCACCTACCGCATAAATATGCGGGTGATTTGTCCGCATAAACTCGTCAATTATCACTGCGTTACCAGGTCCTGATTTTATCCCGACTTGTTCCAGCCCGATGTTATTTGTATTTAGCTCTCTACCAATGGAAACGAGTGCCATTTCAGCAGAGATACTCTGTGCGGTTTGCAGATTTGCCTCCACCTGGCTATTTTTCACCACCAATGAACTGATTTTTGCATTGGTGATAATTTCAACACCACGACGCTTCAGCACTGCTGTTAGGCGTTGTGTAATGCTCTCGGGAAGCGGTGTTAAGGGAAGGATACGTGGTAGTAGTTCAATCAATATTATTTTAACACCAAAGGCACTGAAGAGGGTGGCACATTCACAGCCAATTGCACCAGCGCCAACAATTATCATACTTTCAGGGAGACGCTCTAAACTAACGGCATCATCACTGGTGAAAATATGAGTGTGCTCAATATTGAAAGCCGGAATTAATGCAGGTTTTGAACCTGTGGCTATAATTATCTTCTTTGCAATTATTTCGCCTGACTGATTCTGCTGGTTGCGGAAAGCAATCTTATTTGTTCCTGCAAGCGTTGCTTCACCTGAAATTTGCTCAATTTTGTATTTTCTGAAGAGAAAAGCAATGCCATTGCGAAGAGTCTGAACAATTTTATTCTTTCTCTGCTGTATTGCACTCCAATCACAAACAACTTCACCCTGGAGCGTAAGGCCCATTTCCCCGAGGCGTTTTGTCTGCAAATAAAGTGCAGCAGAAGATAACATAGCCTTAGTAGGAATGCAGCCCCGGTTCAGGCAGGTGCCTCCCAGTTCGGCTCTTTCAATCACCACCGTTCTGGCACCCAGTTGTCCCGCTCTGATTGCGGCGATATATCCCCCGGGTCCAGCCCCGATTACGGCAATGTCATACTCTGCCATTGGTTATTCTACACCATTTTTAAACAGATTGAAAAATATTAACAATATGGTGTGTTAAATTATTTTTTATCTCCTGACGATTTTCTACTACAAAGGCTAAAATTTCAATAACGGTTTGCAAAAACGTGTTAAATAAATATCACATAGTAGAGGGAAATTCTTTTCCCCGCTAACAGGTTTAATTTTTTATAACAACCCAACCATTAGATTAAAGTATTTTCTGTGTTTTTTTTCTGCCAAATGTTTTTTGAATGAGCACGTAAAATAGCGGAGTAAAAATAACAGCAAGGACAGTGCCCGTTATCATTCCTCCCAGAACAGAAGTGCCGATAGCATTCATCGCTCCGGCACCGGCTCCTCTAGTTAATGCCAGTGGCAGCACACCAAAACCAAAGGCAAGCGATGTCATAACAATCGGACGAAATCTCAATCGCGTGCCTTCAAGAGTGGCTGAAATTAGTTCTATCCCTGACTCTAAACGCGCCTTGGCAAATTGAACAATAAGAATGGCATTCTTGGTAGTCAGTCCCAGCGTGGTTAATAATCCAATTTGGAAATATACGTCATTGGGTAAACCACGAAGTGTTGAAGCAATCACGCCACCAATAGCGCCCAGTGGCAATACGAGTAAAACTGCAATCGGGATGGTCCAGCTCTCATAAAGTGCTGCCAGACAGAGGAAAATCACAAAGACCGAAAAGGTATACAATGGCGCAGTCTGAGCCTTTGCCATTTTTTCTTGATACGAGACACCGGTCCAGTCATAGCCAATGCCCGGTGGTAATTTGGCAACAATTTCCTCCATCGCTTGCATTGCTTCTCCGGAGCTTCTGCCGGGCGCTGCTTCGCCCAAGATATTTCGCGAGGGGAAGCCGTTAAAGCGTTCCAGCCTGGGCGACCCGATAGTCCAGCGGGTAAAAGCAAACGAGGCAAATGGCACCATCTTTCCTGACTGATTACGCACATACAATTTATTTAAATCTGAGGGTAATCTACGAAATGAAGAATCAGCCTGGACATAAACTTTTTTCACTCGTCCCCCTTGAATAAAGTTGTTTACATAAGCCCCACCCATCGCGGCTGAAATGGTGTTGTGGATTGAATTGATTGAGAGCCCCAGAGCTCCGGCTTTTTCCCAATCAACATCAATGCGAAACTGCGGAACATCTTCCATTCCATTAGGACGGACGTTAGCCAATCTTTTGTCTTGAGCCGCCATCCCAAGAAGTTGATTACGTGCATTCATTAAAGCTGCATGCCCCAGTCCACCGCGGTCAATGAGTTGAAAATCAAAACCCTTTGACGTGCCAAGTTCAACTACTGCGGGCGGGGGAAAAGCAAACACCAGAGCTTTGCGGAGACCCGCAAAGTGCCGCATAGCTCTGCTGGAAACGGCTTTGACGCGGAGATCTGAACGATTACGCAGATGCCAGTCCTGTAGCTTGACAAAGACCATTCCGTTATTTTGTGCCCTGCCAGAAAACCCCATCCCAACAATTGTCATACAGGATTCAACCGCTTCTTTTTCCTGTTCTAAAAAATACTTTTGAACTTCGTCCGCAACTGCCTGTGTTTGCTCTAACGTAGAGCCAGTGGGCAACATAATCTGGGAAAGTAAAATTCCCTGGTCTTCGTCAGGCAAATAACTAGTAGGCATTCGCATAAACAGAATTCCCAGCCCGGCAACAATCAAAATAAATACGATGATGTAGCGGAGTTTCCGTGCAAGAGCCCTACCAACCAGTGCTGTCGCCAAGTCTCTTATTCGGAAAAACGTTCGGTCAAACCAGAGAAAAAATGGACGTAAGATAAAAATGGCATTTTCAGCAGGCTGATGCCCTTTAGGAATTGGTTTGAGAAAAGTGGCACAAAGTACCGGCGACAAAATCAAAGCTACAACCACCGAGAGCAACATAGCTGAGGCAATGGTAACTGAAAACTGGCGATAGATAATGCCTGTAGAGCCCCCAAAAAATGCCATAGGACCGAATACTGCCGAGAGCACCAAGCCAATACCAATCAGAGCACTGGTTATTTGACCCATAGACTTAGCCGTAGCTTCACGCGGCGAGAGTCCTGCCTCTCGCATAATTCGTTCTACATTTTCAACCACCACGATGGCATCATCTACCAGCAGACCGATAGCAAGAACCATAGCAAACATCGTTAACATATTTATTGAGAAACCCATCAGCCATAGCACCGCAAAGGTTCCGAGAAGCACAACCGGAACTGCAATAGTGGGGATTAATGTGGCTCTGAGATTTCCCATAAACAACCACATCACCAAAAATACTAGAATAATTGCCTCAAATAGGGTTTTAACCACTTCCCTGATAGCCACTTTTACAAATGGAGTGGTGTCGTAGGGATAGACCACTCTCATTCCCGATGGGAAATAGCGGCTCATTTCTTCCATTTTCTTTTTAACTGCATTGGCGGTACTTAGTGCATTGGCACCAGCTGCCTGCCGTATAGCCAGTCCTGCACTTGGTTTACCATTGTAGGAGGCTTGAACATCGTAGAATTCTGCACCCAACTCTGTGCGTGCAATGTCTTTAATGCGCAAGATTGAGCCATCTTTATTAATGCGCAACGGGATGGCGGCGAATTCTTCAGGTGTCTTCAGTAAGTTCTGGACAATAATGGAGGCATTCAACCGTTGCCCCGGTTCAGCAGGCGCACCACCAAACTGCCCGGCAGATACTTCCACGTTATAAGCTCTTAATGCCAGAATTATGTCTTCTACGGTCAGGTTATATTCGGTAAGCTTATCCAAGTTAAGCCAGATTCGCATTGCATACTGGGAGCCAAAAGTCATTACTTCTCCTACTCCTGGTACACGTGCCAAAACTTTCTCCAGATTAGATTGGGCATAGTCCTGAAGGTCTTTGCGCTCCATTCTTCCATCTTCAGAAACCAGTCCTACGATAATCAGAAAATTCCGGGTAGATTTACTAACCATTATTCCAGCACGCTGGACAACTTCTGGCAAAGCTGGCATAGCCAGTTGCAATTTGTTCTGAACTTTTGCCCAGGCTATATCCGGGTCAGTTCCGGGTTTAAAAGTCAATTCAACGCGTGAGGTGCCTGCAGAATCACTGATACTTGATATATACAGCATATCTTCCAAGCCCGTCATCTTTTGTTCTATAATCTGAGTCACACTATTCTCTACGGTTTCAGCTGAAGCACCCGGATAAAATGCGTCAATGGCAATAGAGGGGGGAGCAATAAGTGGATACTGAGAAACAGGTAGATTATAAATAGCCAGCCCACCTAACGCCATTATGACAATGGCAATTACCCAGGCAAAAACCGGTCGGTCCAGAAAAAATTTAGACAACATTTTATCCTCCGTAATTCTATCGCGCAGTGCGCGTTATCTCTGCTTGTTTGTCCCTGACGTTTCCTTACTCGCCTCTGAAAATGGAACTTCTTTCACCGCAGAGCCGGGGCGTATCTTTTGCATCCCTTCTACGACTACGTGTTCACCCGGTGATAAGCCTGCAATCACGAGCCATTCGTTTCCAATCGCACGGTCAAGTATTATACTCCGTTGCACCACTTTACTTTCCTGGTCTACCAGCAAGACATAAGGATTGCCTTTGTGGTCACGGGAGACGGCCTGTTGTGGAATCATAATAGCCTGGTCATTAATGCCTTCTTTAACAATAGCCCGCACGAACATCCCAGGGAATAAAATACCATTAGGATTAGGAAAAACAATGCGTATCACCACAGAACCTGTGGATTGGTCCACAGTCACATCTCGGAATTGTATCTCGCCCTCAAGAGGGTATATTCTACCGTCATCCAGAATAAGTTTTACCTTATTAGATGTTTCTCCTTGGGGTTTAACCTGTCCTTCTTCAAGACGTCTCTTTAATTGCATCATCTCTGTAATTGATTGCATAACATCTACATAGACCGGGTCTAATTGCTGGATGGTCGCCAGAGGCAGAGGTTGATAAGCTGTAACCAACGCGCCTTCTGTAACATTGGACTTACCAATGCGACCGGAGATAGGCGCAGTAATTCTGGTGTAGTTTAGATTAATTTGTGCGGTTTGTAAAGCAGCTTCTGCTTGTTTCAAAGCCGCTTCAGCCACAGCCACTGCCTTCTGGTCGCTTACGCGTTGAGCTTCCGCAGCCTGCAAGGCTGCCTCTGCTACGCTTGCTTCTGTTACTGCCTGGTCATACTGGCTCTGGGCAACTACCTTGTCTTTGAAAAGCTCCTCAATTCTTCGTAAGTTTGTTTGTGCCAGCTTCATACTGGCTTTGGCTCTGGCTACGCTGGCAGTACTGGCTTGTAGTGCTGCCTGCGCCCGGCTTGCATTTTCGCGGGCAACAGCCACTGCTGCCTTTGCCTGTTCCAGTGCAGCTTGAAACGGAGCCGGGTCAATCTCATACAAAACCTCCCCTGCCCTGACATCAGTTCCCTCTACGAATAGTCGTCTTTGAATAATTCCACTAACCTGAGGTTTTATATCTGCGACCATATACGCAGAGATACGACCCGGCAACTCAGTGGTTAGTTCCACCGACTTAGTTGCTACTATTATTGTCGCTACTTCAGGAGTTGGCGGTGTTGCAGAGTTTCCAGATTTCCTCTTACAGCCAGTGAAAAATAAAACCACTAATAGTGATATTATAAATGATGTTAAGCAAGAAGTGGAAAATCTACGTAATTCTGGCATTGAAAACCTCCTCATAGACACTCACAATCTATTTGATATTGCCCTGTCCGGGACTAATACTACAAATTAAAACATAAACTTCATTTAATCTATATCGCCATGCAACTATCTGGTGTATCCTATCAATTTGCTCTTTTGAGTTAGTAAGTGGAGAGAAAACAGGAGAAAATCTTTAGGCTGAATTAATTATATACATATTTACTGGATATCTAAAACCCCTTTTTAATTGTTCAGTGGGATCACCATTCCTTTAAGAAAAAAACAAAACCATTTTAGACAAAAGCCAAAACAGTAAAGAATATTAAATTCACCTTACTAAATGCAAAATAAAATTAAACCCACATAACTTTTTATGAAAAATGAGAAAAATCAGCCACCCGCTAAGACATTAACAGTATATAGAAGGGCATTCAGTAACGTTGAAAATAATTTTTTGAAAGAGTTCTATTTTTGATGAAGGGATAAAAGTTATTATGGATTATAATTCATTAGCCTTAAGCACCATTATTATTTATTATTTCTCTTTGATTTTACGATAGAGGAGAATTATATGGTATTATTACAAAATAATAAGAGATATGTCAGAAGTGTTGTGTTACAATTATTAGTTATGATTACACTTGTTTCGTTTTTCCCGTTCATCACAATGGCAGAATTAACATCAAGCTCAAATTTGCCATCAATGAATACACAAGTAAAGGCTTTATTAGATGCTGTGAAAGGTAAACGGGTCGGGCTTATAACCAATCATACCGGTGTAGACGAAAATCTGAATTTTATTGCCGACATTCTAACTGAGGACCGAAACACAACTCTGACCGCATTTTTTGCACCAGAACACGGTTTGAGAGGAGATCAGCAAGCTGGGGCTAAAATAACTGAATATACTGACCCCATTACGGGCTTACCCGTCTATTCACTCTATGGCAAAAATCTCGCTCCCACTGAGGCTCAATTACAGAATATAGATGTGCTGGTGTTTGATATTCAGGATGTAGGAGTACGATTTTACACTTATGAATGGACGATGACCTACGCAATGGAAGCTGCAGCCAAAAATGGCAAAAAGTTTGTGGTATTTGACCGCCCCAATCCAATAGGTGGTGAGAAAGTTGAAGGCGCACCTAACACCATAGATTGCGGTCTGGTTGGACGTCTCTTTCCCGGAGCTTCCTTCGGCGTTGCCACGCGTCATGGGCTCACTATAGGAGAACTTGCACTCCTGGTTAATGGTGAATGGCTCAATCCTAAAGCCGACCTGCAGGTAATTCCCATACCCAACTATACGCGGAATATGTTTTTTGAGGATACAAAACGCCCCTGGGTGTTGCCCTCACCCAATATGCCGACTGTGGATACAGCAATGGTATACCCGGGAATGTGCATTTTTGAAGGCACAAACATCAGTGAGGGGCGCGGAACTACTAAACCGTTTGAAATAATAGGAGCTCCGTTTATCAACGGCATAGAGCTGGCACGAGCATTAAATGCGCTGGAACTGCCCGGGGTGCGTTTCAGGCCTGCATATTTTCAACCAACGTTCAGTAAATATTCTGGAGAACTCTGTGGTGGTATACAGGTACATATCACCAATCGGAAGACATTTGAACCAATTCGGACCGCTCTTTATGTGCTAAAAACTATTTATAACAAGTATCCTAACGAGGTCACGATTAATAACTATGCTTCAAAGCTTATGGGAGTGCCAGAGTTGCACAACCGCATCAAAACAGAAGACGTAGAGACTATTATTGCAAGCTGGCAGAAGAATCTGGAAGCCTTTAAGAAAATCCGAGAAAAACATCTCATATATCCTTAATATACCACTAATGTCTTTTATTTTTCCCTTTCTTGTGAGTATTCAAAATTTAGGGAGCAATCTCGCCGTAGTGGATACCCAAATAAAAGAGAGACCATAAATTTGATTGAAAACAGAATGCGCGGTTCAGCAATATTAATCTTTAAGTTCACTGCATTTTAGAGAGAGAATATAATGACGTTGAAAGTATTTAATACACTTACTCGCAGAAAAGAGGAATTCATCCCGCTGGATCCACCTCTGGTAAGAATGTATAACTGTGGACCCACAGTTTATGACACGTTCCACATTGGCAATACGCGGAATTTTATGATAGCAGACGTTATCAGACGATATTTAACTTATAAAGGATATAAAGTAAAATTCGTCCAGAATATAACCGATATTGACGACAAAATAATCAATCGGGCTAATAAAGAAGGAGTCAGTACAGAAGAGATTGCGCGGCGTTATACTGAATATTATTTCAAATACATTGACCTGCTGGGAATACAGCGGGCGGATGTTAATCCGCGAGCTACGGAACATATTCCGCAGATGATAAAATTTATTCAAACCCTCGTTGACAAAGGCTGTGCCTACGTGGTGGACAACGATGTTTTTTTCCGCATAAGCAGTTACCCACACTATGGAGAGCTGTCCGGAAAAAAAACAGATGAACTTCTGGAAGGCGCGAGAGTAGAAGTAGATGCACGCAAGGAAAATCCGCTGGACTTTGCTTTATGGAAAGCGGCAAAGCCTGGCGAACCATCGTGGGATAGCCCCTGGGGTAAGGGACGCCCCGGATGGCATATAGAATGCTCGGTGATGTCTATGACACACCTTGCAGAAACAATTGACATCCACTCGGGGGGGGCAGACCTGGTTTTTCCGCATCATGAAAATGAACGCGCCCAAAGTGAATCACTCACAGGTAAGCAGTTTGTCCGATACTGGCTGCATAATGGATTTCTCAATATCGACAGTCAGAAAATGTCAAAGTCACTGGGTAATATCCTGACTATAGATTCAATTCTGGAGAAATATGAGCCAGCAGTAGTGCGCTATTTCTTATTGTCAGCACATTATCGGCATCCACTGGACTATACTGAAAAGACAATGCAGGAGGCAAAAAGTGCCTGGAGAAGACTCCAGGATTGCATTTACACAAGTGAGGAGCTGCTGAAACTGCTGGCAAGTAGCAGGAACAAAGGTGAAAGCACGAATATTCCAGCAAACGCCGTTCTTGAAGAAGATATTAAAAAATTACGCTCTGCGTTTGAATCAGCAATGGATGACGATTTTAATACAGCAGAAGCCTTAGCCGTGCTGTTTAATATTGTGAGTGAACTTAATGCGTTGCGCGAGCGCATTAATCAAAATGTAAAAAATTCTACAGAAGTGTCACAGACAGATATTTCCTCCCTTTCTGCACTAAAGGATTTGCTTGGAGAATTGATGGGAGTACTGGGATTCCCACTGCCGGAAAAAGTGAGCCCATCTCTGGAATTGTCTGCCCAACTCATACAAATATTGATAGAGCTACGGCACGAGGCACGTAAACAGAAATTATTTCCATTTGCTGACCTGATTCGTTCACGGCTCGCTGAGTTAAATATAATCCTTGAAGACCACCCACAGGGAACAATCTGGAAATTTAAAAAATGATTCTGTAAAAGCGCACGATAAAGTACGTCCCTTTTTAGTCCTTGTTATTTAAACAAAATTTCAAGTTTTTTAAAATTGAATTGTAAACCATTTATGCAATGTGGGAAGTAGCGGAACAGTTAATAACACAATTTTTAGGATTTTTCTTCCCGCCACGCTGTGCGGTGTGCGAGGAGCGGCTTAAAGACGATGCTGAAATAATCTGTGATGGCTGTCGTCAGGAGATCAAGGCTATAGATTTGCCTGACTGCCCGGTATGTGGTGCTGGTGCGCATAAAATTCCCCGTCGTAGGGGGAAACCGGATTTTTATCAGTGTCCTACCTGTCCCTCACGCAAACGTCCGGTATATTTTGACCGCTGCTTCTCTGCAGTGTATTACACGGATGCAGCCGCGGCAATCGTTAAACAACTAAAGTTCAAGCGCCACATAAAAGCTGCCACTTTTATGGCACGGCTAATGTATATCAGGATGCAGGAGAATTTTAGTGAGACTAAGTTTGACTTTATAATACCTGTACCTTTACATCGTCGCCGTCTCAGACTTCGGGGCTACAATCAGGCAGAGTTAATTGCGCAAGAGTTGAGTAAATTAACTCAGTTGCCGGTAGCTACTGAAATTTTATTTCGTACACGATTTACCAGAAAACAAACGGACATATCACCAGAAGACAGGTATTTTAACGTCAAAGATGCGTTTGAAGTACGAGAGCCCGAGGTAATTTCGGGCAGAAAAATTCTTCTGGTAGATGATGTGTACACGACAGGCAGTACCTTACTGGCTGCTGCTAAACCACTAAAGTTAGCCGGGGCAGAGCAAGTAATTGCGTTTACTTTTGCACATGCATAACAAGACTTATGGAACCCAACTACAAGATAATTAAGTTAGATCTGAAGGAACCCTTATCTGCTACAGAGCTGGAGATTCTGGAAATTCTCAATAAGAAATTTTCTCCTCAGGACATTTTTTTTGAACACACCTCAGATCAGCTCCTTCTTTATTTGAACAAGCTGGACTTTGACAGTTTAAAGCAGACTCTACAGGAGCTCAAAAGTAGATACCACGTAACAGAGACTATTTTCAGTCGGGTATTATGAAAGATTGAAGCCATAAAAAGTTACGGGGTCAAAGGTGGAAAAAGAATTTACGTGGATTACAATAAGGAACGAAAAGTACGCCATAGAAAGCAAAAGGAAATCGCACGAGGGGCGTATTTTTATGTTAAGCCGGGGATATTTTCTACCAGTAATAATGCATTGCCTGCTAAATATGTTAACCAGATTCTCTGTGGTGATAGCGAGATAATTTTGAAAGAGCTGCCGGAGAGCTGTATAGACTTAATATTCACCTCCCCCCCCTATAATTTCGGACTGGATTACGATACCACCAAAGATGGCATTAACTGGGAGAAGTATTTTGCTAAATTGTTTGCGATTTTTACTGAATGCATTCGGGTGCTTAAATTCGGTGGGCGCATAGTTGTAAATGTACAGCCCCTGTTCTCAGACTATATCCCGAGTCATCATCTTGTCAGCAAGTTTTTTATGGAGCAAAACCTGATCTGGAAAGGCGAAATTCTCTGGGAAAAGCACAACTACAATTGCAAATACACTGCCTGGGGAAGCTGGAAAAGTCCGAGTAATCCCTATCTAAAATATACCTGGGAATTTCTGGAAGTCTTTGCCAAAGGAACACTAAAAAAAGAAGGCAAGCGGAAGAATATTGATATCAAGGCAGATGAGTTCAAGAAATGGGTTGTTGCGCGCTGGTCTATATCGCCGGAGCGAAAAATGGAACAATATTGCCATCCAGCGATGTTTCCTGAAGAATTAGCTTATCGGGTAATAAAGCTCTTTAGTTACAAAAACGATGTAGTTATGGACCCGTTCAACGGTGTAGGTACAACAACGGTAGTTGCATGGAAAACTGGAAGAAGATATCTGGGTATTGATATATCACCCGATTATTGTGAAACCTCACGACGGCGTCTACAGGAGTCAAAAATCTAAGAAATGTTAATTTAATCTCCTTACTCCCACTTCTTAATCAATCGTCAATCTCCAGTTGCTCAAATCGGAAAGGTGATGATTTGATTATGCTTAACTTTTGTAGATTTCAATAATCTGTGCGAGTAATTGTAATGCCTCTGCTTTAGGCCGCTGGAAGGTATTTCTCCCCACAATTGAGCCAAAGCCGCCACCAGCCTTGATCTCTCTTACTTCAGTTAACAGTTCTTCTTTCCCTTTAGCTGGACCACCGGAAAAAATTACTATTCGTTTGCCACCAAATGCTGATTGAACGATATGTGCTACTCGCTCTCTGAGCGTGCCGATAGGTATATTTTTATATAATCCTTTTTTCTCGTTTTCAGATAAGCCCATTTTTTCTGTTGGCGGTTTGCATTTAATTAAATGT
>CAYRXI010000008.1:26924-31290 GCA_964428255.1 uncultured Candidatus Sumerlaeota bacterium
CCCACTACCGCGAGGATAACTCCAGACAACCACAATTAAATCGGCTTTGGTAGCATCCCGCACTAATTCCCGCAACTGTTGATACATAGTCTGGCTATGTGCTGACCCGGGATAAATAGTAAATCCTACTGCCGGCAAACCCAATCTAACAGCATCATCTACCCAGGCAGTAACAGCGGGTAAAGGATTGGCTTCATCGGGCATCATTAAGTCATGAGAATTGCACTTCAGGATTATTGGCAGGTTACTCTTCTTAATTTCATCATATGCTGCTTCCACTGCCCCCAGCGGTGCAGCATAGGCATTGCATCCTCCTTCTACTGCCAGCTGCACATGATATAACGGGTCATAACCAGTGGGGTTGGGAGCAAAGCTACGGGCGGGACCATGCTCAAAGCCCTGGTCCACTGGCAGGATAACAAACTTTCCGGTGCCGGCTAATTTCCCGGTATTGATAAGTTTTAGCAGATTCAATTTTTGTCCACTGGTCAACGAAGAGTACCAGCTCAATATTTCAGACACTCTATCTTGTGCTGACATTATTATTCCTCCTCTATTAATAAAAATGGATATTACCTTATTTCTTCAAAGCTAATTCAAATCGGGGATATACTTATTTGTGGTGAATGAAGACTCTATTTGCAACTGGCACAATTTCTTGACACACAGGTGGAACAGGAACTTGAGCTGCTTGAATTAGAGAAATTCATTGAGTCTCTCCCCGTCGCATTTGCGCGGGAAATTAATTTTTTGACCTCAGCACTCTTACAGCAAGGACAAACAACTGCTCTTGCCTCAGCTTCATTGCGAATTAAATCCTCAAAAGTATGACCGCATTTCAGGCATTTATATTCAAAAATTGGCATATCACATCTACTATACAATTCAAAATATTTGTAATATTATTGCAGCTGGATTATTCAAAGTCAAAGGAGTTTGCCCCCTCTCTTTAATCGGGGAAATATAAACAAAAAACTTCTCTACCTGGTAATTAATCGCACCAGTTTCATTATTTGCTCCAGGAACTTTTCCGGTGTCCCATAAATAAACGTTATAACTCCGTAGGCAATAGCTACTAAAATTGCCAGAAAGAACAGTTTTTTTATAAAGCTGAATAATCTACCAAAGGTGCGCCGCCTTGGAAGCGGGAGTGACTCTACTCGTTCACTAAAGGCTTTAGCCCGATTGTGACATTGTTCACTGCAAAAAATCCCGATATCCGTTATCAATTTACACTCATTGCATAATGGCTTATGACAGGTTTTACAGCGTGCAACAGCAACCTTTGTCGGATGATTAATACAGGTTTCAGTTGCCATTTCCGCGGAAACCTCCCTCAAGTATACCTCTAACTAATATAAGCAATGATGTAACTATATCTTTGTGAATGTCAAGTGTATCAAGGTGGCGTCACGAATTTGGGGAAAATGAGATTTATCCTCATAAGATTTGAATTGGTTTCAAATTAAAGAAAGGAGGATAAGCCTATGAAAAACAGATAAGTTAAAGGATAAGTCAACCACAGAGGAAAGTTTAGAAGGAAGAGTGAGGGAGCTGGCGAGGAACTGGATAGTGGAGATGGTAGAGGAGGAATTAGAGGCGGCGCTTGGAGCGGGAAGATACGTTCTGAAGGCTGAATGCCGTGATTATAGAAGCTTGTAGCGGAGAGAACGCGGGAGCGGTTCGTAGGAACAGTGGGGAAAGATAGATGAGTGAGTAGTGAATTCACTAAAGAAAGCAGGAAATGAGTTGCTTAGATTTTTTGATTATCCGGAGAAGTGCCGCCAGAGTCTACACTCCACGAATATAATAGAGCGGTTGATAGGGGAGTTGCCTTGTAAAATTACTGCGTAAATTATCTTCTATGGAATGCTGGTAGGTGAGATAATCCGGTTAAATCGGATTAGTGGAAATAGAGAACCGACTGAATATGTTAAGACTGCAGCGAGAGAAAACAATTAAAAAAAAGAAGGAGTTGAATCACTAAGTTAAAATGAAGAAAAATCGTAAACAGACCAAATCTTATGTGGTGAACCAATTTCACACCACTTTTATGACGCTACCGTGTATCAATAAGAGGTAATCAGGCACTCCTTTATAAGATAAGGGAGAATAATTCTACTAACAATAGAAAGGACTTGATGTTTTCTGATTGATTATCAGAACAGAAGGGTAAAAATCCGTTTGCATAGAAATCACAAGGATTAAATAATTATCTTTTCCTTACTAATAAAGTAAATGTGAATGGCGAGGGTAAAATGGCAGAAAAAATTCTGGTAACGGGTGGTGCAGGTTTTATCGGCTCCCATCTGGTTGATTTATTAATTGAGCGAGGGTATGAGGTTAGAATCTTTGATAATTTAACTCCTCAAGTACATGGTAAAGAGCGCAAACCTCCGACTTATCTAAATAAAGAGGCCGAGCTCATAGTAGCTGACGTCCGCGACCGCGATGCACTGGAACGTGCCTTAAAAAATGTAGAAGTTGTCGTGCATCTGGCGGCTGCGGTCGGTGTCGGTCAATCAATGTATATGATCCAGGAATATGTTGATGTTAACACTCAAGGCACCGCCACATTGCTGGAGGCAATTGTCAATAACCCAAATCTCAAGGTGCGAAAGATACTGGTAGCTTCCTCAATGTCTGTATATGGTGAGGGGAAATATGAATGTGCGTATTGCGGGACAGTATTCCCACGAGTGCGAAGAGAGGAACAGTTGCGACGACGAGAATGGGAGCTGTACTGCCCAAGGTGTGGTGAAAATGCCCCGCCATTACGCCCTCTGCCTACGGATGAAGATAAGCCGTTATCTCCGACTTCTGTGTATGCTGTGACCAAGCGTGATCAGGAGGAGCTGGTATTAACTGTCGGATGGAGCTACAAGATTCCGGCTGTGGCTTTGCGTTTTTTCAATGTTTATGGTTCTCGCCAGTCTTTGAGTAACCCATATACTGGAGTAGCAGCAATTTTTTCCTCGCGATTACTGAATAATCGCCCACCGATAATTTTTGAAGACGGCCTACAAAGTCGTGATTTTATTCACGTGAGTGACATTGCCCGAGCAATATTGCTGGCAATGGAACATACGGTTGCTGATTATCATGCACTAAATGTGGGGACCGGTAGAGCAGTGAGCGTGAGAAGAGTAGCAGAATTACTGGCGACATATCTGGGAAAGCAAGAGATTCAGCCTCAGTTCCCGGATAAATTCAGGGCTGGAGATATACGGCATTGCTTTGCTGACATTACTAAAATTAAGCGTCTACTGGGTTTTGAACCACAGGTCACGCTGGAGGAAGGCATTGAATATCTCGTTGAGTGGGTAAAAACACAGGTAGCTGAAGATAAAATTGATGAGGCTGCCAGAGAATTAGAACAACGCCGGCTAACAATTTAAATCTGATGTCCTTTAGACTAAACATATCGCTACAGTTAAGTGTTCTGGTGATGATAAATTTACTATGTCTTAGCTGCGGTATATATTTTAAGGATTCTCCTTATGTGAATTATAATTGGTTTGCCAAGCATCCACCGGGGAACATTGTAGTCTTACCCTTTGAAAGTCAGGATATCAGAGATAGGTTCCTAACTGAACGCCTCAGACGAGATTTTTATTTGAGTTTGATTAGCAAAAATTACCCTACAGCTCCGTTACCCGAAGTAGACCAGCAGCTCATTTCACTCAGTCAGCAGTCAGGGAAAAAACTGACAACAGATGAAATTAAACGACTAAACTCGCAGCTGGGGACGCGGTTATTAGCCGTAGGCGAGCTTTCTGAAATCTCAAGACTATACCTTTTAATATACTCTCAGGTAAGTGCCCGGGGAAGATTCTGGCTATTGGATAGCAATACTGGAGAGAAGGTGTTTTATAATGAAGTTACTGCCATTAACAAGCGCTTCTCACCTGCAACGGGTTTGCTGGGACTAGGAATGTCAGGCATAGACACTCTGAGCCACCAACGTGGGTCACAGGTTGTAGCTACTGTCCGTGCTTTAGGTGAACACGCTGTGGAGCCACTCCCGGATTATCCTCTGTCTTCTAATTCCAGCGAGCGCATTGAAAAGATAAATGTCAATGTTGACTCACAGGAATTAAAAATAGGGGACATCATTGAGGTAGAAGCCTGGGGACCGCCCGGTCGCAAAGCCTGGTTTGACATTGGACTTGCAGCAAAGTTCGTCCCTTTACAGGAACAGGTGCCGGGATATTATCGCGGCCGCCATGTAATAACACGGGGTGAAAGTGTAGAATATGGATTAGTAAGAGTAGCTATGAGCACAGCAGATGGAATGGAGACGTTTGGCGCTGTAAAGTTTGATCTGCCATTGAGGATTGATGCTGAGCCACCACCTCAACCCTTA
>CAYRXI010000008.1:31314-46291 GCA_964428255.1 uncultured Candidatus Sumerlaeota bacterium
TCGCTGAATTTCGTACCACGCGGAATTCATTAATATTGAAGTTTTCCTTAAATCCCAAACCAGCGGATTTAAAAGAAGTCATTATCTACCGCGCAATTGATAGCCGGGGCACGGAAGACAATTTTAAGTTAATTGGTAAGTTAAAAGAAGGTGACATTTTTGTAGATAAAGACATCACACCCGCAACTACTTATGTGTATACTGCAGTGGCAATTGACCGGATTGGTAATACCAGTGGTTCGGGCAAGCCGTTCAAGATTACTTTACCATCTAAAGGACCAACCTTACTTAGAGGCACTTATAATCGTCCATTGGTTTTGATGCGATATGCCAGTCCATTTTTTATTGATGGACCAATAGTAGTAGAAAATACTGCCTCGGTGCAGATTGAGCCGGGGGTGAAAATTTATTTATCACCCAAGGGGGGCTTTTTCCTGAATGGCGGGGAGCTGAAAGCTATGGGAACAAACACTGAAAAAATATACTTCCAACCCACCGAGTCGCAATGGGCAGGGATTAGCACGACTTCTAACAGACAGAATTACATAAATATAGTCAATGCGGAGATTGAAAGTGCAGTTATCGGTCTTGAGCTAAATAATAGTAATACGAGCCTGCGCCAGGTTAAATTTAAGAGATGTGCTACTGCACTAAAATTAGGTAATTCGGTCAGCTGCTGGCTTTATCAGTGTGAGTTTTATAAAAATGAAGTGGCACTGATTAATACTGCAGAAAAAGTCTCTTTGCACCGGTGTGATTTTATTAAGAACGACTATAACATTATTGCCCCGGAAACTAAACAGGAGCTGTTGCCGGAGAGAAAAATCTATTCCTTTTCAGCCTTTTTATCAGGTTCACGCCTGGTACTCACTCGTTCACCCTGAAAAACCAATAATCAGAAGAGTTTCAATTATTCTATGTAATATTAAACTCCATCCTTAAATCCCTATACATCCATTATAAACATCAGAACATTTATATTTTACTTCTAAGCTGGTGAAATTGTATAAAATAAAGGCTTGAAGTAGAAAAGAGAATACCACTTAGAAGAAGACTTAATACGGGGGGCTTTATCAGGATATTTACCAGCAAAACTTCTATTATTCCGAGAAGGAAGATAATCCCACCAAAGGTTAGAATCATACGCCAGGGATAGAGCTGACGCCAGGAAGTATACAGAAAACGTTGCAGTATTATCAGCTGATACAGTTTATGAACATATGTGGCAATCACAGTAGAAACCGCGGGAGCAAAATAGCCGAGCCAGGGAAGTAATGCCAAGCCAATGGCAATATTGGTTCCCAGATCAATCAGCCTCCCCAAAAGGGCAAAGCGCTGCCAGCCACCAGCGATGAGGAGGGGGTGATTGTTAAAAATCCGTAAGGGAATAAGAAACAAATAAATAGAAAATATGGCAGCAGCTGAACGATAGCGTTCTCCGAATAAAAATGGGATTAAGACAAAGCCACTGAACAACAGGTAAATGAAGATCGGCGTCAGTAAAAGATTAAGGCGTTCGGTCATTTTATGAAGTAAGGTGAGTACCTGCGGTTTGTCATTGGTATGGAGAAGGCGGGAAAATTCTGGCATTACTACAGCCGTGATTGAAGCAAGGATAATTCCAACCAGAGGAATCTCAATGGCTCCGAGGGAATACCGTGCAAAAATTTCTTCCTTGCCTCCGGGAACTGCGGGTGGTGGCGTATAAAACCACAGAATGAGATATTTGTCAATCTGGACAGTTAACACATCAAGAAGCGCTATACCTGTTAACGTTGCTGCGTAATTAATTAAGGTCCTGAGGTGTGGAAGATATAGTAGCCCGGATAATATCGCCTTAAGTCTGCTGGTAGCTGACAGAACAGAAGAAGGGAATCCGTAAACTTTAAAAGTATAGAAGAACGTGAATGCAGTTTTCACCAAGGCGAGAACTGCCAGTAGTGAAAAAAGTTTGTCCAGATAAGAATAATAAGCAAGGTGAATGAGCAGGAAAAATACGGTGTAGATACCACTTACAATAAGCAGTAGCCACTGGCGCAAATTTATAATCAATACCGATTCCAGACAGTAAGAGGGCAGTAAGCAAAACACAAATATAGCTAAGGATTTAAGTAGAGGGACAAGGTTCGGGTTATTTAAAAATTTTGCAGGTACCTGGGGGAACAGGAGCAGGCAAATAAGGAAAATGAGCCCGGCTGAGATAATCAAGAGAAAAAACTGCCAGCAGACCAGGGCTTTTTCAGCAACCGATTCTCTACGCGGCAATAAATAATTTAAGCCCTGTGGTGCGCCTAAAATTAAAACAGGAACAACCGTATTAATTAACAACCAGCATTGTTGATAGCGACCAAAGTGTTCCGGTGGAAGCAGACGCGCCAGCAGTATAATAGCAACAAATGCTGAGATGAAGTTGAGAGTTTTTGCCAGAAATACAACAATGGAGCTGTAGCTTAATTGAGTTATCCGAAGTTCATAGTTGTTCATCAATTAATTGCACCAAAATTTTTATTGATGCACTCCTGAAGGAGAATTGTTTTAAATCGGGTTATAATCCGGGATGATTTCCTTGAGTATCTGCTTGATCAATTTAGCATCACCTGCTGTTGCGGCAGATTCTAATTTCTGCAGATAGTCTTCAATTTTATCCCAGCTGAGAATCTCAGGCTCAGCTACAAAAATTTTCCCTATCTCCGTTTTGCGAATTCCCTCAGTTTCAGTCAACAAAGTTTCTGTAAGTTTTTCCCCGGGACGTAATCCAATTAACTTGATTTCAATGTCCTGGTCAGGTATGTAGCCGGAAAGGGTAATCATTTGCCTGGCGAGGTCCAGTATCTTCACCGGATTGCCCATATCCAGCACAAATAATGAACCTCTGTCTTTTAACGAACCACTTTGAATTACCAGACTAACTGCTTCGGGGAGTGTCATAAAATATCGGCTTACTTCTGGATGAGTTACAGTGACCGGTCCTCCACGCTCAATTTGTTTTTTGAACAGCGGAATGACTGAGCCACGACTACCGAGAACATTGCCAAAACGCACAGCAATAAAGGCAGTAGCAGATTGTTTTCCCAGACTGAAGATAATCATTTCTGCCAAACGTTTTGTGGCACCCATAACCGAGGTAGGACGTACAGCCTTATCCGTTGAAATCAGCACAAATAACTGAGAACCAAAGGTATGAGCACACCGGGCTATTTCATACGTGCCAAGTACGTTGTTTTTTACAGCTTCATCAGGTTGCTTTTCCATTAAAGGAACATGCTTGTGAGCAGCCGCGTGAAAAATGATTTCGGGGTGAAATTGGCTGAAGATTTGGGTTAATTTTTCCCGGTCACGGACATCACCAATAATGGCTTCCAGCATTGTGCTTTTAAAAAAGTAGCCCAGCTCAGTTGCAATTTCATAAATACTATTCTCGCCTTTGCCAAAAAGAATTAGTTTTGCTGGCCAATATCTTATAATCTGACGGCATAGTTCACTGCCAATAGAGCCCCCAGCCCCGGTGACCAGAACACATTTGCCCTTAATATAATTTCTATCTTCGGGTAACGTGAGTAAAATTTGTTCACGCCCCAGCAAGTCTTCAACGTCAATCGGACGCAACTGAGTTATTGAAACTCGTCCTTCCACTACATCATGCATACTGGGCACTATTCTGAATTCCACGGGGGTTTTTTTACACTCGGTTACTATTTGTTGCAATTTTTTAGGTGTAGGGTCCGGGAGGGCAATAACGATTTCATCCACCCCGAATTCAGTCAAAACTCTGGGAATATCTTTGATGGTTCCGGCTACTTCAATATTATGGATTCTCCTGCCTACCTTGGTGGAATCTTCATCTACAAAGGCAACGGGGCGTAATCCGCGCTCCGGAGATTTAAGCATTTCGCGTGCCACTGATTCGCCAAGGTCTGAGGCACCGATGATAAGAATTCGTCGCTGGCTGACTGGAGTGCGCTGACCTGCAGTCAGAACAATCCGACGAAAGAATCGTTCCCCCCCCACCAGCAGGAAAGATAACATTGCCTCAATAATAATGATGCTCCAGGGAATTCGTAGCAGGTGAGTCCCGCTGAAATCCTTTATCAACGGCAGTCCAGCAAATCGTGGAATAAACGGGGCAAAAAAATTAAACAACGACAGCACTGCCGAACCAATAGCAATGGAAAAACCAATGGCAATTAACTCACTTATGCTGGCATAGCGTGATATCCCACGATAAAGATTAAATACCCAAAAAAGAACCACCCTGAGTACTACAACCAGTCCGACCAGGTGAATAAATTGTTGCTTATATTCTGGCAAAATGTGGAATTCAAAGCGTAATTCATAGGCAAATCCCAGTGCTACTGCTACTAAAAGTGCATCCAGGAGGGCGAGAAAAAAACGATTAATCTTCCATTTGGGAATAGATCTCATTTATCAGGGGCGTCACCTCTACATTTATCGCAGAGTCTATCCGGTAAAGAAGTAAAATATACTTCCTTACATTTTCTACAGATATATTTTTTCTCATAGTGTGGACCATTGGTACGGTTAAGATTTTGCATTTCACGATATAAGACATTGATGTTATCTTTAATGTTACCTTCCAGTAATTCCAGAACTTTGGGAGAGATTAAATACGGGTATTCCTTACGGAAACTTTGCAGCTGTTCCAGGGCAGAGTTATGTGTTTTTATAATTACGGCAAAACTATTGGATATTAATCGCCGTTCATATTCTTCAAACATTTACTTTCGTCTCCTTTTTAAAAGTTCCGTATTTATTAATCATATTGCGGTTAGATTATTGCAAATTTTTCTGCCATACCCAGAATAAACGGTCAATTCTTGCCTGACACACTCGGGCATAAAACCCCACTGGTCCAACCCAGGGTATTATGCTATGACGATGCCCCTGAAGCGCGATGTCCCGGAGACACAATTTACACACTACTGCCCCAATCCCTTTACCGCGGGTTACGGGTAAGACTCCCATAGGTCCAAACCAGCCGGTGTTTTTATTGTTGGAGTCGTAAGCTGAAAATCCGACAACTTTTTGCTGATGAATACAGATGTACAAACTGATAGGTTCGTTACAGAAGGTTTCCAGCACTTCACCTTCCCAAGAGGGAAATTCTTGCCGGATAAAGCTGAGTACTGCTTCTAAGTCCTGTGGCTCGGCACGTCTAATCTCAAAGCCCTCTTGTAGCAGTTTGGCAACTTCGGCGTTCACGTCAAATTTTGTCGGTGAAACTTCGCATATTAAATCAATATTATCACGGATTTTTTCGTAACCATTTTTCGTCAAAAAGCAGAAGGCTTCGGTATAGCGAAAATCAATACCTGGAGTAAGATAATTGGGGACAGTATCCATAGTGGTAATTTTCAATGCCCCCAGCTGCGCCAGCCGTTTTTCACCTTCAGCCAGAAGGGCAGAGCCTATGCCCTGGCGCCAATAACTGGGATTCACCACTAATAGCCTGAGCCAACCATGAGGCCTCCCCCCACGTTTTCCGAAGACAAACTGTGCAAAGCCCAAAACTTTTGCTCCTTGCTCGTATACCAAACCAAGTTCCGGCTGGTAATCCACGGCATCAATGGTTTTTTCCCGCACCAGTTCCTCGGTAAAAGTATCGTATTGCATCCCTTTACGACAGATGTCAGTAATTGCCTTAATGTCATCTTCAATCAATTCCCGAATCATAATTTGCGCCTCCATTCTATTTATTCTAAAAATTGAAATATCCCTGAGCGAATCATTCTCACGGCAATTGCTACCAGTAATAAGGTAAAAATTTTACTTAAGGCTAAAGAACCACCACGCCCTAATATATTTAATAAAACCGGGGCATAAAAAAACACGACAGCCACAATAATTAAATTCACCATCAATGCCAGAACGGTTAGTAATAAGCCGAATTGTTGTAATAATAAAAGTGTGATGGACAACACAGCGGGACCGACAATTAATGGGACTCCCAGTGGTACAATACCCATAGTCTCTTCTGGATATCTCTTTTTTTTGCCTTCACCGAGTAGTTCAAGGATTCCAAGTGCCAGCAATACCAGCCCACCAGCAATCTGAAAATCGGCAACAGTAATAAACAACATTTTAAAGATTTCATTGCCCAGCAGAATAAAGGCTGTACTTACAATCAGTGCTGTAGTTAATGAGTTAAAAATGACTTTTGTGCGTTTGCGTTGAGAGAAATCCTGCACCATTACCGTATAAATTGGCAACAGTCCGAAGACATCTATCGCAACAAACAGCGGAATAAAACACCACAGAAAGTTATGCAACCATTCGTGCATTATTAATATATATTAGCATTTAATTATTTACTATATTTGAAATCAATAAAAAACCACCTGTCCGCAATTCGCGAACAGGTGGTCTGCTTTTAAAGATGAACCTTCTAAAGAGCAAATTAACTGTGGACTAACAATTGTTCGGTTGCAGGTACTTCTTTACCCGAGGCAATAAATTGCTCCTGCCAGATTGGGTCCATATACTTTTTAATCTCTTTATCATACTGGAGCATACCCTTACGATACTGCTCATCATTCAGAGCTTCTTCGCCAGAAATATCTATGGGTTTTGCTTTCGATTCACAGATGATAGAATGTGCAAAGGCGTAATGGTCACGGATTGGACAGGGTAGTAATTGATTGCCTCCTGCAGTTTCGTTCCGTTTTTTACCGTAGGCTTCTTGCCACTTCCTAATGCGAACAAATAACGGATTAAACAATACATCGTTAAGGGTGCCATTTTGCTTATATATGTCAATGATATTACAGGTAAAATACGGGAAGAAAACACACGGTGCACAATTACCATTCCAATCAATATAGAAGTATCCACCCGGAGTGCCTGCCGAAAGACAACCATAGGTATAAGGACCACTATTCCAGAAATCAACGATGAAATATTTTCGTTCAGTAACAATTCGTTCCATCTGGTGGAACATTTCAGCGCGTTTATGCGGTGGCACCATCAAATCCAGGGTGATTTTCCGCCCAATTGGCATATACTGGAAAATCCAGCCATAAGTTGCCCCTTGTTGTTCAAACCAGAAATCCATCATTTCATCCGTAAAGACCACGTCCATATTTAAGGTGGTCACGGTTACGGAAATCCCGAAGGGAACACCTGCGCCACGCAGATGCTCCGTTGCCTGTAAAATTCGGCGGAACACTCCTTTGCCGCGACGCTCATCTGTTTCCTTTTCCAGACCCTCTACGGATATAACTGGCGAAATATTACCCAACTCAGCCAGTCGCTGGGCAATTTCTTTTGTAATTATTGTTCCGTTAGTATAACACATAAAGATATTATCATTGTGAGTTTCAGCCAAATCCAGAATTCCTTTCCCTTGCGAGCGCCAGATAAATGGTTCACCGCCTGAGATGACTGTAAACCTGCTCCCCCACAGTGAGCGCTTTTCTGTCATAATACGGTCTACAATATCCCACTCCAGGTGAGTGCGGATATTTTCTGTAGAATTAGCATAACAACCAATACAATTCAGATTACATTTCCCCTCCGGACTTATCAGGATAAATAATGGGGGTTCAAAACCAAATTCCTTAACAAATTTTTGCCATGCCGAGTCTTTGTCCTGTTCTACCAGTGCCTGGACAAAATTCCTTGCCATTGTGCGTCTAACATTTTTGGAGATTAAATTGCGGTCTAACGCTCGGCACAAGGAATACAAAAGCCCGCGAACAAGATAAAATCTGCCTAAACGAGTTCGCAATGTTAACAGATGAGCATTAGTTTCCATCAATGCCTTATAAGACTTTTTTTCCAGAATAGGTAAGGCAATATTGCGTAATGTTTTATTAGAGATAATCAGGTCTAAAATTTCCAGAGTAGTCATAGACTTTATCTTTTCTGGACTTAGCATTGTCATTCACCCCCTTTTCAAAATTTACTTATAAACATAATTATTATCTTAAAAATAAGATTTTTTTGTCAAACAAAAAGTTTGGTATAGGACTAGACACGTATTAGTGAGTTAAAAGTAATCTTATGAACCTTTGTTCAGACGAGAATTATTTTATAAGGTCAGATTTTATTAACTTAATGAAAGGGATTAATTCCGTATCATTTCTTTCATTCTTTTTCCCAACTTCTGATATGGAATGATTTTTTTTAAAGTTTTTCAATAAACATTTGACTTCTAACTTGTATACTATGAAAATGTAAAATTACATAATTGATACATACATTTTTTTAAATTAAAGCCTTAATTTTATGAAACTTTTAACTTTAGGATGGGAATTAGTGCCTTTTTATGCTGGCGGGCTGGGTATTGTTTGCACAGAATTAACCAAAGCCTTAAGCAATTGTGGTATTGAGATTACTTTTGTTATGCCTTATGGACCACCGGATTTAAAGCCAGAGTACCTTAAAACCCTGATTATTGCAGATAATGTACCACTGGTATACGAAAATGTAAGGTTTGAACGAATATGTTCACTTTTGTATCCGTATATTACCGTTGAAGAATACCGGGAGATAAGGGAAAAAGTCATTGAACAGCCTCGTGGGAGCAGGCAGAAGCTGTATGGTGACGATATAATAGAGGAGATGCATAGATTTGCGGCAAGGGTGGCGCAAATAGTAAATCCTGATGATTTTGACATAATACATGCTCATGACTGGACCACATTCCCGGCGGGCATTTTGTTGAAGAAATTGTATAATAAACCTCTTATTGTCCACGTCCATATAACAGAATTTGATAAAAGCGGTGGCACACATGCTGACCCTTATGTATATTCAATTGAGCAAGAGGGGATGCTGGCTGCGGACCGTGTAATAACAGTTAGTGAACTCTTAAAAGACCTGTGCGTAAACAAATATTTTATCCCGGAAGAAAAGATAACTGTGGTGCACAATGCACCTGTGCCAATGGAACCTACCAAGCACTATAGTGACTTACCATTAGAAAAGAAAGAACCAATTGCAATGTTTGCCGGGAGAATAACCTTACAAAAAGGACCTGATTACTTTGTGGAAGCTGCCAAATATGTGCTGGAGAAACGTCCTGATGTCACATTTATAATGGCTGGATACGGTAATATGCTACCCCAGTTAATCAACCGTGCTACTGAGCTTGGAATTATTCATAAGTTTATATTTACAGGTTATTACAATCGGAGGGAAGCCGAACGTCTATTTGCAATGGCAGATGTGTTCGTGATGCCATCGGTATCAGAGCCTTTCGGGTTAGTGGCTTATGAGGCGCAAATAAAGCATACACCAGTTATTGTCTCCAAGCAATCTGGAGTTTCAGAAGTATTGCGTCACTGTTTGAAAGTGGATTTCTGGGACATAAAAGAGCTGGCAAATAAAATACTTGCGGTTCTGGAGTATGAACCGTTACAAGAAGAACTAGCAGAATCTGGCTTTAAGGAAGCCACAAGTACCTCATGGGACGAACCCGCTGAAAAGTGTATTAAAATTTACAATGAGCTTCTGGCGAATCAAAGAGGGAGGAATTAATACAAAATTATGCCTGTAATAAGCTTATATTTTCAGGTACATCAGCCATTCCGGCTGCGTAAATATACAATATTTGATATTGGGCAGAGTGAGAATTATTTTGATGAAAAGATTAACCGGGAAATAATTGAGCGTGTATCACGCAAATGTTACCTGCCTACAAATCAAATATTATTGGATTTGATTAATCGATATGAGGGGCGGTTTAAGGTGGCTTTCGGAATTACGGGTGTTGTACTGGAACAGTTCGAGCAATACGTTCCCGCAGTTATAGAATCTTTTCAAAAACTGGCTCAGACAGGTTGCGTGGAATTTGTCAGTGAGGCTTATTATCATTCCCTGGCGTGTATATACTCTAAAACCGAATTTAAAGAACAGATTAAACTTCACCAGAAAAAGATAAAAGAAATCTTTGGTCAAACACCGAAAGTATTTAGAAATACCGAAATGGTATATAGTAACTGGATTGGTGAATTTGTAGCTGAAATGGGTTTCAAAGGTATTTTGATAGAAGGTGCTGATAAAATTCTGGAGTGGCGCTCTCCGCACTTTGTTTACGCCGCTACTACTAAAAAACCGGTTAGTCTCTTGCTTCGCAACTATAAATTAAGCGACGACATTGGATTCAGGTTTAGTACTCCTGACTGGAAAGAATATCCTTTAACAGCTGAAAAATATGCCAAATGGATTTCTGAAATAGATTTGTCCGGTTCAGTAGTAAATATCTTTATGGATTACGAGACCTTTGGCGAACATCAGTGGGAGAGCACCGGAATTTTTGAGTTTTTAAAAGCCTTGCCCAGATACCTATTCTCCTATCCTAACATTAAATTTATGACTCCAAGTGAGGTTATAGCTCATTTTAAACCCGTCGCTGAATTGAATATTCCGGATTATGTCTCCTGGGCAGATACTGAACGTGATTTGAGCGCCTGGTTAGGGAATAAGATGCAACTACCTGCCAGCAAAGAATTGTATGACCTGGAGTTGCCTGTAAAGCAGACGGGTGATGCTAAATTACTGGACGACTGGCGGAAACTCACGACTTCAGACCATTTTTATTATATGTGCACCAAGTTTTACAGCGATGGCGATGTGCATAAATACTTTAATCCTTATGATACGCCATACGAAGCGTTTATAATTTTTATGAATATCATTAAAGACATTAAACGACGGGTGGAAAATATGAAGACAAAACCAAAACCAGCAACTAAAACAACCAAGACTAAGGCGTTACGGCCTGAAATTTACAAAGAAGCACCCTCAGAAAACCAGTGCTTCTTTTTATATGGCGGAAAAGTACTCCGTAGCATTGCTGACCTGCTAACTGAATTAAAAACTATGGATGATACAGTTTTTTACTACCATGTAACACCTGAGAGGAATGATTTCGCCAACTGGATAAGGGATATATTCGGGAAAAAAGAACTGGCAGATAAAATTGCCCGGGGTAAAAGTAAACTCGGGATATCACGTGCTATCAGCAGTTATTTTGCCAAAAAAGGGAAATGAAAATATGCAGATAATTATACCGGACTTGCACAAACCGGGTCGCAGTGATTATCATTTCATCAATTTCCCTATTGGATATTAACATCAAAACTTTAACCCAAATAAAAAAATAAGCTAAGGTGGTATAATTATGCGAAACAATACTCAGCCAGATAAAGTCATACCACAAGCAGATGTGGTATTTGAGATTTCCTGGGAGGTATGTAACAAGATTGGCGGGATTTACACCGTAATTGTAAGTAAAGTCCCTCTGATGATGGAATACTATAAAAATTATTATTTAATCGGTCCGTACTTTGAGGATAAAGCCAAGTTTGAAATTGAGCCAGCTTCACCTTCACTGAAGTTTAATCATGTATTCCAGACAATGGAGAAAAGATACAATATCAAGTGTTATTATGGCATCTGGAAAATTCCGGGTGAGCCTAAGGTGATATTAGTAGATTCCCGCAGTTTAATCCCCAAGAAAAATGAAATCAAAAAGCGCCTCTGGGAGACCTACAAGATTGACTCACTAAGAACAAACTGGGACTTTGAAGAGCCTATGATATGGTCTGAAGCCTGCGGATTATTATTATGCGAGATGGAACCATTGTTTAAGAAAGAGAAAGTTGTGGTTCATTGTCACGAGTGGCTGAGTGGCTTTACTTTACTCAATCTTAAAATGCACTGCCGTCATGCCAAGAAAGTTTTCACCACGCACGCCACAATGCTGGGGCGCGCGATTGCCGGGATTACCGGTAATTTATATGAAAGATTAGACGAGATTGACCCTGATAAAGAGAGCTACAATTACCAGGTGGAAGGCAAGCATACTACAGAAAAAGCCTGTGCTTTGAATGCTGATGCGTTCACCACCGTCTCAGATATTACAGCACTGGAGGCAACTAAGTTCTTCGGTCGTCCACCTGATATTATCACACCAAATGGCTTGATTATGAAAAAATTCCCCAGTTATCAGGAGATTGCCATCAAACATATTTCATCTCGTGAACGCATCCGCGAATTTCTCAAGTACTATTTCCTTCCGTATTATAAAAGCTTTAATCTGGCAGAAAATCTCTGCTATTTCATTTCCTGTCGCTATGAATTTCGTAACAAGGGAATTGATACTTTTATTGAAGCCCTTGGAAGATTGAACAAAAAACTGCAGGAAGATAATACGGAACGTACCATAACTGCCTTCTTCTGGATACCAATGGCAACCAGAGGTATTCGGTCCGAACTACGAGAAAATAAAGATTATTATGAACACATAAAGCGCTATGTGGAGAAGAATGCCAGCGAGATTCTTACCCGAATAATTGATGACTTTATGAGTCTGCAGGAGCCCACAGAGGAGAGCATCTTTTCAAAAGATTTTATGATCCAGATGCGCAAAGAAGTTTTGCACTTTAAACGAACCGGCAACCCCCCCCTGCTTACACATTATATTGATAATGAGCGCGACGATATTATCATCAATACTTTGCTGGCAAATGGTCTGGATAATAAAGAATCTAATAAGGTAAAAGTTGTGGTATATCCGATTTACCTCACCGGTGACGACCCATTAATCGGGCTATCCTATTATGACGCGATAGCTGGCTGTCATCTGGGAGTATTCCCCAGCATCTATGAACCATGGGGTTATACTCCGCTGGAGGCAGCAGCAATGGGAGTACCTTCAGTGACCACTGACCTGTCTGGTTTTGCCGGTTTGATTAAACCTGCTCTGCCAAAAGAAAATCCCGGCATCTACATCTTGGAGTGTTACAAAAAGACCCGTGAAGAAATAGTTAATGGTCTATTTAATATTATGTATAACTTCTCCCGATTAACTCACGAGGAGCGTGTAGAAAATAAGATGAATGCTAAAAAGTTGGCACGGCTTTCAGAGTGGGAGACATTAATTGAGAACTATATCAAAGCCCATAATATCGCTTTGAGTAAGTGAAAAATATTCATAAATGCAATGATTATGCCATTGAAGGTAATGGATCTTCATTATTCCTGCTCACCAATCAGCGAGGCGATTATCTCGCATTAGGGAAACCCGATTTTTCTCACTTTTGTGGGTGGTTACATTATCTCCCGGAAAAAAACACCTTATATAAAACTATTGAAAACCTCACTCTGGAATACTCACCTACTATTTTAATCAATCACCTTGATTACATAAAACGCGGGTCTCAAGGAGCAAAAGAAATTTTTTATCTGGCGGGAGAGCTTTTAGTCTATGAAGTTAGCAATTATCAGGGATATATTCAGTGCTATCTGGACTTTCGCGAAATATACGACTTTGACGATAAGGGTAGAATTTACGAAATATACAAAGACAAAGAATATGTGATTGTTAACTATAAAAAATTTGCCGATAACTCATTGACCTCTCTTCAGCACAGCCGGAGTATGGCTATTTATGGGGTGAGCGAATATGAGCACTCGGGACAATGGCAGAAAAAAGAGTATAGTTATGATAAGCAGCGTGGCAGTAAATATATTTTCTATGTCTATCAAGGGCTAAGAATAAAAATTACTGACAACAAGCGCCTGATTTTTGCTGTCGCATCTACTCCTGCTGAAGCCATTGCCAGAATCAAAAACTATAGCCAGCCCACTTTTAATAAACCTAATTCACCCGAGACCGATTTAGAACTGATTTATCAAATTGCAGCCAATGCTCTGAATGCACTGGTGATAAATGCAGGTACAAAGGACGAGACACAGAGTGGAATCTGGGCTGGTTTACCCTGGTTTTTTCAATGCTGGTCACGTGATGAATTAATCTCGTTGAAAGCAATATTGATACTGCGGAAGTATGAGCTGGTAAAACATATCCTAATGAAATATTTAAAACAAATTGATGCCACTGGCAGGATTCCAAACATTATGGGAGTGCCTTCAACAAATGCCGATGGCGCTGGTTGGTTATTCAAACGCTGGCATGACTTTGTGGCGTGGTTAACGCAAAAAAAGATGCTAAATCTGTGGCTAAGTAAGAAAGAACTTTTATATATAAAGGTGCAGCTTAACACGAGCATTAAACGCCTGTGGCAACATTACGCTAAGGGGGACTTGCTGTGGAATAACAGTAAAGAAACGTGGATGGACACTGAATTCGGTGACAATGGCAGAGCGGGAGCTCGCATAGAAATTCAAGCACTCTACCTTGCGCAACTCCGATTTGCTAACTATCTCAATCTTCTTCTTAATCATCATCCTGAATATAAGACCGAGGAGAGGCAGTTTGCACGTCAGGTAAGAGAGCATCTGTTTAAAGATGGAACCTTGTATGATGGAATAACAGAAGCAGGCATTGATGCCACAGTGCGCCCGAATATCTTTATTGCATATTATGTTTATCCGGAATTACTGAAGCCGTCTGAGTGGAAAACGGCGTTTAACTATGCTTTAAAAAAACTCTGGCTGGATTGGGGGGGGCTGGCGTCAATTGACAGGGAAAGCCCGTTGTTTTGCGAGAGCTACTCAGGACAGGATGACCGTAGTTATCATCGCGGCGACTCGTGGTTCTTTCTCAACAATCTGGCGGCGCTATGTATGTATAAATTAGATAAGCTAGAGTTTAAAAATTACATACTTAAAATTCTCACAGCTTCAGTTAATGATTTACTATTTGGCGGTGCTGTTGGTCATCATTCCGAACTCAGTTCTGCACGTGAACTGTCTCCGGCGGGATGTTTTGCCCAGGCATGGAGCGCAGCTATGTTGATAGAACTCTTAGCAGAACTCAAGCGCGATGATGAATTCCGTCATTTTAATCTGAGCACTTTATACAAATCCTCTTATTAAGGAAATAAACAGCTGTTTCAACGATTAAAAAACTTTCCCTGTTTTTCAGTTCAAAAATCTATAGACATCAAGCTACAAAAAATGTTAACGTAATAGTTGAATTTTTATTTATAGCGTAATTCCAATGAGTATGCTTTTGGCAGAGAGTGTATTAGTTTTAAATCGCAACTGG
>CAYRXI010000009.1:0-5324 GCA_964428255.1 uncultured Candidatus Sumerlaeota bacterium
CTCTTTATCTTCAGCAATGCGATAAAACCTATCCTCAATTACCACTTTAGCTGCAAACTCTTTTACTTTTTCTTCATAGGGCGTGCCTTTTACCAGCTCCATTACCATCGGATGCTCCGGCGCAAAGACCATAAATGTCACGCCAAATAAAGTGTCAGGACGTGTGGTAAAAATTGGCAGTAATGCCGTTGAATCTTTAATTCGGAAATTAACCAGCGTCCCTTCACTTCTTCCTATCCAGTTGCGTTGCATTAATTTAACGTATTCAGGCCAATCTGTTAATTTCTCCAGATCCTGCAGCAATTCTTCCGCATACGCCGTAATCTTTAAAAACCATTGCTCCAGATTCCGTATCTCCACAGGATTTTCGCATCGCCAACACACTCCATTAACTACTTGCTCATTTGCCAGCACAGTTTGACATTCCGGACACCAGTTTATCGGTGCCTGTTTACGATAGGCTAATCCGCGTTCAAAGAATTTCAGGAATATCCACTGATTCCAGCGATAATACTCCGGATAACAGGTTATGATCTTTAGGTCCCAATCATAGCTAAGCCCTAACATATTCTGCTGCTCTTTCATTCGCTGGATACACTGCTCAGTCCATGTACGCGGGTGTACCTTGTGCTTGATTGCAGCATTCTCAGCTGGCAAACCAAATGCATCAAATCCCATTGGGTGTAAAACATTATACCCGCGCATTCGCTTCTGCCGTGCAATCGCATCGCCAATCGCATATACACGAACGTGACCCATATGTAATTTCCCGCTGGGATACGGAAACATCTCCAACACGTAATATTTGGGTCTGGTTCTGTCTTCTGTCGTTTTAAATAGTTTACTCTCCTGCCAGTTCTTTTGCCATTTTGCTTCAATCTGTTTAAATGGATATTTTTCCTCGTTCATTTTTTCTATGCCTGCGTAAAAAAAATCATCAGAAAAGTCTATTCATTGTGTTTTGCAAACTCAAGCCAAACCTGTTCAGAAATCTTTAAGTTATTATTCCGGGAATATTTTTTTCAAGCATCATCTTGACTTTTATAAGTAAGAAAAATAAAATCATTTTTAATTTTATATTCTTCAAATAGGTAAAGTAAAAATGGGTTTATTGTTAACTATATTAATAATAGGTTATTTTTTTATTACCATCCTGTTAGTACTGGTCATTTTAATGCAATCCGGTAAAGGCGGTGGCTTGTCTGGACTGGCAGGTGCTACCCCTCTGGCAGACGCCTTTGGTGCTACCGGAGCCGAAAAAACTCTTAAACGCTGGACCACCTACCTCGCGACTGCTTTCTTCATTCTATCTATTGGGTTAACTTTGATTGGCTTCAGCGTTTTTAAACGAACATCTTTGCTCCAGCAGCTTGAACAGGAATCAAAAGTACAGCAAACCCAAACATTACCAGAAGCTGTCACAAAACCAGTACCCGCTGTAGACACTACTACTTCACCATCACAACAGCAGAGCTCAGCTGCCGTTTCTCAAGATGTCATAAAAGTGGAATCAACTCAAACTGATTCTACCGATGAGAAGACAGATGAGTCTAAATCGGAAAATTCAGACTTAACCCCGGCCGCAACTGGTGAGTCTTCCTCAAATTAAACTCCATAATTATATTCAGCTTGATAGATTAAAAATTGTAAAAATTCCATAACTATAATTTTAACCTTCCGCACGCTTAAAGCTTCTTTAATGAACGTAAAAGAAACCATACAAAGATTTATCAAGAAATCTCGTCTTGATTATTGTGCCATTTGTGGTAAATGTCTTTCTGTGTGTCCAACTTATCGTGAATTAAACGTAGAGCTGCATTCACCACGCGGTAGATTAAACTTAATCAAAGCATATCTTGATGCTGAATTGAGCTCTGTAGGACAGAAATTTTTTGAAGCACTTGACTGGTGTTTGCTCTGCGGAGCCTGTAATACTATCTGTCCTGCTCAAATCCAGCCTGCAGAAGCAATCTTATTTGCTCGTGCGTTACCTGAATTCCGTCTCAGGCAATCATTCTGGGAAAAATTTATGTTACAAAGAGTGGTCACACGCCAGACCAGACTTTCTATGGTCAATACTTCGATTCGTTTAGCCCAAAAAACCGGTGTTCTTGAATTGGTTCGTGAGAGTAAACTCCGCCGAGTTCTTCCCTCTCATCTGGTTGTTATGTCAGAGCTGATTCCAGCACAAACAGGTAAAAGCTTAAGTCCTCACTTTCACCAGTCAAAACAATTAACCGGTAAAGTCACCACCTCCTCACGTCCGCAAATAGCATTTTTTATCGGCTGTGCAATGAATTTAATCCTACCTGAGGTGCTTTCTGATTCTCTGAGATTATTAAACTCTGCCGGTTTCACAGTCAGGCTACCACCTGAATTTTACTGTTGCGGTGCACCGCATCTTCATGAAGGAGACATTCAAACAGCTCTCTCATTATGTAAAACAAATGTTAAAATGCTGGCAGAGATAGAATCTGACATCATAACTTCTGATTGTGATAGCTGTGTGGCAATGTTAAAAAGATACTCTGAACTTCTGGCTGAAACAGGCACAACAGGTAAGTCAGCGTACTCTCGCCTTTAGCGAATTTCTGGCACGCAGTGGTATTACTTCACTTGAATTTGAAGATTTTGGTAATGTGCGTGTGACGTGGGACGATCCCTGCGAACTTATTCACGCACAGGGTATCAGTCAGGCTCCTCGCGCTATTTTGCAAAAACTACCTGGGGTTCACTTTCTGGAGTTGCCTGAAGCCGATTGGTGCTGTGGCTGTGCCGGTGCCTTTGTATTAAAACACCCGAACCTCTCGGAGCAAATTTTATCTCGCAAATTATCCGCAATAAAGAGTCTGGATGTAGATTTTGTCTTGACCAGTAACCCCGGTTGCTTTTTACAATTAAGTCGCGGGATACGGAAATCTGGTCTTAAGTGCGAAGTACAATATCTCACGACCTTTTTAGCCAGGCATTTGCCTAATAATTCAGCGGATTAGCATTGAAAGTTCTTTCAGATAAAAATCTTAGCTTTAAATTTTTAAACTTCTTCGGGCGTAAAGATAACTAACATCGGGATTATTAAAACGGGCATTATATATTAATTTTTATGTAGCGATTTGTGAAAAAAGTATTGCTAAAATTAATCAAAAATAAATTATAATTTGATTTGCTGTTAACGATGTATTTGGTTTAAAAATTCTTTTTTTTTAAATGTCCGGTAGTTCCCGTAAGCAAACTGATGGCTATTGCATATGAAACTGGTTGTTGCCATAATTAAACCTTTCAAATTGAGTGATGTGAAAGATGCACTGACCGAAATTGGGGTAGTCAGAATGACGGTTAGTGAAGTAAAAGGATTTGGTAGGCAAAAAGGGCATACAGAAATTTATCGCGGGAGTGAATATCGTATAGATTTTTTACCCAAAGTCCGAATTGAAATTGCAGTAGAAGATGAACGTGTGGAGCACATACAGGTACAATTGGAGATGGCAAAATTTTTGTCTTGCCCCTGGAGCAAGCCGTGCGTATCCGTACTGGCGAGCGTGGCGAAGCTGCATTGTAAGCTCAAAAAAATAATTTCCATTTTTCAATGGAGGTTCTCTGGTGTTAGAAGACAAAGTGGTGCTAATAACTGGTGGTGCCAAAGGTATTGGAAAAGCCATTGCCACTATGGCACTCCGCTATAAGGCAAAAGTGGCTATCAGTGATATTGATGAACAGGGTGTTAAGAATACTGCCGCAGAACTGGCGAAGGAGTTTAATGGTGAGTGTTTGGGCATTTACGCCAATGTGGCGGAGTTTACTGATTGTCAAAAAATGATTGATGAAGTTCTCAGACAATTTGGCAAATTAGATGTTCTTGTTAATAATGCCGGAATTACTCGCGACCAATTGCTGTTAAAAATGACTGACGAGGACTGGGAGCAGGTAATAAATGTTAATCTAAAAGGTGCTTTTAATTGCTGTCGCGCCGCTGTGCGGCAATTTTTAAAGCAACGCAGCGGTAGAATCATCAACATTAGCTCGGTAGTCGGACTGATGGGCAACCCCGGGCAAGCCAATTATTCAGCCAGCAAAGCCGGTTTAATCGGCCTTACCAAAACTCTTGCCAAAGAACTGGCTTCACGCAACATTACCGTTAATGCTGTGGCTCCTGGTTTTATTAAAACCAGTATGACTGAGGCAATACCCGAACCTATGAAGCAAGAATTGATTACACGAATTCCGCTGGGCAGATTTGGTGAACCGCAAGATGTGGCAAACGTGGTCTTATTTCTGGCTTCCGAGCTGGCTAGCTATATTACCGGTGAAGTAATTAAGGTTGATGGTGGGATGGTTATGTGAGGTTTTTACCAACCGATGTTATTTTTCTCTTGCACTTGATGAAGGACTAAAGTTAAAGCAAATTTTCTATATATGATGTTTAAAATAAAAAATTAAGAGGAGGTATTTATTATGTCTTCTGTTGCTGAGAAAGTAAAAAGCATTATTGTTAACAAATTAGGTGTGAGTGAAGACGAGGTCAAAGAAGAGTCTTCTTTTGTTGAAGACCTTGGTGCAGATTCTTTGGACATCGTAGAATTGATTATGGATCTTGAAGAAGAATTTGGCATTGAAATACCTGACGAAGATGCCGAAAAAATCCGCACAGTTGGAGAGGCAATCAAGTATATTGATGCAAAGGCTTCATCTAAGTGAAATTCATAATTCCCCACTTAATTAATTAAGTGACAATCTTTCTTCAGTCTTTATTGTTTTAGGTGATTCAATTATTAAACATTATTTTTATACGGCGAAGAATATTGAAAGGAGGTGGCTTTTATGGGTACTATGAAACGCCGTGTCGTAATTACTGGACTTGGTGCTATTACACCTATTGGCAATAACGTTCAGGAATACTGGCAAAATCTAATTGCCGGAGTTAACGGCATTGATTACATAACCAAATTTGATGCCAAGGATTTCAGTGTTAGAATTGCTGGAGAAGTCAAAAATTTTAACCCTGAAAATCATTTTGAGAAAAAAGACCTTCGCCGTATGGAAGATTTTATCATTTATGGTATGGTCGCTGCCCGGGAAGCTGTTAAAGATGCACAACTGGATTTAACTCAATGCGACCCCACTCGCATTGGTGTTATAATTGGTTCAGGTATTGGCGGCTTACGGGCTATGGAAGAGCAATACCAGGTGTTGATAACTAAAGGTCCCTCTCGCATCAATCCCTTTCTCATCGTCCGAATGATTGTCAATATGGTAGCTGGATACGTTGCTATTGACCTTGGCTTAAAGGGACCCAATTCCTGCATTTCTACTGCCTGCGCCACTGG
>CAYRXI010000009.1:5334-9658 GCA_964428255.1 uncultured Candidatus Sumerlaeota bacterium
GCTTTTAAAATTATCCAGCGTGGAGATGCCGAAGTTATAATAGCTGGAGCGAGTGAGAGCGCAATAACCCCTCTGGGGATTGGCGGATTTGCTGCGATGAAAGCCTTAAGCGAACGCAATGACGACCCTAAGAAAGCCTGTCGTCCTTTTGATGCCAAACGCGACGGCTTTGTTATGAGTGAGGGCGCAGGAATTCTGGTATTAGAAGAACTGGAATTTGCAAAGCGGCGAGGTGCACGCATCTACGCGGAAATCACCGGATATGGAATGACAGACGATGCCTATCATATTACTGCTCCCGACCCACAGGGTGACGGTGGTGCCAGGGCAATGAAAGCCGCAATTGATGATGCCGGACTCCAGCCGCACGAAATTGATTACGTAAATGCTCATGGTACTTCAACTCCCCTGAATGATAAACTGGAAACACAGGGAATCAAGACCGTCTTTGGCGAACATGCGCGGAAGTTGATGATTAGCTCTAATAAATCAATGATTGGGCATCTCCTCGGGGCAGCAGGCGCGGCTGAAAGCGTAGCCTGCGTGTTATCCGTTTATAATGACATCATTCCGCCTACTATAAATTATGAATATCCTGACCCCGAGTGTGACCTGGATTACGTTCCCAATCAAGCCCGGAAGGCAACTGTTCGGGCAGCAATTAAAAACTCACTCGGGTTTGGCGGACACAATTGCACCATTGTCTTGAAAAAATTCGTATCCTGAGGGACAATAATATTTTAAATATCACTTCGCAAGATATCTGAACGAGCCAGCAATCCTTAAATTTGCCAGCGGTTCGTCAGTTAATCTCAGGTCATATAAGATTGAGGTTATGAACTTATGCTGAAACAGTTACGCTCACAAAAGGTAATGCGACGCGTTCTGCGGATTACATTAATTTTAATTATTCCGTCATTTGTGTTTTACTATGGCTGGTCGTCTTCCAGGCGTTCTGAACAGCAGCGACAAAATGCAATCGCCACCATAAAGCACAGCAAATTAGCCCGCGCGCATGAAATTACATCCGAAGATTTGTTAGAAGCCGAAGAGAGATTAGCCGAGCAGTTTGCCGGTTTTGCTCGTTTGCTTGGTGTGCCACAAAGTTTCTTTTTCAATCCAAGAATTCGGGAAGCTATCCCTAATCTGGACAAAATAATGGAAGCAGTTCACTTTTATTTGCTACTTCACTTTGCCCAGCAACATGGAATACTAACTGACCAGGAAGAAATAGTAACCAAATTCAAGAATTTATGGCCTAATAATACTGCTGCCTATATTCGCCAGTATATGAGAGCCAGAAATATTAATAACGAGCAGTATTTAATCTGGCGGGAACAGCAAGATACAAATGTCAGCAAAGGTAAGTATATGTTCTATGCTGAAGCTCGCGCCTCGTTATTTGAACTGTGGCAACAATTTTTAATTACCGACGAGAAGGTAAAGATTGATTACGTTAAAATCCCGCTGGCGGAAGTGGAAAAATCTATAGAAGTTACTGACGACGTACTTGCGCGCTACTTTGAAGAACATAAAGAAAAATATCGCGTGCCCGAACAATACATATTCAGCTACATTAAGCAAACCATTGACGATTTTGGCACCACCATTACCGTTACCAGTGAAGAAATTCAGAAATACTATGAAGAAAATCTTGACCGCTATAAAATCCCTAAACGTGTCAAAGCTCGTCATATACTGGTTAAAGTTCCACCTGAAGCAGACGTTAATACGGTGGACCAGCTTCGCCGAAAAGCCGAAGACCTCTATAACCGCGCCCGGCAGGGTGAGTCCTTTGAAGCACTGGCAGATCAGTATAGCGATGAATATGTGACTGATGACGACACTACTGTAACTAAAAACGGTGGGTTTATGGGCTGGATTTCTTCTTATTCCCGACGAATATACGGGGATGAATTAGTAAATAGAATACTGGCGATTGAAAACGCTGGCGAAATTACACCACCTATTCGCACTAATATAGGTTTTGAAATCGTTAAGGCAGAAGAAATCATTCCTGAACGAACGCAGAGTCTTGATGAGGTGAAATCTGCTATCCAATCATCATTATTCTCCCAGCATTGCAAAGACTTTATCGCCCAGAAAGCCAGTGAACTCTCGGTTGAACTCTATAAATACACTAATATCTCAGCCCTGGCTAAACAACTCCAAAAAGAAGAAGCACTCACTTCGCCTGTTAAAGCCGGAGAATATTTCTTCCCCGAGATAGGAAATCTGATGTCGTTTAAATCAGCTATAAATGATATGGTTCAAACAAAAGAGATAGAAATTTTCCCGCTTACCCAATATTTTGTAATAATGCAAATAAAAGAAATTATTCCCTCACATATCCCGGAATTAGAAGCAATTCGTGATGAGGTCACTGAAGATTATAAATTTGAGCGTGCGAAGGAACTGGCTAAGCAAATCGCCGAAAAAATTAAAAAGTCAGTCATAGACACCGGTACTACAATTACAGCTGTCGCTGAATTGCAGCAGTTTCCATTGAAGTCCTCTGACTATTTTACCCGGGAAAACCTACCACCAGAACTGGGGCAAATCCCCAATTTCAGTCGTTTTACACTGGAAACGAAACCCGGTGAAATAATGATAAGCGAATCTATGGGTCCCGGAAATAAAACCGAGGCTTACATCGTCTGGATAATGAAAGATAAACAATCTCCATCACTGGAAGAATTTAAAAAGGCAATCCCGCGTCTGGAACGCGAACTGATTCAAATAAAGCGGATGGCAATTTTGAATGAATACCTGGCTGATGCGGTCATACAGGTTAAAGTGCATATAAATCCACGCTTTTTAAATCCGTAATTTTTCGTCTTATTGTGTCGTAAATTTTCAATTGGCAGCTGATAACTCAAATTCCAGACCACCGGGCTATAATTCACTTGACTCCAGAGATATAACATCAGTAAAGTTATAAATTTTGTAAATTCTAATTAAGGAGTTAACAAAAGTCAAAAATGCCTGTAACAAGAACGTATCATCGCAAACAAGCCGAAGTTAAGCAAAACTGGTTTTTAATTGATGCGAAAGATGAAATTCTGGGAAGATTAGCCTCGCGCATTGCCCTGATTTTGCGCGGGAAGAATCGGCCAGATTTTTCGCCTCATTTAAATCCTCAAAATCATTGTGTTGTCATCAATGCTGATAAAATCAGGCTCACCGGCAAAAAGTGGAAAGAAAAAATTTATCATAAACATTCTGGCTGGCATGGGGGCTTACGTGCATTCTCTGCTGAACAATTAGCCGCTAAAAATCCAACTAAACTTCTGGAGCTGGCAATAAAAAATATGCTCCCCAAAAACGCTCTTGGCAGACGTCTCTTTCTCAATGTCCACGTTTATGCCGGCGACCAGCATCCACATCAAGCCCAGAATCCAAAACCAATTAAAATTACTAAACAAAGGAGTGAGGAGAAATAAAAAATGACTACTATTGAACAATATTACGGCACAGGCAGAAGAAAAACTGCAGTCGCACGTGTCTTTCTTCGTCCGGGAAAGGGAAAAATCATTATTAATGATGATCCTTTGAATAAATACTTTCCGAATGACCCCGGTATTGAAGCAATGATTAAACAGCCATTAAAAGAAACTCACACTCTTACCAAATATGATGTTCTGGTTAATGTCACAGGTGGTGGAATAAAAGGACAGGCAGGAGCCATTAGACATGGGATTTCCCGTGCCCTGGTTGAAGCCAATCCCGCCTACAGATTTATCCTCAAGAAATTGGGCTTGCTAACTCGCGATGACCGTATGGTGGAACGTAAAAAATACGGTCAGAAAAAAGCCCGCAAACGCTTCCAGTACTCTAAACGTTAATTTGAATTATTCGAAGAAATTCGGAGAAGTATCTTTAAATTTTGCTTCGTAAATTTATTTTGTTTTAACATTGTGCTTTAAAATGAGCATCAGGGAAAATTTCCTTCAGGTGCGAGAAAACATCCGTCTCGCTGCAGAAAGTGTGGGTAGAAATCCTGACGAGATAAAACTGGTCGTGGTAACCAAAAATCGCACTCCGGAACAAATTAGAGAAGTTCTGGAATGCGGTCATTATATCCTCGGGGAGAACCGACTTCAGGAGGCAAAACCGAAAATAGAACAACTACCGGCTGATATTGAATGGCACTTTATCGGGCACCTGCAAACCAATAAGGCCAAACAGGTTGCCGAACTATTCTATATGATTCATTCCCTTGACCGGCTGGAGCTGGCTGTGGCTCTCCAGAAAGCAGCCGAAAAATTAAATCGTACTTTAAATTGTCTGGTAGAGGTTAATGTCGCCGGTGAAGAAACTAAAT
>CAYRXI010000009.1:9668-13289 GCA_964428255.1 uncultured Candidatus Sumerlaeota bacterium
GGCATCTCTCCGGAGCAAACCATTCCGTTTGTTCGTCAGGTGGCAGAGAGATTTGACCGCATAAAAATCCTTGGTTTAATGACAATGGCACCTTATTTGCCGGACCCGGAGCAAACGCGTCCAGTCTTTCGCCGCCTCCGCCAGCTCCGCGATGAAATAAACTCTCTTCAAATCTCCGGCGTCTCTATGCAATTTCTGTCAATGGGAATGACCAACGATTATCAGGTTGCAATAACTGAAGGCGCCAATATCATCCGCCTCGGCACCGCCATCTTCGGGAATTAACATAACTATATATAAAAATTTGGTAGGGTTAAAAGAACTCTTCACCTAAACATAAGAATTAAATAACTTCATTATTTTGCTCTTTAGAAAAATTTTCAGCATATATTTACATATCCCGTTAATTCTTTTATCCATTTAACTTAATTCTGTAAGATACCGTTATAATTGATTTGTATAATATTGACTTAAAAGATATTGTAAATGATGATTAAGAAAATTTACTTTTATAGAGTAATAGCTCAAAGAGAGAATAAATAAGTGCCATTAGAAAAATGACAATAAAGAAAATTAAAACGTTAACACCTTACAAGACTTCATGCGATAATTTATATTCATCAAGCATATTTGATAGGAATATTAATGGATTATTGTCTATAATAGAAAAGAATGATAAATTGGGAACGATATTGATAGAAAGAAAATATATAAACAATGGGGGCAACACTATTATTTGGGGATATTATTTTATCCAATATTTTAATTCTATAAGCACCAAAGAAAACTTAAAACTGTTTCGCGAATTATTGGAAAAAATTGTAAAGCAAAAAGACAGAGTGAATTATATGGAAGTAAATCCTATCATAATTGCAAAAGGATTTACAGAAGAAGTAATAGATTTTGTGGATAAATATAATAAAATTCAAAGAAGAAAGCCAATTAAACTATATATTGGAACGCAATAAAGATGGGAACATTTATTTGTTCTATTTCAGAATGAGATTGGGAAACAGCAAGGGGAAAAGGTATATACGGAAATAAACTGGGGAATTTAAAAAAAGATGGGTCCTATCAAAAATTTCCACCCCAAATTAGATACTCAATCATAAGAGACCTTGTCGGAATGAGAAAAGGAGATAAGATATTTTTTCACGTAATAAGAAAATTAGAGCCGAGTACAATTCATGGTTTCTATGTTGTTCGTGAGGCACCATTTTATGATGAGACAAAGATCTGGGACGATCCCGTTGAAGTATTTCCATACTGATTTTTGTTTGAACCTCATCCGAATTTTAGATATCTCTGCGAAAAAGATGCAAGTATAGAAGTTTTGGACTTTTATGAGTTGATTTGAGCAGAGAAAAATATGGTCACTGGCTACATTAGAAAACGAAATAAATATTGAAGCCCGAAGCGTGCGGAAAATAGAAGAGCGAACTGAAGCTCAAGAGATTTTAAGACTTTTACATAGGGATTTTAGAAAACAAAAGGATGTTCCTAATGTTCAATATTCATTAATAAAGAGTTCTACTAAACACAAACCACTAAGAGATTTAATTGGAGACATAGGAAGATTTGAAAATTCTAGCAAAGCCTTATTGATGTATAAACTCGGTCAAAATGATGTCTCATTAATCAGATCAATCGGAGAAATCACGGATTTTATGAACGAAGTATTTATTGCGCAGACTACGCGAAAATGCATTGATACATTATGTATTAGGCATAATCCAGATAGGTCAAAGAAGTATTTAATAATTGAAGTAAAAGCAGAGAAGGTTAATACAAATGACCTTAAATAGTTTTTGCATTATATGGATTTATTTAAATTAAAAGAACTGGTGAATATTAATATTGATGTCGTTGACGGGTGTCTAATTGGACGTAGTTTTAAAGACGAAGTTAAAGATTATTCAAAAATGAGAAATAGCCAAAATATTAATGGGCAAATTATTTTAATAAAGTATGAACCAACTAAAAATAACACCGATGCAGACTTTGAGCGGATTGCTTAAAGAATAATGAACTCAAAATCAAAAAGAGTTAGAAAAATTAATAACAAAAAGAAAAGTTGCGTAAAGGAAACCCTTGCTGTTTATTCTACTTTAGAAGGGAAAATTTATTATAGTAATAATATTATCACCATATATAATGATGATTTCTTAACCTCTAATTAAATCCCGGAATCTTCAATAAATTTAATTGTTACATCCCCCCCCTATAATGTGGATATCAGATATAACAATTATGATGATAAAATTCCTTATGATGTTTATCTGGATTATACTAAGAAATGGTTAGAGAAGTGTTATAAGCTAGTAAAAGATGATGGAAGGTTTTGTTTGAATATCCCGTTAGACAAAAATAAGGGGGGGCAACAAAGTGTTTATGCGGATATCACGACAATAGCTAAAGAGATTGGATGGCAATATCATTCAACAATAATTTGGAACGAACAGAATATTTCACGCCGAACAGCCTGGGGTTCCTGGTTATCAGCCTCTGCTTCTTATGTAATTGCTCCTGTGGAAGTCATAGTAGTTTTGTACAAAAAGGAATGGAAAAAAAACAGTGGTAGTAAAATTTCTGATATTACGAGAGAGAAATTTGTTGAATGGACCAATGTAGTATGAACATTTTTGTGGAGAAAGTAGAAAACGAGTAGGACATCCAGCTTCTTTTCCAGTAGAGCTTCCAAAAAGATGTATTAAATTATTTACTTTCGTTGGCGATACAGTACTTGATCCTTTTCTTGGTAGTGGTTCAGCTTTAATTGCGTGTGTTTTGACGAATAGAAAAGGCATAGGCGTTGAAATTGATAAAAATTATTGTGAAATAGCTAAAAAAAGATTAATCAAAGAAGCTAAATTTTATCAAAGAAATTTAATTTAAGCAAACCGTTGAAAAATAATATGGTTGATGATTCAATAAGAGAGAGACAATCTAAAGTTATAAGAATTGGAATTGGATGGGAAAATTATGTAAAAAGTTTTTTGGAGGAAAAGTTACATAATACCGGGATTAAGATTATTTCAGGTAAAAATAAAAAACATATTAAAAGAGATGATTCCTTTCTTTGGAAGCAACTTTCAATTCCTATAAAAAACACTCCTGTTTATGAGACAGTTTGTGGTGATATGGACTTAATTGCTATTAAAAATGACATCCCTATTGTTATAATAAGTTGTAAGCTTAGTTTACATGGAAGATTTACAGAGACATTATTCTGGAGTTTGTTATTCAAGATGCTTTCAAGGATAAGAGTAGTATTAGCTACGGCAGACGCAGGGGCAGAGCAAGGTAAATAGAGGTCTGAATGGGGAGCTATAGAGAGACCTACCAAAGACCGTTTGCTTGCTGAAGCATATCTGAGCGAAGTATATGTGGAAAATATAAGAGAATTTTTTAAAGATATAAAACCGGGGCAAAAAACCTGTTTAGAAAGGATTGTTAGACCCTTAAAAGAATTGCCAGAAGATATTCTCAGATGGGCAGATGATATAATTAAATTTTATTCACCGGTACTGTAAGAAAGAAAAGAAGAATAAAATACTATGTCAGATTTAATTCACTTATTATTCTTTCAAAGTCACAATTGTGGTAGAGGTTGAACCTTCG
>CAYRXI010000009.1:13343-14411 GCA_964428255.1 uncultured Candidatus Sumerlaeota bacterium
AAATCGTGCAGAGCCCGCTGGAGTTTTCCACTGCCATGTCCGTGGATGATTTTAACAAAGGTAAGATTGCCAACCACTGCCCGGTCTAAAAACTCGTCCACTATTTTTAGAGCCTCTTCAACGGTTTTACCATGTAAGTCAATTTTATAATCTGCTATAGAAGTGGTGTGAACTTTAATTTTTGCTTCGCCAGCTTCTAACTGGCGGAGAATTTCCGCCTTATTTTCATCGCTAACAGGTTCTAAATCTGCGAGCGGGAGATAAGCTTTAATATTCTTAAGCTGTAATTCAGCTACCCCCTCTTCCTGATTAATTTTCAGGACTTTTCCATATTGATTAAAGGCCGGGCTATACACGAGGTCGCCCACCTGTGGGATTTTGTCTTCGGGGCGGGGCTTTAATTCTTTATCCAGGGGTTTGATTTCCGCCACTACACGTTCTTTTTCTTCGGTGATTTGTTTTCGGGCTTCGGTGAGGGACTGGCGTGTGGGGAGTTCTGCTATCAGCCGTTCAATTTTTGCCTTGGCTTCCAGGAGCAGTTTTTCTTTTTCTGCCAGCATCTCTTTCTTCAAGCCTTTTTGTTTCTGCTCCAGGTCTTTGAGGAGCGTCTCGTATTTTTCTGCCAGTTCTTTTGCCCGCTGGAGTTCTAATTCTGCGGAATTTATCTTTTCCGCCAGCTGTCTCTCCTTTTCCTGCAAGTCAAGAATCAGGTCGGCTAAATTGAGTTCGTCTCGCTGGATTATCTCACGAGCCCGGGCAATTATTTCAGGCGGCATTCCCTCCTGGCGTGCGATAATCAGAGCTTCACTGGTGCCGGGAATGTCCATATAGATTTTATAAGTTGGTAAACTGGTTTTTTCGTCCAGTTTAACCGCGGCGTTGCGAGCGCCTGGATAACGGTGTGCCCATTCTTTGAGACCGGAGAGATGGGTGGTGACGATGGTGAGTGCAGAGCGAGTGGCAAACTTTTCCAGAATTGCCACTGCCAGTGCGGAGCCTTCCAGGGGGTCTGTAGCCGAACCTAATTCATCCAGCAGAGCCAGAGATTCGGGTGTGGCTTCAGCTAAA
>CAYRXI010000009.1:14421-14849 GCA_964428255.1 uncultured Candidatus Sumerlaeota bacterium
TATGGGCAGTAAAAGTGCTAAGCCCGGAGGTCACATCCTGTTCATCCCCGATGTCAGCAAAGATGCCAGAGAAAACAGGCAGGCGGGAGGTGGCTGAGAGCGCCACGGGTATCGCACTTTGAAACATCATAGCGGTTAGCCCGATAGTTTTTAGTGCGGTGGTTTTTCCGCCTGCATTTGGACCGGTAATAACAAGAACCTTATCCTCAGGATTGAGCTGGATATCTATGGGAACTGAGGTTGCTGGGTCTTTAATATAGAGCAGTGGATGATGAACCTTATTCAGAGCCAGTGTTGGAGCTGTATTGGGAGGGAAGAGCCCGGGGATAGTAAGTTTGTAAGTTATAGCGAATTGCGCGCGGGCATTTAAATAATCCAGTTCTGTTATTAATTCCAGGTTCTGGTTAATAAGGTTGAGGTGGTGTCGC
>CAYRXI010000009.1:14909-33092 GCA_964428255.1 uncultured Candidatus Sumerlaeota bacterium
GTGCAATCAGGATTTTTCGCAATTCATTTTTTTCGCTAATTTGCAGGTCCGCCAGCTCATTAGTTTCCTCTACGATTTCAAATGGTTCAATAAATAAAGTCTCGCCAGTGTGTGAGGCGCCCTGAATAATCCCGGGCAGGCTTTTTTTGCTGCCCGCACGCACAGGTAATACGTAGCGTCCATTCCGAATAGTATAGTAAAAATCCTGCAGTATCATTTCATTGCGCAGTGAGTGAATAATATGTTCCAGATGCTGATGAATTATGTCTTGAGTGTGGCGGATTTTACGGCGCAGGTCAGCCAGTTGGGGCGATGCTGTGTCTAGCACTTCTCCTTTATCATTTATCTTATCGCGGATTAATTTAAAGAGGGCAGGCAGTGTAACAAAGGCATTAAACTTTATATAGCAGTTGGGGGCATCATTACGATGGCGTTGAAAAAACTTTTTGCAACTTTCAACAATTTCCATGAATTGTGAGAGGGTCCAGTAATCCTGGGGTTCAACAAATGAATTTTGAGGGCGCAGTTGCTCCAGAATTTTTGCGATATCTACCAGACCCCAGATTGGCACGGGCTCTTTCCGCTGTATCAAAGCCATAATTTCGTCTACCAGAGTTAACTCTTGTTCCAGCGCAGCCGGATTGCTGAAAGGGCGGGCTGTTAATGCCATTTTCTTACCAGCCTCGGTAAGTGCAAATTCCGATATTAACTTCTTGATTTTATCAAACTCCAAGACTCTGGTAGTAAGCTCATCCAGCAATATGTCGTTAGCAGGATTCATTATAGTTAACAGAATTGGCGTCCAGATTAATCATTCTGTATAAATTTTAGCACATCCTTTATCACTATACCTCAAGAAATTATATATGCAATTATTTAATAAATATGAGTGAAAAACAAATAATTTCAAAGATTATAAAAAAGCAGTTGCTGAAATGCTGGTGGAGAAATTAGATTATGAGTTGAATTTTAAATAAGGAGCTTAAGATGAAAAAGATAGCGATTGTCTTATGTCTTCTGCTGGCTGGAATAAGTCTGGTCTTTTTCAATAATGGATGTACTACGGCAAAGTTTACAAAAGAAGTGGTTGATACCTGTTCATTACGCATTATGACTTATAATATTCACATTGGAAAAGGGATTGATGGAAAGCTGGATTTAGGAAGAATAGCAGAAGTAATTAATTCACAACAACCAGATTTAGTGGCACTGCAGGAAGTAGACCGTTTTACCGAACGTTGTGGCAAGATAGATGAGCTGGTTGAATTGGAACGCCTCACTGGATTAAAAGGAGTCTACGGGAAGACGATTGATTTTCAGGGGGGGGAATATGGTATCGCTACTCTATCCAGATTAAAAATTGTCTCCAGTAAGCACAACTTATTTCCAGAAATTAGCGGGAAAGAACGCAGGGGTTATCTAACAGTTATCGTAAGAAAGGATGGGCGAAGAATTGCATTTATTAACACGCACCTCGGACTGGATAACGCTGAACGCCAGGGACAAATATCAAAATTGCTGGAAGAGGCGGACCGAATTTCTGAACCCTTGATCATAGCAGGGGATTTTAATGAAATTCCTATTACTGGGAACTTGCAGTTGTTAAATAAACACTTTATAGATGTAGCCTCGCAGATAAAAAATCCACTTCCGACGTTCCCTTCAACTGGTCCAGTACACCGACTTGACTACATCTGGCTTCACATTAAAGACTCCTGGAAGTTAATTAAGTGCGAAACTATTTCTTCGCAAGCTTCTGATCACCTGCCTGTAGTCGCTGAAATTAAACTTGTAAGTTCTTGCCAAAAAGACTAATCCCGTGGAGTAAGGATTAAAACTTCCGCATTGGCAAAAATCGGAGTAAGAAATTTATAACGAGTCTGGAGATTGTTTATTACTTGTTTGCCATAAATATCTCTTTCAATTCTGCCCGCATAGATATATTTAATCCGGTGTTTCTGCAAAATATCTCGCAATTGGTCTTCATCAAGGACGGCTTCAAATAGCTGATTTGTAAGCTGAAGTTTTTCTGTTGCAAAAAGTGTATATGCACTATGCCCGATGAAGGTGCGATGAGCGGTAAAACGCGGGATGGAATTACCGCGATAAAGTGAACACCAGACAGCATCTTCCCAGTTCGGCTGGGCTTTTAACCATTGAAGGGCACTGTATTCAGCAGAAGTAATGTAGTAATGAGTGTTAGGCGGGGAGTAAATTTTCAGGGTAAAGTGACGAAGGAAAGTGAAAGTGCGCGGAGCCAGTAATACAAAAATACTTATCAAAACCAATATTTTAACTTTATTCCAGTAGCGATGAGTAAATCGCCTGTTTTTCCTTAAGAGTCTTAATAAAGCAGGGAGAATGAACAGCCATAATAATTCAGTGATAGCAATAGATAATCCCAGCGGGAGCCCCTCAACCAGACGACGATTGAATGATACCGGAGTAAGTAAACAAAGAGAGCCAATTACGACCCACACCAGGATGAATAAACGATGGGGTTTTTTGTAAATAAATAAAAATGGTAGCGTAAATAATGCTCCCACCAGTGAAATGTTGAGCAAGCGCAACCAGGAGATTACCCCCTCCTCCATAATCATCACGTTTTGATAATTTAATACTTTTATAACAAAATTATGTTTGGTGATAATGATATAATAAAGTGCAGGGAAAAAGGCACCAACCATAAAACTACTAACAACTATCAATCTGGTGATAAACTTTTGCCGGTAGTATAGCCAGATGAGGATTAAATATGAAATTGATATTACAACCAGTGGTAAAAGGGTAAAGGGATGATTGAACGTAAGGAGTAAACCAGAACAAGCGGCTATAATAACCCGCCAAAATCTGGACATACTGGATGAGAGCAGTGCGATAATGAAAAGTTCATGGGTTATAAGAGCCAGGGTAAATTGAGGGAAAAAAGAGACACCCATAATGGGAAGAGATTCAGCAATAAACCAGTTGCCCCAGCCACCACTGAATAAGAGTAAAAGTAAAGCAAATGTCTGTTTGGTTCTGTTCGGGAAGAATATTTTTGTTAACCAGAAGGAAGAGAAGACAAATAAAAGACACAAGCAGGCACGAACCAGATTAAAGATAACCAGAGGCTCAAGATTCAAAGACCTGGCTAACCAGCCTAGAATTGGATAAAGCGGGTAAAACACAAAAGGACGATGTGGTTCGGTGGTGAGTAAGTTAATGAACAGGGGTTTGTTCAAATTAGCCCCCCCCTGCATAATACTGAAAAGCACATTAGAATCATACGGCTCCGGATGACCGATAAATACTGCGCCTGGAGGACAATGCCAGTAACCACTCCAGTAGGGGAGGGAAGTAATAATCAGGTATAACAGCGCAAGTAATAATATCCCTGGACTTATCAGTTGCTGTTTTCTGCGCATAAGTATAACCAGTTAAAACTCTTTACATATATGAATCACACGTGATAAGCAAAATATATTTACATAGCTATTCTGTTATATTTTTGTAAACAAGAGGAATAAAGAGTTGAAAATATTAATATTGACCACAGAGCCACTGCCTTATCCGGGCATGGTTCCAACAGGCGCTGGCTTACGTGCCTGGCAATTAGGTGAGGGCTTGAAAAGTGCTGGGTTTGACAAGGTAATAGTAGCAATGCCCTCAACTTTTCGCGAACAAGCCCCTGAGAAAGACTTTGTGCCAGAGGAAGTTTGTTTTAATCGGAAGAAGGTTACAGAATTTATTCATCAACAACAACCAGATGTAGTAATTTTGCAACACTGGGGACTTGCCCGTGAATTAGACTACGTGGAATGTCCGCTGGTTATAGATTTAGCAGGTCCTCATTTACTGGAGCGATATTATTGGGGCGAAAAGAATCTTACTGAAACAATGGCTGAGAAGGTCTCGGCATTAAGGAAGGCAGATTTTGTTATTTGCGGAAGTCAACGACAGCGATATTATTTCCTTCCCTTTATGATAAATGCTGGTTATGAACCACTACCTGAACTACTTCCAGTGGTTCCATTTTCTGTCTCTCCAGAGTTGCCCGAGCCAGTTGATAATCGGCAGTTTGATGAGTTCGTATATGGTGGGATGTTGTTACCCTGGCAGGACCCGGAACAGCCCTTGCGCATATTGATAGAGGTTTTATCCAGTCGGGGCAAGGGATATTTAAATTTTTATGGCGGACCTCATCCGCTGGGTGATGTCTCGGGGGGGAAGTTTCTGGACTTGCTGGAGTTATTGCGCAATCATCCCAAGGTAAAATGCCATCCTCTTATGCCATTTAACGCAATTGTAGAAGAATACTTGAAAGCTGGAGTTGCTCTGGATGTGATGGGGCGGAACTTTGAACGCGAGCTGGCATCTACCACCCGAACGATTATTTATTTATGGTGTGGGCTGCCAGTAATACATCATTCTTATACAGAACTTGCGAGTTTCATTGATTATTATTCAGCAGGATGGGTAGTAAATCCCGGTGATGAGCGGGAGATTGCAGAGTGTATAAATTATATTCTGGACCATCCAGAAGAAGTGCGACGACGAGGCAGAAATGCCCAGAGAATGATTGCGGAGCATTTCACCTGGGACAGGACGATTCAGCCATTAGCCAATTTTTGCCGTCAGCCTTATATTCGCAAAGATAAGGAGAAAATTGCGCTGGTGGCAGAGACAGTTGAGATGCAACTCCAGCGTGTTAAGCAGGAATATGAAATCTGTCAGCGCGAGCTGGCTACACTAAAGGGGAAAAAGATTTTTAAACTATATGAAAAATTCGGTTCGTTTTCTTTCTTGTTAGTGCCAATTGTGTTTTTGTGGGGAGTATTTGTCAGTTTGTCATTATTTACCATTTTTGTTGGCAACGAGGTAATGACGCTGTTTTTACACAAAAGGAAACGGGAAAAATAGAACATTGCAATGAAAAGACTGAAAAGGATTTTTCCCACACGAGAAGAACTTGCTGCAGATAAGTGGAAATGTCTGGTAGTAATTATCAGCGGAATTGTCTTACGGTTTGCATTCCCCAAGTTTGACCTGTGGTGGTTAGTCTGGATTGTGCCAGTGCCGTTTTTTTATTTTTTGTTTAACTTGCCACCGCGCAGTTCATTCTGGCTTGGCTGGGCATTTGGGTTCTCGTTTTACTATTCCACGATTTTCTGGCTAAACACACTTGTCATTTATAACCCGTTCACCATTCCCGGAATTTTTCTGATGGGACTGGCAATGGGTTTATTTATTGCGTTTTTTTCTCTGCTTAACAGTCACTTTGAACGTCGCCTGCCAGCACTCCGCTATCTATACACGCCGGGCTTATGGGTAATTTTTGAATACTTGAGGTCTCTGGGACCTGTTGGCTTTTCCTGGGCATATCTGGCACATACTCACTATCGGCAGTTGCACTTTATACAAATTGCTGATATTACTGGCGTATATGGCATCTCGTTCTTAATAGTACTGGGGAACATTGTTTTAGCCAGGATTTTGGGGTTCTGTTTGAGTTTAATCGGGATTACGTCAAAAGCAATGCGGAAATGTCCAGTTTTGCCAATTTTTATTTTTTTGATTTTAACGGGTGGTAATTTATGGTATGGCAAATTAGCACTGGCAAAATATACAAGTTCAAAATCTCCTTCTTTATCCATAAGTATAGTCCAGACAAATGTTCCTCAGCCCTTGAAGCTTGCGAGTTATATTTCGCCAGATGAAAATGAACGGAAAAAATTACAACTACATTTGTTACAAAATTTGACAAATCTTGTGCTGACATTAAAAGACAAAAGTTCATTAATAATTTGTCCGGAGACTACAATTACAGACCCGTTTTTTTCAGTCAATCGTCCGTTACAGGAGTACGTACAGAAATTATCACAAGCAGTCAATACGCCCATTCTGTTTGGTGCGGATGAGGTGGTTTTATCTACAGATGGAAACAATATGGAACGGATTTATAATAGTGCATGGTTGGTAGAGCCAGATAAGGGACTTTCAAAAACAGTTTATCGTAAGATACATCTGGTGCCATTCGGAGAGTATGTTCCGCTTGGTGGGATAATTCCTTTTTTAGAAGCTATTGTGCAGATTGGTAATTTTGATGCGGGTACAGAATCTACCATATTTCGCTTAAATCTCAAGAAAATGCCGGATGAGGTTAAAACCTGGCGGTTGGGGGTGATGATTTGCTTTGAATCAAGTTTTTCATATCTGGCACGGCGTCTGGTTGAGCGCGGGGGAAATTTTCTGGTGGTAATTACCAATGATGCGTGGTACGGACGCTCTTCAGGTGCGTATCAACACTATGCGCTGGCGGTATTTCGTGCTATTGAATTTCGGCGGCCTGTGCTCCGAAGTGCCAACACAGGTATCTCCGCAATTATAAACGCCAATGGTGCAATTCTGGATTCATTGCCACTGGAAACTGAAGGTGTTATGACTAACGACTGTTACAGAGAAGACAATATTACGTTTTATTGTGCGTATGGAGAATTTTTTGCCTATTGTATTATAATGTGTATAGTATTACTATGGCTGATTGCCAGGGCAAAGACAAAGAACGGCTGGAAAATTAAGGTTGTAGTCCGTTAATAGCCTTGACCTCAATTAAAGCCGTGTGTTATAAGTTAACTAATTTTTTTAAGTGGGAAAGAGCAGGTGGAATCTTAAATGTTCGTAAAATCTGTATGTATGCATTGTAATAAGAATCAAGCAACTATAAAAATTGTGAAAATAATTAATGGGGAAATAACTGATATAAATTTGTGTGATAAATGTGCCCGTAAGCTTAGTCCACTTCAAAAGAAGATGTTTGAACAACAGGAAAAGCTAAAAGAGGTATTACAAAATTTGCTAAGTGGTGCTGCGGAGAAACAAACATTAGCTGAAGAGGATGAGATAGAAGAAATTAATGCGGTATGTAATGTCTGTGGATTCAAAATTGAGTCATATCATAAATCGGCATTTCTTGGTTGTCCCCGGTGTTATGAATCATTTGAGAAATACATAGTCCCCAAACTGCGTCGGATACATGGGAGCACAATTCATTGTGGCAAAGTTCCTCCGCGACATCGCGCACGATTAGAATACCTGAGGACTATTAATCAACTGCAGAAAGAATTGAGTAAGGCTATTGAAGAAGAAAACTATGAAAAAGCCGCGCAGATTCGTGACCAGCTGCGCGAGGTAAAAGCACAATTAGATACACAATAAAAGTTAAGTTAGCGCAATGATAGAACAACATATAATAATTGATTCAGATAGATGGCTTGAGGAAGCAGGGCCAAAGATGCATGTGGTTATTTCCAGTCGTAGTAGATTGGCTCGGAATCTGGAGAATTATCGTTTTGCACCATACGCACGAAAAGAGGAATTACACGCAATTGCAGAACACATTGCGAATGCCATTCAGCAAATTCAAGAACTCAGTCAATTTTTAAAGATAGACCTAACACAGCTGGATAAGGTTGAACGTCATTATCTAACAGAAAGCAGGATAATCAGTAAGGAGCTGGAAAAAAGTGGTGAGGAGCGATACGTTTATCTTAGCCCGGACAGAAAGGTTTCTATAATGGTAAATGAAGAAGACCATTTACGGATGCAATGTATTCTGGCAGGTTTCCAGCTGCGAAAGACTTTTGAGATAATAAACCATATTGATGAACAAATGGCGAACCATCTTGATTTTGCCTTTGATGAAAAATTTGGCTATCTGACAGCCTGCACCACTAATGTCGGCACAGGATTACGGCTCTCTGTGATGCTTCATCTTCCTGGTCTGGTGATGCAAAATAAGATTAGAGAAGTGGTGGAATTAATCCAACCTTATGGTTTTATCCTTCGCGGATTTCAGGGCGAGAATTCAGGGTTTGAAGGTGATTGTTATCAGCTGTCAAATGAGATAACTCTGGGTAAAAAGGAAGAAGAACTTCTGGAAACTTTACAAAACGTGGTTGAGCAAATCATTGAACGTGAAGAAACCGCACGTCAAACCTTATTTAACGAGTATCGCAGCACTATAGATGATGTAATCTGGCGTTCATACGCTTTACTGCGCTATGCCCGTCGCTTGGATTCAGCTGAAGTCATGCAATTACTCAGCCGCATTCGGCTGGGGATTGATCTGGGTTATTTCACCCAATTATCACATCAGGAGCTTAACCAACTCTTTATTATGATCCAGCCGGCACATTTACAATTATTAATGGGCAAGGAAGTGAGCCCACAGGAACGAGATATATTCAGAGCAGAGGTTTTAAGTAAACGATTTGCAAATATTACTCATAATACTAATTAACTGGGATAGTGGGAATGAGCACACAGATTAGTAAACGACTGGTGTTACGCTTTCCGACTAATTTATTGGATATGCCAATCATACACCGCTTAACCACGGAATTTAATCTCGTGTTTAACATTCTTAAGGCTCATATAATACCGAATAAAGAAGGCGTGGTAGTGCTGGAGTTAACCGGTGATGCAGAGAAACTTGAGCAGGGGCTGAATTTTTTGCAAGAAATCAATGTAATCGTAGAGTTATTAGCCCAGGATATTGTTAGAGACGAAGATAAATGTGTACATTGTGGATTATGTGTTGGATATTGTCCCAGTGGAGCATTGTATTATGAGCGACCACAGATGTGGGTGAGATATAATGACGAACGCTGCATAGCCTGTGAAGAATGTGTACGTCTCTGTCCTACGCATGCCTTCTCTGTTAAGTTTTAAGCCGTATTTGTCCCATCGTATTTTATTTTGCCAGGCTAATCAATCTTTAAATAGGGAGAGAATTAATGAGAAAAAAGATTCAGCTGGCTGGTTTATTATTGTTAATTTTCGTATTGAGTTCAGGATGTGTACCGTATGAAAAAAGGGTGTTAAAGAGTTCATCAGCAACAGAGGAGTTAGGCAGGGGGGGGATAATTGATAATTTAATTTTTCCACAGACTGGGAATAGTAAAAGAATAAGCGGGGTTAAGGATATTAAAGCCGGAGAGACGCTGCAACTTGCGGAAATAGAGGGTGCGGGTATTATTCGTCATATCTGGATTACAGCGATGTGTAAAGTTCCTCAGATATACGGTTGTCTGGTTTTAAGAATGTACTGGGATGATGAGCAAGAACCAAGTGTGCAAGCGCCTTTAGGTGATTTTTTCGGTGTGGGATTTGGCAAAGAAGTAGAATTTAAATCATTTGCTCTGGAAATGTTTCCAGCATCAGGCAATAATCATTCCGCACTTAATTGTTATTTCCCAATGCCCTTTCATAAATCTGCACGGATTACCATTGAGAATAGAAGTCAGCGAAAGGTGAATATGTTTTTCTGGCACATCGACTATGATGAATTACCTAATTTACCAGACAATGTACTTCATTTTCATGCATGCTGGCGCAGGGAAAATCCAGTTACGTTGCATCAGCCGTATACCATTCTCTATGCAAAGGGCAGGGGGCATTATATTGGAACAGTTCTAAACTATCATTTGCTTGGACCGGGAGCCTGGGTGGAAGGGGGGGACAATTTTTATATTGATGAGTCAACTGAACCGGTGTTACCCGGAACTGGCGCTGAAGATTATTTTGGCCATGGCTGGGGGTTCCGTCAGCAGAACAATGCCTTGTTTCACGGTACTTCTTATGGACCAAAAGATGCCAAAATGACCGCTTACCGTTTTCATTTACTTGACCCGGTGAAATTCAACAAATCAATTCGGGTGATTATGCGTTGTCATGGTGCAGATGTTGGCGATCGTCAGGACGATTATTCCAGTGTTGCTTACTGGTATCAGACTGAGCCGCATTTGCCATTCGGTGAATTACCGCCTCTGGACTATGATTACCTGGAAGTAGACGAGGAATTTCGGCGTCCTTTCTCGCCGGAGGCAATTAAGGTTCCACCAGAAAAAATGCCTGCAGGCAAAAATCTGGCAACTGGCTTTAAAGAATATCGGGAGTCAGGACACTTTTTGCCAGAGACAATTGGAGCAATGGCATTAGATGGGAATATCAATACCAAGTGGTGTGAAATTGACAATCCAGATAATCACTGGTTAGCAGTTGACCTGGGTGAACTGAAAAAGATTTATGGCTTTATTCTTAAAAATGCCTCGCTGGCTGATGAGCTGGAGGGATTTAATACACAGGCATTTTCCATATACGTGGCTGATTCATTAAATGGTGAGTGGAAGCTATTAACAAGCTCTTCTACTACACAGGATGACATCTATATCTCGGGCGAGAAAGAAATCATAAGTATAAAGTTGAATAAGCCAGTGTTAGCACGTTGTATTAAAATACACGTGACAGTTCCAGGCTTTCTTGACACAATTGTGCGATTACCTGAATTTGAAATTTATGGCGACTAATTCCCAGCCTGATAAAGATTGTTGTGTTTGATAGAAGTTTATATTATCAAAGAGCTGGCAAAAATTATGTGGAAGAATCTGCCTTTAAAAAAACCTAAGCCGGATGCAGAAAGGTTCATAAATGTTCTTCTGGGTAAGAGAGAGGAAGTAAGAGTGCCATTAGTTGAGTATCTGGTGGATGAGTCGGTGATGAAGCCCATTGTGACGAATTTGCTGGGGCGAAAGTGGGTAGGATTTAGTGGGGATAGAGACACGCACAGGGCTTATTTAGATAACTTCATCGCTTTCTGGTACTGGATGGGATATGACTGTGTAAGGTTTGAGGCAGCCTTAGAATTTCCAGTAACTTTACAAATCGTAGCTGATGCAGCTCCAAACTCATCTCATCAGCGTGCCTGGCATAATCAGCATCGGGGGAGTATCGCCAGCTGGGAAGATTTTCAACGTTATAATTGGCCTCAAATAGACAAATTTAATTTCTTCCCTTTTGAATACATAAACGCCCACTTACCAGACGAGATGGGATTGTTGACCAGTCATGCAGGAGGAATTTTTGAATATCTCTCTTTACTTATGTCAATTGAGGGCTTAAGTCTGGCACTATATGAACAACCGGATTTAGTAAAAGCAATTACTGAAAAAGTGGGTGAATTGATGCTTCAATTTTATAGCCATCTGTTAGACCTTGAACGTGTGGTTGCGATTTTCCCTGGTGATGATATGGGTTTTCGTAGCGGGACCCTCATTTCTCCGGCACATTTGCGGGAATATTTTCTTCCGTGGCACAAAAGATTTGCTGCTATGGCACACAAACGTGGCATTCCTTATTTTTTGCATTCCTGTGGTAATCTTGTGGCGATTATGGATGACCTGATTACTGACGTTGGCATTGATGGTAAGCATTCATTTGAAGATAACATTATGCCAGTGCAGGAGTTTCAGAGGCAGTATGGTGGGCGCATTGCGGTGCTTGGTGGACTGGATATGAATATACTTGCAGGAGCGACGCCAGAGCAGGTCCGTAAGCATACGCGTTTTCTCATTGAGACCTGTGGAGCACGAGGCAGGTATGCAATTGGATCTGGAAATTCTATCCCGAGTTACGTTCCTGTAGAAAACTATCTGGCTATGGTGGATGAAGCCCTGAATTGAAAGAGATAACAAAAGTTTCAAAACGTTTCGTGGGATTAAAGCGAAGAAAATTGGTGAATTCCTTAAGAGAAAATAAGCAAATTTTGCCATTATAAAAGAGCGGGTCTTCCCCGCAAGTTGGGCGATGCTTGTTCAAAGGCTTGTGCCAGTTGAATCAGGCGAGCATCTTCAAAAATCGGTGCAATTAGCTGCAATCCGATGGGAAGCCCTTCACTGCTAAACCCACAGTTAATAGAGATTGCCGGTACGCCAGCCAGATTAATACTGATGGTAAAGATATCCGAGAGATACATTTGCAATGGGTCTTCAATTTTTTCGCCAATCTTAAAGGCGGGAGTTGGAGATGTCGGGGTAATAATTGCCTCGCATTTTTCAAAGGCTTGATCAAAGTCACGTTTTATCAAAGTGCGAACCTTAAGTGCCTTTAGATAATAAGCCTCGTAATAGCCGGCGCTGAGTGCATAGGTGCCGAGCATAATTCGTCGTTTGACTTCCGCCCCAAAGCCTTTAGCCCGGCTCTCAGCAAATAAATCAATTATGTTAGAAGTGCCCGGAGCCCGATAGCCATAATGCACACCATCATAGCGGGCTAAATTGGAGCTGGCTTCTGCCGTGGCACAAAGATAATATGTAGCTATAGCGTAATCGGTGTGTGGAAGTGATATATCAATTATTTCAGCCCCGAGTTCAGCGAATTTGTTAATGGCAGAGCGTAATGTTTCTTCTACATCTTTATCCATCCCGGGAATAAAATACTCTTTGGGCACACCAAGACGAATTCCTTTAATATCCCGATTAAGATACTGCGTAAAATCTGGCACTGGCACATCAGCCGAAGTGGAATCTTTAGTGTCTTTGCCACTTATAAACTTCATCAGGAGGGCACAATCTTGTACATTTTTCGTAATAGGACCAATCTGGTCTAATGAAGAAGCATACGCAACAAGGCCATAACGCGATACCCTGCCGTAGGTAGGTTTGAGTCCCACCACACCACATAATGAAGCCGGCTGGCGAATTGAGCCGCCGGTGTCGGAGCCGAGAGCCAGAGTGGCAGCGTCTGCAGCAATGGCAGCTGCAGAACCACCACTGGAGCCACCGGGAACACGTTCCAGATCCCAGGGATTATGCGTTATCTTAAATGATGAATTCTCAGTAGATGAACCCATTGCGAATTCATCCATATTGGTTTTACCAATGATTACTGCACCCGCAGCCTTTAAACGCTTAACCACCGTTGCATCGTATGGCGGGACAAAGTTATATAAAATTTTTGAAGCACAGGTGGTCAAAATCCCACTGGTGCATATATTATCTTTAATTGCAATTGGAACGCCTGTCAGGGGAGTAACATTTTCTCTATTTTGCAAACGAACATCAGCCGTTTCAGCCATTTTCAGAGCTTCTGCTTCACAAATGGTAATATATGCTGCAATCTTTGGTTCCACTTTATATATGTACTCTAACAGATTTTTTACTGCCTCAACAGCTGTCACTTCCCTTGAGTATAGCAACTTTGCTAATTCAGTGGCTGTTAATTTGTATATTTCCATTTTTTAGACTCCCGAGAGCAAACATCTGGTTAAATAATTTATATCAAATAACTATTGGAATTGTGACATTAAATTTCAAGCCAAAAACCAGTGTATAAAATAAAAGTTTGTTTTTAGAAAATTGAGTTACTTAACAAAACTTCAAAAAGAATAGATGAAAATTAATCATATCTGTAATGCTGAAAAATCCATTGGGAGAAGAAGAGAATGATAAGATTAATTTGAACTGTACTTTTTCTTAATTATCTGGAGAGTATTTTTACGCTGTTTTTATCAATAATTGCTTTTATTAATGCCGGGAGTGTGCTTTGTCTATCCGAAATGATTATTAATTTAGTGAGTAAGTTTTTTGCCAGTTCCAATTTTTCATTTGAGCGATAATAAATGTCACAGATAGGCTCGCCTCTATCAACGTAGTCGCCTAATTTTTTCCTGAAAATCAGTCCTACGCCATAATCTATAGTATCTTCCAATCGGTTGCGTCCTGCCCCTAATACCATTGAGGCAATGCCAACTTGAAGGGTATCAATAGCTGTGATATAGCCAGACTTTTCAGCGCAGAACTGAGATATTTGAGGGCTAACATTTAGTAGTAAGTAATCATCAATTATATGTGGATTGCCTCCCTGATACTCAATTAGCTGGCGGAATTTATCCAGAGCTGCGCCATTAGTTATTGCATCAAGCACTTTCTGGCGTGCCACCTCATAATTATCGATGATTTTCGCCAGAAGTAACATATATGCGCCCAGGATGCAGGTGATTTCTAACAAATCGTTCGGCGCTTTCCCCTTCATTGTTTCAATGCATTCAATTACTTCAAGTGAGTTGCCAACTGCTCTGCCAAGGGGTTGATTCATATCAGTTATTAACGCCAGAGTTGGCCTGTCCAGAGAGTAACCCAGTTTAACAAGAGTTTTTGCCAGTTCCAAAGCTCTGTCAAAATCAGACATAAAAGCACCATTACCAGTTTTTACATCCATTACCAGCGCTTCTGTGCCAGAGGCGATTTTTTTACTCATAATGCTTGCACTGATTAGAGGAATGCTGTCAATTGTTCCGGTCAGGTCACGCAGGGCATATAGTTTCTTATCTGCGGGGACAAATTTGTTGCTTTGCCCGATGATAGCCACGCCAATTTTTCTTAATTGTTGCTTAAATGCATCCTCGCTCATTGTGGTGCGATAGCCTGGGATTGCCTCCAGTTTATCAAGCGTTCCGCCAGTATGTCCCAGTGCCCTACCAGAAACCATTGGAACAATCACACCACAGGCAGCAGCTGCAGGCGCCAGAATGAGCGATACTTTATCACCGACTCCTCCAGTGCTGTGCTTATCAACTTTTGGTCCGGGAATATCGGTCAGCTTAAAAACTTCGCCAGAGTGAATCATCGCTTCAGTAAAGGCAGCTAATTCTTCGGAGCTCATACCCCGGAAATAAACACTCATCAGAAAGGCAGAAGTCTGATAATCTGGAATGTCGCCGCGCGAAATACCTTTCACTAACCAGTGAATTTCTTCAGCAGTTAGATCTTCGCCATTGCGTTTTTTTATTATCAGGTCTACTGCTCGCATTTTCATTCCCTTTAAATTGGTGAATTGTTAATTAAGTTAATTCTATATGTAAAAAAACGTTTTTCTCCTTAATCAAACCAATAGTTAAAATAAGGCATTTCTTTTTTACCATTCATAAATTGAAAAATAATTAGCTTATTTAAACCATTGCTGTATCTGCAAGAAATTTATTGTTGGAAAGTAAGCACAATTGTCATTCAGATTTTTTTGCCTGCAGTTTAGCACTGGTTGGGAGTAATCTGTTGTTTTTTAAAAGAAGTAACATTTATTAAATTAAACCCTATAGTAAAACAGGCGTCTCGCCTGTCTATTAAGCGATATGCAAGATATCTTTTCTAATTTGTGAAACGACGGGCAAGATGCCTGTTCTACTATGAAATCTTATTTTATAGATTCTTTAGAAAAACTGCTATATTACCAGTCTCTTTGCTTTCGTGTACTACTTTTTAGTGATGTGCTACTGGCGAGTTCATCAATGAGGTTATTGCCCGGCGTCGGTGTTAATATGTCAACCCAAGAGGGTATTGCACAGAGATTGATAAAATTTTTATTTTTTGGAAAGCGGAATTTCAACCAATCTAAAAATTAGAGCGAAAATGGCATCTATAAAAATCTTATATTCAATAGTACAGTCAGAAATATTATAACTACACAATTCTGGGTGTAATTCTTCTAAAAAACTTTATGATTGAGGAACAAGGAGGCGTTTGGCTTTACGGAGGGCTCGCCGGACAAGATTTTTTTCGGACACAGCAGGCTGTTTAGTGAATTCTGTAAGCCTTTTTTCAGCACTAAATTTTTCCCATTGTAATCGGCGCTTTTCTTTATTTATGTTAGTGATAGCAATCAAGAATTTCTCCAGCTCTTCTGGATGTTCACGTAAATATTGATTGTTACTTAACTCGCGAATGAAATTTCTGTCTATCTCTTTAATACCAGGTAAATGATAAAGCATATTCCAGAACAACATATTTTTCTCGTCCAGTTTCTCCACCAGTGGTTTCTGATCAATTAAGGCACAAATAGGATAAATCATTAATGCGAACAGTTCTATGTCAAAAGGTGGTGTCAATTTTAGCAGGAACTCCAGAGTTTCGCGTCGGTCTTCGTCTGTTTCAAAGACATTATTAACAATTACCTCATATTGAACCTGTTTAAAGGGGAATTTGCTGAGCATTTCGGACATCGCAATAATTTTGTCCGGTATCCAGGGACGATTAAATACTTCTTTGCATACGCGTTCGCTGCCACTTTGAATGCCCATACCTGTGACCGTAAGCCCGGCATCAAACATCCATTCCAGCATCTCATAATCTGTGGTCATCGGATGAATGTAGCCGGTGTAGGTGATGCCTAATTTGCCGAAACGCTCTTTAAATTTTTGTGTGAATTCTCTAACCCAGCTCTTTTGGGTCACAAAAATCTCGTCATGATAAATAATGTGCTTCATCCCCAAACGATTCACTCTATCAGCCGTTTCTGCAAGTACATTATCTACCGAGCGGCGACGAAACTTTTTAAAGCCAACGGGCTTGAGCATACTATGAATACAGTAGGCACATTGATAGGGGCAGCCACGTTCAGTAAATATGAAGATGTGCGCATTTAAAAAGGGTCCAGGTTTGTTCATCATATCACTTACGGTGTCGTCTTCAATCAGTATCTCATTCTCCATAACCAGCGGGAAAGGTAATTTATCAAGGTCTGCCACAGTAGGATGTTCATCACTGGAGATGATTTTATTGCCATGGCGGAACCATAATCCAGGTATATGCAATTCTTTGCCAGATTTGAATTCGTCCCAGTGTTTTAGAAATTCTACCATAACTTCTTCGCCTTCACCAGCACACACAATATCAGCATATTCTATGCATTCTTCTGGACGCACAATACAATGAAGTCCACCCCAGACTACAGGGACACCGGGCAATTCTTTATGGATTAATTCAGTCAATTGCTTGACCTGTTCCAGTGTGACTGAGTAAAAGGTAAAGCCAATTAAATCGGGTTTGATAGATTTTAAGGTTTGAATTAATAATTTTTTCTCGGTTTCGGTTATAGCGACAGGGTAGGGGATATATAAGACGGTACCGGGACGAATAACCTTGAGATAAAGCATTTTATATTGTTCTAAGCGTTTGTGATGCTCAATATCGTGGGGGGGGACACCGATTACTCTAAATTCCTTAAAATGGATAAACCAGACCTCATGTCCCGCAGCTTTTAAGCTCGCACCTACGTAGCGAACACCAATAGCACCGGGATTATAAGTGGTTATGAATGCTACGCGTGCCATTATTTCGGTTTATTTAAGGTTCCTTTTCCACAATGACTTTTAATTTCGCACTAACTTGCGGATGCAAATGGACATACACGGTATAGATTCCCAGTTTGTTTAATGTTTCATTCAATTCAATACGTTTTTTATCTATTTCCACGTCTTTGGTTTTGAGAAGTTCTGCGATATCAGCGGCTGTAACAGAACCAAATAGACGGTCGTCTTCACCAGCTTTGAGGCGAGCGACAAGAGTTAATTCTTCCAGACGTTTAGCCAGTAGCTGTGCTGATTGCAATTCTTTTATGGCAAGTCGTTGGAGTTGCAGGCGTTTTTGTTCCAGCAACCGCTGATTTTTAGGCGTGGCTTCTAATGCCAGTTTTTTAGGTTTAAGATAATTCCTAAAATAACCTTCACTGACCTCAACAATGGAGCCAACGTCTCCTAATTTGGGCACACTTTCTAAAAGAATAACTTTCATTGTTAAAGACCTCCAACATGCAGATTAAAATGACGTATAAGAGCAAATTATTTTGCCTTAAATGGCAACAAAGCAAGGTTGCGCGCCCGTTTAATTGCCTGACTTAGCTGCCGCTGATGAGAAGAACAGGTGCCTGAAACACGGCGCGGGATGATTTTACCGCGTTCTGTGACAAATCGTCGTAGCTGCTTCACGTTCTTATAGTCAATAATGCCTATTTTCTCCTGGCAAAAGAAACAAACTTTACGCCTTTGAAAAGGACGTTGCTGTGCACCAGCTGGAGATGGTGTTGGACGTGATGGGGCTGGTCCCTGAGCTGGTTTTTGATTTACATTCTTGTCTTGAGATTGTGGTGTATTATTCATTTCTTACTCCTTTTAAATCTAAAATTTGCTAAAAGAACAGATTAAAACTGGAGAAATAAATTTTGCCCTGTTAAAATGGCAAATCGTTTTCAGTCTTTTTTTCTTCTCCAGGTATATCTGGTTCAGGAATTTCTTCTATCACTGGTTTTTCTTGCGGTATCTCGGGTTCTGCAATTTCCTCAGGTTTTACTTCTTTAGCGGATATTTCTGGTGGTTTGGGGTCAGCAAATTGAATTCGTTCTGCACTTAGAACTATTCGTTCGCGCCGTTGTTTATCTTTTCCTTCCCAGGTAATGGTGCGCAGGCGTCCTTCAACTAATATTTTTCTTCCCTTTTTCAAATATTTAGAGGCAAATTCTGCCAGTTTGGAGAATGTTTCTACGCGGATAAATAGTGTTTCTTGCTTTTGTCCTTCATTTTTATCCCTGTAGGTA
>CAYRXI010000009.1:33102-33359 GCA_964428255.1 uncultured Candidatus Sumerlaeota bacterium
CTGGGTCCCGAGTTAAATTCCCGAGAAGAAAGACCCGGTTAATTTCTAACATTTTGTTAACCCCCATTCTTTATTAATGCCAACAGAATAAATTCTGTTATGGCACAAAAATCTTTGAGGAGACAGCAATTTTATTCGTTTTTGATTACTTCAGTGTTTGATGACTCAGCTGATGGCTGTTGTGGTGAAGAACTCTCACTCGCAGTGGCTGAAGAACTGGCTGTCATCTCAGTAGAGGGCTCTGGGGTTGTGGCTAC
>CAYRXI010000009.1:33379-39392 GCA_964428255.1 uncultured Candidatus Sumerlaeota bacterium
TAGAGGGGGTGGTTTTAACAGATTTTTTACCCGGTTTAACTTTTATCACCAAATGACGTAGCACGGCATCGTTCAAACGTAGAGAGCGGTCTAAACTCGGGAGTGCTTCAGTATTTTCCAGGGAGAAATTTACCACAACATAGTAGCCATTTTCTCTTTTTCGGACAGGATATGCCAGACGCCGTCTGCCCCATTCATCAACGTTCAAGATTTTGCCCTGTCGCCCAGCAATTAATTTTTTCAGTTCTTCTAACTGCTGATGGACTTTTTCATCATCCAAGCTGGCATCATACACTACTACAGCTTCGTAGTTTAACAACTTTTTCACCTCCCTTCGGACTTGGTTGTGCAAACCAAGGTTCCGTAATTAGTGTAACACATTACGGAACAGAGAAACTTCTTAAAATCGCTTTATTGATTTAATGATGGCGGCAAATAAAAAAATAGTATATAAAAGTCTCACACTAATATACTACAAAAATTTTAGTTAAGCATTTAATTTTGTAATTAAATTTACCCTGTTATATCTGGACATTGCCTTTTCAATGGTGTTGCACAGAGCAAATTCTATAACTTCTACTGCGAGAAGAATTATTTCGTCTATTACTACTCGAAATTGCTCTGGTATGGGGCTGAGTACGTATTTAACCCAATCCTCAATCTCCTCGTCAGGTGGTTTTACTCCCAAACGCAAACGTGCAATATGTATTGTATTCAGTGCGTCAATGATTGATTGAAGCCCCTTGTGCCCGCCAGCAGAACCACTTTGTCTTAATCTGAGTTTGCCCACTGGCAAGTTTATATCATCACATACAACTAAAAAATCTTCCGCTTTAAAAGAGCCAGATTCCAGTAGCGGACGTACTGCCTCCCCACTTAAATTCATATAAGTAACTGGTTTCAGTAAAATGATTGGTTTGTCAGCAACTGAGCCTTCGCCTATCTTTGCGGGTAATGTTTTTGACCCCTTAAGTTTTATAGAACAGCGGGCTGCCAGCGTTTCTATTACAGCAAAACCTAAATTATGCGGTGTTCTATCATATTCTTTACCGGGATTACCCAAGCCAACAATTACCCGCATTTTATTTTTTCTCTTTCTCTGTTTCTTCTTCCTCTTCTTCTTTTTCTGCCTTACCTTTACCAATGACTTCGGGCTCCGCTGCTTCAACTTTTTCTCCTGCAGCTGCTTCAGCTGTCGGTGCTACTTCTGCCTCTACTTTAGGTGGTACCACTGTGAATAATGGAGTATCCGGCGGAGTGAGTATTTCAATATCCGGGTCAACCACTATATCTCTAACGTGAATTGAATGATTTATCTCCAGATTTGAAATGTCTATGGAGAAATGTTTGGGGATTCGCAATGGTAAGCATCTTATTTCTACGCTTCTAAGCAAGGTTTCCAGAATTCCGCCTTTTTTCACCCCAATAGCCACACCTCCGGCATGGACTGGAACTTCCATGCGAATTTTCTTACTCAATGAGACGCGGTAAAAATCTGCGTGTATCATCTCGTCAGTAACAGGGTCACGTTGAGCAGCTTTAATGAATATTTTTTCTTCTTTATCTGTGCCCTTGATTTTTAAGTTAATCAGCATACTTTCACCAGCTACTTTATGCACCAGTTTTTCAAATGTGGCGCGGTCTACGGCTAAAGGCTCCGGTGGCTTATCGTCTCCATAAAGTATGACCGGGATTTTGCCCTGTGCGCGTAATTTTCTAGCAACCCCCTTCCCGCAGCCGGTTCGGGGTTCGGCTTCCAGAGTAAACTCTTTGGTTTCCGTCATTGTTGCAGCTCCTTTTTATTACAACTTTATCACTGGCTCATCAAACAATGAGCTTAGTGATAAATGATTGTGTATTCTGTAGATTGCTTCAGCAAATAATTCAACCAGTGAAACAACTTTAATTTTTTCCCTGGGGGATTTATCTCCCAGGGGGATAGTGTCAGTCACAATAACTTCTTTGATTGGCGATTGTTGGATTCGGGTTAATGCATTCCCTGAAAGCACGGGATGAGTGCAGCAAGCATAAATGTCTCCAGCCCCTTTTTCTTTTAAGGCAATCGCCGCATTAACTATTGTGCCTGCTGTATCAATCATATCATCAAACATAAACACATTGTAGCCTTTAATATCTCCAATGATATTCATAACTTCTGCCACATTGGGGTGGGGACGTCGTTTATCAACAATTGCCAACCCGCAATTTAAGCGCTGGGCGTAGCTCCGCGCGCGTTTAACATTGCCAACATCTGGCGAAACCACAATATAATTTTTCAATCCCATCTTTTTAACATAATCTACCAGAACTGGTGCGGCTGAGAGATGGTCAACAGGTATGTCAAAGAACCCCTGAATTTGACCCGAGTGTAAGTCAACCGTCAGCACCCTGTCAGCTCCAGCCGTGGTTATTAAATTAGCAATTAGTTTTGCTGATAATGCCACACGTCCCTGGTCTTTTCGGTCCTGACGTGCGTAGCCGAAATAAGGGATTACTGCTGTAATGTGGTCAGCGCTGGCGCGTCGTGCTGCATCAATTATCAAAAACAGCTCCATCAAGTGCTCATTGGCAGGCGTATGAGTGGATTGCAGGACAAATACATCGTTACCCCGGACGTTCTCATTAATCTTAACCCAGATTTCGCTGTCGCTGAAGCGTTTGGTTTCTATGTTGCCGGGTTGAATGCCCAGATGTTTACAGATGGCTTCGCCCAGCTCTTTACTGGCACTTCCCGCAAATATAAGTAATTCTCCCTTATTATATCCCACTAAATTGCCTCACTTTGAGAAAAGTAAGCAAAACTCAAATTATTTTTTAAAATTAATAAAGTCAAATCAACGTTATTTAACACAAAATGGCTGGGGGTGGAGGATTCGAACCTCCGGAATGCGGGAGCCAAAGTCCCGTGCCTTACCGCTTGGCGAACCCCCAGTTTATGACAAACTCAACTCAATTACGAATGCCGAACGCAAGCAATCTATAAAATAATATTACCATAATATTGAAGGTTAAAGTCAAGACGCAAAAATTGACATTTATTTTTGATAATTCATTAAAATACTTATGTCAGTATTATGTATTTTTTAATGTGCAAGAAAGAGAAGAGATGTTTTTTTAATTTTAAAAATTAAAGGGGATTTATTTATCTGTTAATTCCAGTTTTTTATTGGCATAGATACAGGTGCTGGATACAATGTTTGATTATTAAGTTCTGACATAAAATGAAAGTAAAAGAAAAAATATTTCAACTCATAGAAACCCAAAAAGAGGAGATAATTACCTCAACGGCAAGACTTTTGACTTTTAGCACAGTCAGCTCACCAGAGGGAAAACTGGATGAAGTGACACAGCAAGAATTCCAGAAGGCTTTTATTTATTTGCAGGAACTTGCAAAACATCTGGGATTTAGATTCAAAAGTTTAGATAATGAAGTAGCAATTATTGAGCTTCCAGGTAATAGTTCCACCACCGAGACCATTGGAGTACTATTACATTTGGATGTAATGCCGCCAGGGAAGCTGGAGTGGAAATATCCCCCATTTGGTGGTGTGATTGCCGAGGGGAAAATCTGGGGACGTGGAGCACAGGATGATAAAGGTCCGATTATCGCCACACTATACGGGCTATGGGCAGCAAAAGAGGCGGGGGATAAAACTGCTCTTCAGCGTAATTGCCGACTAATTATTGCTACTCACGAAGAGACCGGAAAATGGGACGACATCAGGCGATACATAGAGCTGGAAGGAACACCAGATTTTAGCATTGTGCCTGATGCAGAATTTCCAGTAACCGTAGCTGAAAAAGGGATGGTCAATTTTGAGTTTGGGTTTGATGCTGGTACTCCTGTTAAAGCAGGAAACAGCACTGTTGCGCTGGTCTCGTTAACGGCCGGAGAGCGTGCCAATATGGTTCCGGACATAGCTGAATTAACACTTGAGAGGTTACAGCCCGAGGCTTTTGGTTTTATACATAAGTGCTTAAATGAGTTTAAACAGAGTGACCCTTCCAGTGAATTTCATCTTGAGGATAAAGATGAGAAAATTAACATTAAATTTTTGGGCAAAAGTGCGCACGGGAGCAGGCCTTATGAGGGGAAGAATGCTGGAGTAATTGCTCTCAAGTTTTTATTGCAGCTACAGGTGGCTCCCCAAAGTTTTGCCAGTTTCATAGAGTTTATATGGCGCGCAGGCAAAGACCTGTGGGGTGAGGCGCTGGGGATAAAAAGTGAACATTACTTCGTGGGGAAGACCACTTCCAGTCTTGGATTGTTACGGCTTGGCAACGGGGGGGGGACAGCAGTTTTTAATATACGGAATACCTTGGGATTGAGTGTAGCTGAGGCAGAGGAAAAAATCCGGCGCGTGCTACAACAATTAAAAGAAAATACTGTTATTGAAGTAAACTTACGGCGAACCAGCAGTGGCACTGAGGCATTATTTGTAGACCCTGAAAAATTTCGCCATTATATAGAGCCCTTACAGCTGGCTTATGAAGCAGTGACTGGCAGAAAGTCTGCTCCAAAGGCAATCGGTGGTACCACGTTTGCAAAGGCATTTTCACGGGCAGTAAGCTTCGGACCCGTATTGCCCGAAGAAGAGCCAGAGCTGGCACATCAGGTCAATGAACACGTGACTATTGAACATCAATTGCGCAATACAAAAATCTATGCACTGGCACTCGCTGGCTTGATTTCTAATGCCTCATTATGAAATATCTCATATAGCAGATGAAGACTGTTCCTGAAATTAAACATTTAAAAGCCGAACTGCGTAAAATTTATTTGCACAAACGCAATTCCATTGACCCTGCCATTATGAAAATATGGGACGAGCAAATATTTCAACGCCTGCTAAAACTTCCCTCATTTGCTAAAGCCAGCTTAATTATGACATATCTTTCTATAAGATCAGAGGTAGATACCTTTAAGCTGGTGCATTACTTACTGGAGGCAGGTAAACGCGTAGCCGTGCCATGTACAGAAATTAAGAGCAGGACTTTAACTCCTTCGGAGATTAAAGATTTACAGGCAGACCTCTGCACCGGGAATTTTAAAATACTTGAACCAGCACCTCATAGAATGAAGCCCGTGAATTTAACAGAGATTGACCTGTGTATTGTGCCAGGAATTGTTTTTGATTTGAGTGGTCATAGACTGGGTTACAGTCATGGCTATTATGATAGATTTTTAGCCAGGCTATCACCTCATACCATTACCGTAGGCTTAACTTACGAAAGTCAAATTATTGAAAAACTGCCCACAGAGCTCTGGGACATCAACGTGCACTATGTGATTACCCAGGAGAGAACGATAAAGTGTAAATAGAACGACAGTTGATGAGAAATTTAGAATCTATTCTTTGCCTTTCCTTTCAGCTTTAGGTGATTGAAATTACATTACAAAAAAATCTTATAATATTTCCCATTTTTTAAGTGTGGCAAAACGAATTTATTAAGGCTCATATATACCACTTAAGTCAGGCTAAAATAGCTCCCAGTCATCAATTCTGGTAGTTGGTTGAGAGACAGGTACTGAGCCATTGGCACTGGTGAGAGAGGAGTTCCAGGCAATGTCATTGCCATATTCTCCGTATAATTTATATGTCGCGAGAGAGAGTGGAGAAATTTCTCCGGGTGAGCCAATCACCGTGAATTCCAGATTGACGATAGCCCCTGAACCCATCTGTAATGGAACCGCTGAGGAGAGAATGATTTTTGCTACTCAGAGCTCACTCTCATAATTCAAAGTGAAGTCATTTGTTAACGAGGTTCTAGTCACTCCGTTCAATTTTAGAATCAGCGGGTTATAGTTAACATAGAGCTCAACGGCGGGTATGCCTTTAACCTTATCTAATTGAACGGGGATGACAACAGTCTCGCCGGGCAAAGAAGTGGAGTTATCCAACCACTGCCTATTACCTGTGCTGTTATATCATTACCACCAATCAAGGCGTCATAATACTTAACCGTCCAGCCCCAGTTGTCAGCATCTCCAGTAATAATAAATCTTTCTGTC
>CAYRXI010000009.1:39402-43889 GCA_964428255.1 uncultured Candidatus Sumerlaeota bacterium
CTACCCGCAAACTATACTTTGCTGATATATTAACATCCACTACCTGTGAACGTTTCTGCCCTTCACCAGTTGAATTATAAATATTGTTCCTGCTATAAACATTCTCCTAGATATTGCCAATCAACAAATCCGGTCTGCTGACCAAATCGGTTACAGCCACATCAAACCCCTGATCTGCCGCTTTAATGTGAATCTGGGCAGAAGTGACATAAGTACCATCAGTGACAAAAAACGTAACTATTTCATCCAGAGGGTCAGCTGGAGAGGACCAGGGTGGACTCTGATTTTCTGGACTATCTTTCAGGTCCCTTAAATCTATTAAATTACCGGGTTGATAATTCGGGTCAGCTGGATGGCGGATATTTTTACCTAATTGAGCCGCAATTATGGCATCATCTGCTGATACCAGTTGAGTAATGCCATTTATCTTTAAATAATTTGGTCCGCTTTCCTTAAATGACAAGACCAGCTAACTAATAGTGGTATCAAGGTCTGACACGTAGGCATCAAGGTCTAAAGCATTCTGAAAGCGGAAAAAGTTCACATCCATCGTCTCTGTATTATCTTCAGTATCGCTGATAAATATATCGGACAACTTAGAAATAAGCGGTGCATAGATAGAGGTAGGAACAAGTGTGGTCACTGGAGTTGGCACCACGCCACTGTATTCCTCGGCACCGATATCATAGTCTGAACCATCGTGGCGTGGCTCTGAAGTCCCATCATAGCCCCGCGTGTCGCCCTCATAATCCGTTGTCAAGTATTCAATAAGGCAGCCAGCATCTATACAGGGTGAATCTGCCTGTAAATGAAAATTGCCATTCTTCGGGTCCGCAAATTGGGGATTTAGAGAAATATTTCCCATACCACTACCTGTCCAATCCTGAATGCAGGAATAAGTGGGTATGGCTGGACTGTAGAGCTGTGCTCCGCCTCCCGGTGCTTCATTTGCCCAGATGATACAATTACAAATTTTACCATAACAATCACTGAGCCCACCACCAGTGTTGGTAGCTATGTTATGCCAGATGGTATTGTTCTGTATGGTGCCATTGCAATAAGAAAGTCCCCCCATTATTTGCCGAGTTGCCGATGATGGTATTGTTCTGGATGGTGCCGTAGCAGCAAGCAAGCCCGCCGCCCTCACTATTTGCCAGATTGCCGATTATTTTATTTTGCTCAATGGTCCCATAACAATAAAAGATACCTCCTCCAGAATTAGAAGCAACATTTGTCATCTTGACGTTATATCTTATAGTTGCATAGGTGCCATTTCCATTAATCCCACCGCCAACTCCTGCATACCCATTGGTGATGGTAAACCCTGAGAGGATGCAGTTGCTGGTTTCGGAGCCAGCAAAGGTTACAACGGAGTCGGCTGCATTGCCATCAATTATAGTATTGGCAACCACAGTATCACTGGTTGGGTCAAGAGAATGAAGGATGATGTTTTTCCCATTAAAATTGATATTCTCATAGTAGATGCCAGGTTAAACGATGATTTCATCGCCATTGCTTGCAGCATTAATTGCCTGCTGGATGGTTGGATATTGCGCGGGAACATAAAATTGTTCCTGCCAGAGTGACCAGCGGTAAAGCCATAAAGATAAAAAACAGACAATTTCACATTTTCATTTTACGAACTCCAAATTTTTAATTTGGAGTTAAAAGTTAATGTAGTATCAAGATTCTTTTAGTCAAGTAAAAATTAATATAAAACGTTAAATAAAAAGTATAATTTCTTACGAAGAGGTCAAGTATTGTGATCTCATAATAATTAGATAATTATTTCATAAATTTAGTTCCTTTTTGTGCTTACCGGCTTATTATATAGGAATCAGTGAGACAATAATAAAAAAAGAGTTGCTTCAGGGGGGCAAAAAGCCGAGAATAAAACAGCTTACTTTTTTACAAATATTTTACAAACAGAATATTTAGCGGGAGTCAAAATGGGAAAAATCAAGATAACCAAGAAAGACCTTAAAGAAGATGAGGTAAAAAGTTTCGGTGTAAAATTGGCACAGGCAGTGCGGGAAAATTCAACCTATGTGATTATCGTAGTGGCAATAATAGTGGCTGGTTTAATTGCAGTTAAGCTGTATCAATATCGGCAGAACATTGTTTTGCGTGAATCTAATAAACTGCTGACCATTGCAATGAACATTTACGAGCGGGGCTTAATGCAAGAAGATGATCCGAAGCGGCGCGAAGATTATCTGCGTGAAGCCATTCGTAGTGCAGACCAGATTCTGCGCGATTTTGCCGGGGCAAAAGTGGCACGTTTTGCATTATATTTAAAAGGTAATGCATATTATATGTTAAATGAGTTTGACCAGGCGATTACTGTGTTTCAGCAATATGTTGAGACTGCGAAAGATAATTTAGACCAGGCGAAGGGCTATATTGCGCTGGGCTATTGCTTTGAAAATAAATTCTTTTATCAGCAAACTGACCAGGGGATGTTGCAGCAGGCGATGCGTGCCTATGAGAAGGCAATAGAACTGGGTAAAGATACGTATCTGGCATATGAAGGAATGTTTTGTAAGGCGCGGTTACTGGAATTAGCAGGGAAAAAAGACCAGGCACTGGCGATTTATGAGCAGATTTTGAAAGACCGGGAATTTGTGATTAAAGACTTTGAGCAACGCACGGCAGAAATTGCGAAGGTTGCTCAGCGTAACAAAGAAACGAGTTTGGAACAGCAGATAATTCAGCAAATTCATGATGGTCTGCGAATTTTTACCTTTTATAAGATGGCTGAGATGGAGATAACGCGCCTGCGTGGCGAAAAAGGCTGAGCTTAATTACAGGCGCGACGCATTCTTGCGATATTAGATAAAGAGAAATAGTCTGCAAATTTAAAATAACCTAGACGCTTTTGGGGACGGGCGAAATTCCCTACCGGCGGTGATAGACCGCGAATCTCTTATCAGAAAGAGACAGAGTTGGTGAAATTCCAACGCCGACTGTGATAGTCAGGATGGGAAAAAGCGTTAATTATGTTGCTAAAATTTAATCCCCAAAAGCAAATTAGCTTCTGGGGATGTTGTGTTTTTAATGAGTAATTAGCCAAAATAGAAGAATGTCTTAGAGCTTGGGATATCAGGCTTAGGGAGGGAGAAAAAGAACTTGCGGAGCGCAGGAAAAAGCGCTCAAACATGCAAAGGCGGCAGCCAAATTGCTTAAGAAAAAATTTAGAATAAAGAAGGTGTTTTTAACCGGTTCAGTGCTTGATGAAAGATTTACTCTGGACTCAGATATAGACCTTGTAGAAGAAGGTTTGCACTGGAAGAAATATTTACTGGGATTTGCACGAGGTAAACAAACTTTGTGTACCATTTAAAGTTGACCTGTTTCCATTAGAGGAACACAAAAATAAACAGTTGTTTTTATCAGGGGCAAGGAGATTAATATCATTAATAAAGAGAGAGTTCATAATTAGACTTATAGAGGAGATTAAAGCAGAACTTAATGTTTAGAAAAAATTATTGTTGAAGTTTTAACATATAATGCTGAAAGAGATAAGCGTGCAAATGGCTCCTGTTTGCAAGATTTGAATAAATTTATCAGGTTTTTACAAAGATTTAACCAATAATGTTCACCGGGTTGGTTGAAAATACTGGCATTGTTAAGCAGCGCACTGTGAGGAGTGGACTGCTATATATATCAATTGCGGCTGAACACAATTCTACGGTGGACTGGAAATTAACACCGGGTGAAAGCATTAGTGTGGATGGAGTTTGTCTAACAGTAACCGAAAGCAAAGGAAATATATTCAGTGTATCTGTATCTGAGGAAACTCAAGAACGCACCACGCTCAAATTATTACGAGTAGGGGATAGGTTAAATTTAGAACGGGCATTAAGAATTGGCGATAAACTTGGGGGGCATTTTGTCACAGGCCATATTGATACTGTTGGGAAGATAACGCGTTTTGTGACCCGGGGTGAAAATCGGATATTAGAAGTAACTCCAAATAATAACAAAAATTGGGGCTATGTCGTGGAGAAAGGGTCTATTGCTATAGATGGTATCAGTCTGACTATTGCCAGCCTATTACCAAATGCGTTTACTGTGGCAATTATTCCCTGGACTTATGAACATACCACATTACGCTGGAAAAAAGTCGGGAGTCTGGTTAATATAGAATTTGATATTTTAGGAAAATATGTTGAGCGTATGCTGAAAGTTAAACAGGGTTTAGACTGGAGCACGTTGGAACAATTGGAGTTTACATAAACAGATTTTTTAGACTTTTAACTATTCGGATGCATTATGGAAGATAAAAGCAAAAATAAAAGTGTTATTATCAGTGTAGAGGAGGCAATTCAGGCATTTCGGCGCGGCGAGATGCTGATAATGGTGGATGACGAAGACCGGGAAAATGAAGGGGATTTTGTGATTGCTGGAGAATTTGCCACGCCCGCAGCGATTAATTTTATGATAAAAAAAGGTGGCGGGCTGGTGTGTGTGGCAGTGTCTGAGGA
>CAYRXI010000010.1:0-1658 GCA_964428255.1 uncultured Candidatus Sumerlaeota bacterium
GAACAAATTTTAAAGGAAATAAAAGACCGCCTGGAGTTTTTACACAAAGTGGGCTTGAATTATCTGGATTTGGATCGGCGCACTGAAACCCTGGCTGGCGGCGAGGCTCAACGCACAAAACTGGCAACGCAAATCGGCACACAGCTGGTTGGGGTTCTATATATTCTGGATGAACCAAGTATCGGTTTACATCCACGGGATAATCTGCGCCTGATTGAAACTCTCAAGCACTTGCAACAATTAGGCAATACTATTATCGTTGTGGAACATGATGAAAGTACTATTCGCGCGGCTGATTATGTTGTAGACCTTGGTCCCGGAGCCGGCAGTGCAGGTGGTTATCTTGTCATCGCCGCCCCACCGCAAATTGTTGCCAGCGAACCACGTTCTCTCACCGGACGTTATCTTTCTGGAACCGAGAAAATCCCACTGCCTCAAGAGCGAAGAAAACCTAAACCCGGGCATTACATAAAGATTATCGGTGCTGCCGAACATAATCTGAAAAACATTGATGTGGAAATACCACTGGGACTGATGGTGTGTGTAACTGGCGTCAGCGGTTCTGGTAAATCAACACTTATTCTGGATGTGCTCTATAAGGTATTGTCACGTCGGCTTTATGGAACAGGTGCTTTGCCCGGCAAACATAAAACCATTCTTGGCATAGAGAATATTGATAAAGTTATAAATGTTGATCAATCACCCATTGGTAGAACTGCACGCTCCAATCCAGCTACTTATACCGGGCTATTTACTCATATTCGCGACCTATTCGCAATGTTGCCAGCTGCCAGGATGCGTGGTTACACCAAAAGCCGTTTTTCTTTCAATTTACCCGGTGGCCGTTGTGAACGCTGTCAGGGACACGGCACCATAAAGGTTGAAATGCAGTTTCTACCTGATGTCTATCTGGAATGCGAAGAGTGTGGTGGGCAACGCTACAATGCCCAGACCCTTGAAGTAACCTATCACGGGAAAAGCATTGCTGATGTTCTTTCAATGACAGTAGCAGACGCACTTAACTTTTTCGCTAATATCCCACCCATAAGAGAAAAACTGGAACTTCTCAATGATGTGGACCTGGGCTACATTACTCTTGGTCAGCCAGCCACTACGCTCTCTGGTGGTGAAGCCCAGCGAATCAAGCTGACACGTGAACTTGGGAAAAAACAAACCGGTCGCACACTCTATATTCTTGATGAACCAACTACCGGGTTACATTTTGCAGATATTAAAAAATTACTGCAGGTGCTGAATCGTCTTGTTGACCTTGGCAATACAGTAATTGTTATAGAGCACAATCTGGAAGTCATTAAATGCGCAGACTGGATAATTGACCTTGGACCTGAAGGAGGAGACGAAGGAGGGTATGTCATAGCCTCTGCGCCTCCAGAACAACTAATTCAACATCCTACCTCTTATACTGCGCGTTATTTAAAAGAGGTTCTCCAGTCACAATAATAATTAAATCTATATTTTTTAGCGGAGTTGCCCTTGAATATTTTTAAGTATTTATATACGAAAAATAAGCAAGGCTGGTGCGCAAAGGCTTGTCTTTACCCGGCTGGGCAATGGAATTGTATGGTAAGATTTAATATCAAATAATTCGCCAGGATAAAGTATTAAATAGCTATCTGCCGGTAGCTGAGACCAGAGAC
>CAYRXI010000010.1:1686-4498 GCA_964428255.1 uncultured Candidatus Sumerlaeota bacterium
TCTTAGCCCAGCCAGTCCTTCACGCTTCAGAATTGCTGGCGGTATTTTCTCGTAAAACATTATCAAATATGGAGCATAAGTAATATAACCGGAGAGATAAATTTTTTCAGGCGGAACACCTTGCCCTCGCAAGTAGCTCAATGCTTCTTTTACCCCGTATTGCCAGTTAATTGCTGAATAATAAGGATAAAAGGCAAAAAGATTAATAGCGAAGATGAGGATACTACAGGTTATAAGCACCACTCCCAAATAGAAAACTATTTTTATTATTAATCTTCTGCTTCTTATGCTGGCGGCTCCAGAATATTTCTTTTGCAAAGATGAAATCAGGTTATTAATGGCAATAGCACAAATGATGTCTGGCATTGGCAAAGCACAGATTGAGCGTAAGCTGTGTGGGATTCCCTCACGCGTAAGGCTGGCAGCAACGGGAAAGATTAAAAACCACCCCAGCAACAAGCGGTAAAATCCATTATTCCTGGTTATTATAATCCAGAGCCCATATAATAGCAAAGGGGCAGAGAATAAGTGTAGTTGACCTATTCCTGCAATGCTATGACGCAGTTCAGCATCCCCACGGAGAAACAAAAACGCCGGGGAGTAATGACTGAGATAGTTTTTAAAAAAATTAATGATCACCTGAAAAGTTGAAAAACCGGCAGAAAAGATACTGATGCGCTGAAATCGTGCTTGATAAGCTGGTTGCAAATAGAACTGAAGAATGAGCACCGCAAAAAATAAAAATATTACAATACCAGGTATTCCCACTAATAGATTAGACTTAATTTCGCGATGATAACTGACTAAAAGTACCAGTAAAAATAAAGGGATAAAAACCCGACAAATCTCATACGCATAAAAGTTGAGGGTAAAAAAAATAGAGCTTATGAGAAAATAGCAGATTTTTTTGCTTTTTTGTTGCGGCTGTGAAGAAGTTTGTGTCGCGTGCAAAAAGAAATATACGGCAATTACTGTTAAGAGTGGGACAAAAATTCCCTGCAATGCCCAGCGTGAAAATACTATATGCCAGGGCGAGATAGCAAGCAAAAATGCCGACCATAAGGCTGTAATGCTATCAGCAATCCGTGAGACAAGCAAAAAGACAAAAAACACTGTGGCAATGCCTACCAAAGCTGAGGGAAGACGGACAGTCCATTCGTTTAACCCACCAATTGCAACAAAGGGAACTGCACAGTATTGATAAATCGCCGAAGTGTATACACCAAGCACATTTATGAAGATAGGCAAACGTTGAAAGTTTAATTGTGGCTTATCAGAAAGGTCAGAGAAGAAAAAATACCCACCAGTTTTCGCAATAGTATAAGCCGTATATCCTTTTTCTGCTTCATCACGAAATATAGCAGGTGGATTAGTCCCCAGATGAACCAGACGAAAAACCGCAGCCAGCAAAATTATGGCTCCTAATATCGGTGCTATTTTAAAACGTTGTGTATCCACCGGGCTGGTTTATAAAGTTTTGCCTACAGCTGCCGCAATTTTTTTCAAGTCCTGCATCAGTGCGGTGAATTTTTCTGGTTTCAAAGATTGTATCCCGTCAGAAAGTGCGGCCTCTGGACGTGGATGAACTTCAATTATCAATCCATCAGCACCGGCAGCAATTGCAGCTTTTGCCATTGGAGGCACCAGATACCAGTATCCGGTACCATGACTGGGGTCAACAATCACCGGTAGGTGAGATAATCTTTTCAGTAAAGGAACTGCACTGAGATCCAGGGTAAAGCGTGTAGAATCTTCAAAAGTTCTGATACCTCTCTCGCAAAGAAGTACATTATAATTTCCCTGGCTGACTATATACTCAGCAGCCATTAAGTATTCCTTAATAGTTATCGCCATTCCACGTTTTAACAGAACAGGTTTGTTAATTTTCCCCAGCTGATTCAAAAGTGCATAATTCTGCACATTCCGTGCGCCCACTTGAATAATATCCGCATATTCTGAAACTTGGGGTATGTCGGTCACTGAAAGAACTTCAGTGACAATTTTAAGTCCAGTTGCTTCCTTTGCTTTTTGTAATAGTTTTAAGCCTTTGTGTCCAAGTCCCTGGAAAGAATAAGGTGAAGTTCGGGGTTTGAATGCTCCACCGCGTATAAAACTTGCACCTGCGGCTTTCACTGCCTGGGCAATTTCAAGTATCTGCTCTTCAGATTCTACTGAACAGGGACCAGCAATCACAGCAATTCTGTCACCGCCGATTTTTTCGCCTCCGGCATCAATTATAGTATCTTCGGATTTAAATTCCCGACTAACTAATTTCCAGGGTTTCAGAATTGGGATAACCGCTTCTACCCCAGTCATCTGTTCCAGCACATACAGTGGTGTTTTGTCTTCGTGTCCTACTGCGCCAATTACTGTGCGTTCAACACCGCGTATAATGTGCGGTTTGTAGCCCAGTTCAATTATTTTCTGGGCTACTGCTTGCAGTTGTTCTTCAGCAGCGCCTGGAGCCATTACAATAATCATTCTTTCTTTACCTCACATTGGGATTGAAGTGATTTTAGATTTTGTTTTGTAACTGGCTGAGCCGGTGATTTAAAGACCGTCTTCCCTAAATAATCCAGATCGTCTATGACTTTACCCAGGTACCAGAGCATAACACCTCTGGTTTGTTTTTTGCGTGCCAGTTCTATTTGCATCGTTAATTCCTCGGATGACTTGTCTTCTGCACTGAGTCCACACATCATTAATCCCGGGGAAGGAATTAACTTCAGCGATTCCTCTATTATACCATTCATATCACCCAAGTACATACTGGGAGTAACTAGATCCAGATATCCTTTTTGCACCCAGGTGG
>CAYRXI010000010.1:4508-13475 GCA_964428255.1 uncultured Candidatus Sumerlaeota bacterium
CAATCCTGTCCTTTCCCATCAATCTCGTCAGGGCTCCAGACATAAGCCGTTATTAAAATATTGGGGCGGAGCTCTCGTACTTTTGTAGTGAGCTTTTCCATAAATTTATTAAGCTGCTGTTTACGCCAGGCATAAAATGCCTTTTTAACTCGTTCTTTCTCTATTTCCTGTTGGTCTAATTCAAAACCAGTATCTTTTTTAAAATTCTCCTTGCAGTAAGGGCAGAAACAAAAGTCTTTTGTTGGATAACGAATACGGTCAAGGTCTAAGCCATCAAATGGATAAAGTGTAATAATTTCAGTTAACAGATTAATCATAATTTCATGTGATTGGGGATTACTTGGACAGAGAGAGTAAAAATAACCCCACCGATTTTGCAAATAAGGTTTTCCATTAATGTCAATTGCGGTGAGCTCAGGGTATTTGTCAAGGAATGCCCCACGACTTTTATCAGTTGTAATGTCCAGTGTATGATACGCATAAAAGCCATATTCAGGCCAGGCAACAACCTGCAGCTTACGTTTGCGCACTTCATCTATCATCCACTTCAGAATTTCTTCATCTTTCTTCAGCACTTCCGGGTCTTGCGGTAAATATTTACTATTGGGATATATCACATAACCCTTGTGCTGGACAGGCAGATGGACTGCGTTTAAATTGGCTGAAGTAATTCTGTCAAACATCTGGGTGAGATATTCCTTTCCTTTATACACGTCCGATTTGTCCACCCAGACTCCACGATATTCTATTGCCTGTGTAGGCTCGGCTACCGTTAGTATACCGAGACTATTCATAAGCAAAAGAAAAATTAAACCCCACAAATTATTACTCATCCTCTACCTCCCTATTCAAAAGTTGGTAAAATAAAAGGATCCCTTAAAATTGAGTGAAAATCAACCAAAATTAGAATCCCCCGGAGGGTTGTGTTGCTTTACGCGATTGCCAGAGAAAACGAGGTTTCATAGTACAACCAGTGCGTGGTTCTAATTCTAAAAAATGACGATAGTTAATCACGTTGCCACGAGGGACGTAATTCTGACGAATGTGCGGTGTTAGGTCAGCCGGTATCCATTCGTAGGGAAGGTCAAGATCCAGAATAATCCAGTCAAATACAGCCCGACTGAGCGCATCACGCAATGCTTTTGGGGTGCCAATACCTGCCCAGTTTAAGTCGCGTACTGCATCAACGCTATAAAATATATCTTTCCCGGCAAGATAGGCATAGTAATTATGATGTGGAATATAGACCTTACCCGGGAGGTTTCGGATTTTCTCAATAAGCTCTTGTCCTCGTTCCTTACTGCCCGGATATGGCAAAATGTCTTTGTGATGGTAAAGAAGTGGCTTAACGGTATAAACCATAAATATCAGCAGTGCAATATGCACAACCAAAGCTGGCAAAAATAACTGTTGGCGCGGCAGCATATACACGAAGAAATAAATTGCCAGACCGATTATTATTAAAAAGGCAACAATCAATAATGGTAAATTACTGTCCTGTGCCTCAGCCTTATGGGAGCCAAAAACTCCATAACTGACAGCACCAATTAATATTGCCCAGAACAAAATATAAACTATCTTAGAGTGCCGATTACCGTTAAAGAGCTGCCAGAAGAAATGAAACCCAAGCCCCATAATTAACGATATCGCAGCAATAATGGGGAAAAAATTGTTAACAAAGCCCCCGATTTTAAGATACCCCGATAGACCAGCAACAATTAATGCAATCAATATCAGCAGAAACCAGAGAAGGGTTAAGGGAGACTGACGTTTAGGAAAGAGAGCAGAGATCACGAGCCAGCAACCAGCAAAAATTGCCGGCAGAGTTATATATGGATATAATTGTTGAGGGAGCCGTTCTTTAAGTAGTTTCCAGAAAATTACATGCCGTGAAGGTATTTGATAATAATATTTTAAAAACCAGGGATTGTTATAATTAACGTATAACCAGACTAAATTAACTATTAGAACAGCCGCAATTACAAAAAAAATCCCAGAGCGTCGGTGATGATGAATAAGCAAAAATAAAGCAGCCGGAATTATTGGAATGATTGCATTTTGTTTAGAAAAAGCTGTTGCCACTACCAGAATACCAGTAACAATCAGCCGGAAAGCCGAAGGCTTGTTTTGATTTAACAAAAGACAGATGGTGGTAAAAGACAGTAACCAGGCGAATGAATCTACACGCATTAAATCAGTCCAGTAACCACTGACGCGATAGCAGGCTATATAAAATAGTCCCGCTACTGCAGCTGCATAATAATCTCTGGTCCAGCGCCAGACAGTTAATGCCAGCACTAAAATCATTCCCAGTGAGGCAAGGAATGAAACCGCTCTACCAATAGTCAAACTGGCACCGAAAAATTTAAATAGTAGCCCGCATAATGTTTGATATAACGGGGGATAAAAATATGGAACATATCCTTGTTCGGGGTCAGGATAAAGTGGCTTTCCCTGGGCAACCCTGATGGCTGCTACAGCAATATCCCCTTCATTCCATTCCAGTTCAAAGGGATAGGCTATACGCTCTACCGCAACGTGAACATACTGCACCAAAAACAAAGCCAGTAACATTATGGTGATTATACGCAAACTCCACAAAAGTGGTTGTAAACAAACTGCCTCTTTTACTTCACTCAATGAGTCAATAATGCTTTTTAAATACCGACTTAATCGCATATCAAATATTTGTTCTCCTCTCCGGTTTTAATTTAGGAATAAAGAATTCTCCAGCTTTGACCAATCCCAGAGCAGTAAGAGTAACAATCATAAATGATACGTGCATTGTTAGACGTAAATCAAAAAAAATAGATGTTGTACCAACAAAAAAATACGAAGTAATGTTAAGTAGTAAAAAACAGATAATAAAGTCTATTGAGTAAAATAGCATAATTATCAGTCCAATAATGTAAAAGAAATAAAAAAAATGGCTGGTAAGAATATTTTTTAATGATTCTTCACTAAAGTATAATAACTTTAGACCCTGAAAATTTCGCTGAATAACCTCTGAAAGAGAGTGCAACTTAAAAAAGTATTCAAAGGTGGTAATGTGTGAACCTGTATAACCATTTCTTCTGACTTCTTCTTCAGTTGGAAAACCAGGTTTGCCCTTGAATTCCTGATTACGATAATAACGTGCGTGAATATTGGAAGAGTAAAATGCATCACCAAATTGCCTTTTATTGCGGATAAGATGCGGTGTGGTTATTACAAGTGCCAGAATAATTGGGACAGGGATGAGCCATAATCGCCACTTTTGACGAACGGCAAAATACAAAATTAACAGCACACAAAAACTAAGTGCTGAGAGATTATTTAATTGATTCAGACCTGCCAGAAAACCAACAAGTAGGGCATATTTTAAGTCAATCGGTTTATGTCGCATTAAAAGTACGTAAATAAAGGGAATTATTGTTAACATATAAATTTCCAGCCTCAATCCACGCAGATTCTGATAAATATAGCCATCACTATGAGCGATGAGCAGAGCTGCCAGCAAACCAACCAGGGTTGAATGAGTCACTCTGGTGGCGAAAATATAAGTCAACCAGATGGTAATTAATGAGGCAAATAACGTCATTAACCGCAAGTTTATTTCAGAACTTCCGAACAGGAAAAAGAAAATCTTAACAGCCCACAAAAATAAAGGTTCCCGGAAATCAGTATCAAAAAGTCCCTTCATATTCTTGGCAATTGCCAGATACGTGATAGCATCGGGGCTTAAAGGTTTATTGATAACTTGGGTTAAACTTGCCCAGCGATAATCAAGCCCGGTGACAATAATGAATAACACCAGGAAATTAATTAATGAATTAATTGAGGACCCTTTTGCAAAGCGCCAGTAGGAAAAAATAGCCAGTCCAGTGGAGAAGTATGCCTGCTGTTTTACACTTACAAACTTATCTCCAATAACATTGAATTTCAAAAGAAGTATAAATAGCACTGAAATTGCAACGGGAAGTGCATAGGTTGAAAGCCTCTGATAAAAACTCAGGGCTAAAAATATACCCAAAGGTATAATGAACAAAAAACAAAGTTCTGATAGGGGGGGGATTAAAATGGGTGAATTCAAACTTAATTTGATACCATCATATACAAGTACTGGCTTATCCGGAGCATTAGCATCTAAAGTAGCCGAGAGTTTTAGTATAAACCAGCTAAAACCACGCAGTTGTTCAGTTAAGTTTATTTCTGGAGAACCCTGCAGGTTAAGGTTCTGGTCTGAAAAAAAATGCCCATCAGGACGTATTACCTGAATTTGATTACTAACTCCGGGCACAACATAAAACCATAATGCAATATAGACTTCATCATCAGGTTCTTTATCAAAACGATAGGTAATCGAGAAATTTTGTCCCGGGTGTAATACCACACCATTAGCATCAAAGTTAAAATTGCCTTCAACTAATTTTGCATCCTGTCTGAGTTTGTCACCTTTATCATTTATATTATCCTGATAGACCTTTTGTCTGTTGGGTTGAAGTCTGAAAGTCTGTTTAATATGCGAGAAGCTAAAACTGATTATTAGTAACAGCGAAAGCACTATGACCAAATTGAAGGGCGAATAAAAATAATAAATTAAGGCGGGGAATTTAGATTGGAGTTTGAGTGAAGAAGTATCAATCGGTTTTTTCTTTTTCATTTGGCAATACAATTATATTTGACTAACATTTTCTATTGCACCTTATTAGTATGACGAAATAAAGTAAAGTGAATATAGCATATGAGGTTATAAAAATGACATCTAAAATCAGCATCCGGATAATTGAAAAGGATAATCTGTTTGAGGGATTCCCCGAACAAATAATCAACATGTTTAGCTCAAATAAGTGGTCTATGTTTTCTATGTTTGAGCGTCCCTGGTTGCCCCCAACAGATATATATGAGACCAAGGAGCAACTGGTTATAAAAATGGAGATCGCAGGTGTGCAACTAAAAAACATTGAAATTATCCTTGATGGGCAAACTCTAGTAGTAAGTGGCTATCGTCATGAAGAGCCAGCGGTGGATAAGGAGAATTATCATATGATGGAAATTCATTATGGAAAATTTGATCGCGCATTTGTTTTGCCCAAAAACATTGTAGCTGGCAGTATTCAAGCTTTCTATAAAGATGGTTTTTTAAAGATTATAGTGCCTAAAAGAACAATTCTCTCGGCTACGAAAATTCCCATAGAATAAATTTTAGTGTGGAGTAATGAAAAATTATGACCAATAACAATGGACATATCGGCTCAGATTTAACACCGGAATTACAGATTTCTGGAGACGAAATACCGGAAATAGTCCCCATATTAACTCTGGATAACTTTGTCTTATTCCCCTATATGATTGCACCCATTGCGGTTTCCAGCACGCGTAACAAAATGGCTGTGAATGAGGTGCTGAAGACCGAGAAAAAAATCCTGGCTGCCTTTACGCGTAAACGAGAACGAACTCCCGAGACGCGCGAAAAAAACACTGAACAGCCCAAAGAATGTGAGTCCATTTTTGACTTAATCTATCACGTTGGCTGTGCTGCCAATATTCTGCGGATGCTCAAAATGCCTGACGAATCAATGCGAATTCTGGTGCATGGTTTAAAACGAGTAAAATTAATAGAACCTATCAGTCAAGACCCCTTCCCGCTGGCAAGAATTGAGATAATTAACGAACCCGAACAAATGGACCGTGAAGTTGAGGCTATGATTAAAAACGCACAGTCTCTGTTGCATAAAGTAATCTCAGCGATGAATCTTCCAGAAGAGTTAGCCATGATTGTGATGAACATAAATGAACCCGGCAAGCTGGCGGACCTGATTGCAACCAATTTAAATTTAAAAATTCCAGAGCTCCAGAGTATTCTTGAAACATTCAGCCCTAAAGAACGATTACAAAAGGTTCTGGTGATTCTCAACCGGGAGCTGGAATTGCTGGAATTAAGCCAGAAAATACAGACGCAGATTAAGGGCGAGGTAGAAAAGGGCCAACGAGAATACTTCCTGCGAGAGCAATTGAAGGCAATCCAGAGGGAGCTGGGCGAAGTTGCAGAAACACCTGAAATAGCAGAATTACGTAAGAAAATTGAACAAAAGGCTATGCCGGATTATGTGCGTGAAGTTTGTAAAAAGGAACTTGAGCGGCTGGCAATGATGCATCCTTCTTCGGCTGAATACACGGTGGGACGCACTTATTTAGACTGGCTAATCTCATTACCCTGGTTGGAATCAACTGAGGATAATATAGACATTAAGTGGGCTCAGCAAGTGCTGGATGAGGACCATTATAATCTGGAGAAAGTTAAAGAGCGAATACTGGAATATCTGGCAGTGATTAAATTAAAGAAGGGATTGAAAGGACCAATATTATGCTTTGTGGGACCGCCCGGTGTCGGTAAAACCTCTCTGGGTAAATCAATTGCCCGTGCCTTAGACAGGAAGTTTTATCGGATGAGTCTGGGTGGCGTTCGCGACGAAGCAGAAATTCGTGGACATCGTCGCACTTATATCGGGGCACTCCCCGGCAGAATAATAAAAGCAATTAAAGAATGCGGTTCTAATAATCCCGTGCTGATGCTGGATGAAGTTGATAAGCTGGGGATGGATTTTCGGGGTGACCCAGCCTCTGCACTACTTGAAGTTCTGGACCCGGAGCAAAATTGCAGTTTTGTTGACCATTACATTGATGTCCCCTTTGACTTATCCAAAGTAATGTTCATTACGACTGCCAACTGGCTGGATCCCATTCCAGCACCACTACGTGACCGAATGGAAGTTTTATCTTTACCCGGCTACACCTTGCGGGAAAAACTGGAAATTGCGCGAAGATATTTAGTCCCACGTGAGATTGAAAACAGCGGCTTGGAACCAAAAGACATTAAGTTTACTAAAAAGGCGCTGCAGAAAATAATTGAAGAGTATACTCTGGAAGCAGGAGTCAGAAATCTCCAGCGGGAATTGGGTAATATCTGCCGTAAAGTGGCAAAGCGTTATGCCAGCGGTGACACAAAACCCGAACTGATAACAGAAAACAAGGTGCCAAAATTCTTAGGGCCACAGAAGTTCTTCTCGCAACTGGCTGATAGAATGACTATGCCCGGTGTGGCAATTGGGCTTGCCTGGACACAAACTGGAGGCGACATTTTGTTTATTGAAGCCACTGCCACTGCAGGGGGGGGGAAACTTATTCTCACCGGACATCTTGGCGAGGTAATGAAAGAATCCGCTCAGGCTGCATTGACTTATATTCATTCAAATTGTGAACAGCTTAACATCCCGGAAGAAAAGTTTACCAAACAAGACATCCATGTTCACGTTCCTGCAGGGGCTATTCCTAAAGATGGACCTTCGGCTGGAATTAGTATTTGCACTGCCATTGCCTCGTTGATGACGGGCATTCTGGTAAAAGATAAATTAGCAATGACTGGTGAAATTACATTGAAGGGAAATGTATTGCCTATTGGCGGGGTGAAACAAAAAGTTCTGGCAGCACATCGCGCAGGTATTACAGAAATCATTTTGCCAGCGAAAAATAAAAATGACCTGGATGAGATACCGCAAGATATTCGTAAACAAATCAAATTCTATTTTGTCACAAATATGGAAGAGGTACTGAAGATTGCGCTCCGGGAAAATCCTTTTATAAAAGAAGAGAAACTATCAGCTCAAGCACCTGCATCTTAATGATTTGTTGTTATTTTGAGGTGTTATTTCAGGTTCTCCCAGTCCACACCACTATAATCAAGATTAGTAGCGCAAATAAGATAGCCATCATAAGTGGCAGCATAAACATTCCCAACTGAATCAATGTTAACTGGATTGAGCTGATAACCACAGGCAACCTGGAATTGATATTCAATAGTGCCAGTGGTCAGATGAACAACACTAACCAATCCATCCTGGTCAACAATAACCGCGCGATTCCCATTACATATTGGTGACACCGGTGCAGAATCCAGACTGCAATTGCGACTCCAGATAGTAGAGTTATCAAAAGTGGTTTTTTCCAGATTCCCTGAAGTTAATCTCACCAATAGTGCTGTTCCATCCGGGGTAATCCCCTGAGAGGATACGGAAGTGCGAGTCCAATCTGCAGTGCCAGTAGTTATATTGATGGCATTGAGATAATACTCCCTATCCGCAACAAATACACGATTTGCACTTGCCGAAGCCACAGGCCAGCTATCTGCTGGACTATAATAGCGATTAGAATTACGCTGATAACGCCAGCGCTGAGTGCCATTGCTGGTATACACTGCGTAGAAATAAGAGCCCCAATCACCAAAGAAGACAGTATTGCCAAGAACGAAAGGTTTTGTCTCAATTGCATTTGCTGCCGAGAACTTCCAGTTTTCAGCTCCCGTGGAAGTATTCAAGGAATATAAATACCGGGAACCGGATGAACCATTACCAATCGTACCAATATAGACCGCGTTTCCATCAATGGTGGGTGAAGAATACACAGGACCTGTACAGGTCTTAGTCCAGAGGATGGCACCATTAGAAGCATTCAGGCAATATACTTTGCTATCTCCACAGCCCAAAATAACGCGCCCATCGGCAACAGCAGGCGAAGAGACCACATCAGAGGGCAAGTTTACTCTCCATATCTCACCACCTGTAGCAGCATTCAGGCAACGGAATGTTCCACCATTGGTTCCCACATAGACTTTGCCGTCTACAACTGCCGGGCAGCAAAGACTGGCAGCACCCAGGTCCACAATCCAGCGAGCTCTGGGGAGAGCATCCCAGTGCCAGAAAGGCACCATTTTATACCACGGACCGCCACTTGACATAGTAAAACGAACACGAATCCAGTGTCTGCCATGCACAGCACCGGTAAGATTAAGTGTTGCAGTATAAGGACCGTTTCCGGAGCCAGTCATAGAACGCCAGTTCCCATCGCCATCTAACTCAAAATCCACCGCAGTAACAGAACCCGATGCACCACTTATAGAGGCTGTGACAGTGACTGTGGAGTTTGTTTGGA
>CAYRXI010000010.1:13541-17376 GCA_964428255.1 uncultured Candidatus Sumerlaeota bacterium
CCCATGTGTGACAGCCACGAGGTTATAGTTCCCTTCTCCAGAATCCGAATATGTACTGCCGCCCTGCACGATACGTGTGCCGTCAAAAGTGGTAGTGCTGTTATTGTGACCGTGACCATAAAAAATAATCAAGACCCTATATGGACGCAGAGTCTCCATCAGGCGGTAAGAGTCATAAGGTTTGGGGTCAGAGGTGCCATTAATCGGGTGGTGCAGATTTATGAATACTGGCGTATTTGACTCCAGAGCAGACAGGTCAGCTGCGAGCCAATCTAAATCTTCACGCGCAAAGCCAGCACGTGGACTTTGAATAATCGGAGAGTTAAGACAGGCAAAATGATAGCGAGTCCCACGGTCATAATAATCAAATGAGTAAGGTGTGGCACCATGCTTTGTGCGGATAAGTTCTTTACAGGAGCTCCAGGTTGAATCGTGATTCCCCTGAACAAAATACACGGGAAAAGGTAGTCCTGAAAATATACTCTCCATAGTACTCCAGTACTCCTGTCCGTACTCAGTAATGTCTCCGGAATGAATGGCGAAACTGGGCGGAGGTGCATCAAATCCATAAGTCCCCATTGTGCATTTCCCCAAAGTTTTTAATTCATTCACCACATTGGCGGTGTCGATGTTACCCTGACCGTGGCCGATATGAGAATCAGACATTTGAACAAACGAGAATACAGACCAGAACCGTATGGCATCAGCAACTACCCTTTCACCACCTGTATGATAGCCAGACAAAGTGACGGTAGAAGCGCCATCAAAATAATATGCCCCCCCCAGAATAAACCAGCCGGAAGAAGTGCGCTGTTGATTAATGATAAGATTATCTGTGCCATCACGATGAACAATTGTGTAACGGGCATCAGTTGCATAATAATTATTGCTGTTGATGCGGAAGTAAACTAAATACCATCCTGGGGGAAGCTGAGTTGTAACCCACGTAACCGAAGCTGCAGGATTTTTTTGTGTGTGAACATATTTATCAACACCATAAACTCCAGAAGTAGAAGTGAGCCAATCCCCCACCTTAGTGCAATACTTATCTGGAGCAGTATCACTATTATCCACTATAACTTCCAGAGCCTGAGATACATTAATCAGGGCGAGAAAAATGCTAATTACAAAAATGACAAGTACATAATTATTATACATACTTACTACCTCCTATTTTAAAATGATTTTCTGCGCTTGCTTAGAAGTTTTCAATAAAAATTTTCCCGGAATTAAGCAAATTCTTGGGATCCCAGAGTTTTTTTATCTGTTGTTGCAACTTTAATTCAGGGGGGGGGATTTCCAGAGACAGATAAGGAGCTTTGGTTATGCCCACTCCGTGCTCTCCACTTAAGGTGCCGTGATGTTCAATTACAAGACGGAAAAGGTCAGGGATACTGGCTTCTACCTGTTTCTTCTGCTCTGCATTATTTTCATCATACATAAAATTTACGTGGAGATTTCCATCGCCACAATGCCCAAATATTGCCACGGTTAATTTTCGTTCCTTAGCAAGTTGTTTAATTTTAGAAAAAACCTCCACCAGCTCACTGCGTGGCACTGCAATGTCTTCATTAATTTTGCTTGGTGCCAGACGATATAGTGCTGGAGAGAGACAATGACGAATTTCCCAGAGTTTCTTTGCTGAAGATTCATCGCTTGAGATGTGAATCTTTATCGCGTCTGTCTGTTTACAAATTTGAACAGCTCTTTCAACATTTTCTGCTACCTGGGCTTTACTTCCGTCAACCTCTATAAAGAGGGCTGCCTTTGCCTGACTGATAATTTCTGCACGTAGAAATTCGTACGCACACTGTAAAGACAGGGAATCAATAAATTCAAGTGCTGATGGGATCAAACCAGAGCGTAAAAGTCTCAGTGCTGTGTTCATGGCTTGTGTTTCCTCGGCAAAAGTGGCAACTACCGTTTGTGCAGTCTCGGGTTTTGGGATTAAGCGCAATTTTATTTTTGAAAATACTGCCAATGTTCCTTCAGAACCAACCAGCAGGCGCACCACATCATATCCAGTAACAGATTTCAGAGCCGAAGACCCGAAATGCAAAACTTCACCTCCTATCCTGACCACTTCTAACCACAGGACATAATCACGCGTTGCACCATATTTGAGACAACGCAGCCCTCCGGCGCATTCAGCCAGATTGCCGCCTATAGTAGCAAACTCGGCTGAGGAAGGGTCAGGTGGATAAAACAAATTTAACCTGGCGATAGTTTTTTTTAAATCACTCACTATGACACCGGGCTCAACCGTTACCGTCTGATTTATCTCATCAACTTCTAAAATTCGGTTCATCTTCGTAAATACAAGCGCAATACCGCCAAGCAACGAAACGGCACCACCTGTCAGTCCACTACCAGCACCGCGCGGATAAACAGGAATATTCTCTTCGTCGGCAAATTGCATAACCTTTACAATGTCATCCAGGCATTCGGGAAGGACTACTACAGAGGGCGGGGATTTTATTCTGGAAGCATCGTATGCATAAATTGTTTTCTCTTCAACAGAGGTTAAAATCTTCTCTTCGCCTATTAATCGTTTTAATTTGTCTAATTGCTGTGAGGATAAAGTTATTTTAGAAGCAAGATTCAATCCTTAAATACTCTTTTCCAAATCAATTTATGACTCTTTGTTACTATTTTTTCTTGTTGTTTTTTGTTTAAGGCATTTTGCACGATGCTGAATAATTTCAGCTGCTATACTGACTGCAATTTCTTCCGGTGTGATGGCACCAATATCCAGTCCAATGGGACAATGAACTCGCTGGATGTCTTTTTTTCGCACGCCCTTCGCCAGTAAATTTTTCTTTATTTGTTCCCATTTAGTCCGACTTCCTAACATCCCGATGTAAGTGGCTGGTGTCTTCAATGCAAGCTCCAGACACGTCTGATCAGACTGATGGTGACGAGTACAAATCACAAAATAGGTTTTCAAATAATTACACTTAACCTGCGTTGCCAGATTGCTAAGCGCAGACTCAAAGGAGGCAACTATAATTTTTGTGGCTTGAGGAAAGCGCTCCTGGTTAGCAAATTCAGCACGGTCGTCAATAACGATGATATTAAATCCCAGTAACTGACAGATTTGATGAACAGCAATGCCGATATGACCAGCACCACAAATAATCAAAGTCTCGGCAGTTTGTTGTGGTTCAATTAACACTGTCACCCTCCCCCCGCAAATCATTCCTTCTTGCCTGGATTCACGCCCAGCAAAACTAAATTCTTCAATGATAATTTTGCCTTCCGCAAGCGCCGTTTTAGCCAGCTGAATGACCTGCTGTTCAATTACACCACCGCCAATACTACCATAGGTTTTTCCCTCCGCAGTGATTAGCATCTTTGTGCCTTCGCGCCTTGGTACAGAACCCGCACATTCAATAATTGTTGCAAAGACTACTTCCCTACCCTCCTCTAACAGCTCCACTGCTTTATGGAGTATCTCAATATTTGTACGCATAAACCAGCAATAAATAGAGTAATTTTGCGGCAAAAAAAATTACATTACCAATGCCATAATAGCTTTGGCAGTATGCAAGCGATTTTCGGCTTCGGCGAATACCACTGAATGTGGCCCATCAATTACTTCATCGGTAACTTCATTGCCCCGGTCTGCTGGTAAGCAATGCATATAAATTGAATGCGGTTTTGTCAGCCGCATCATTTTTTCATCACAGCGCCAGTGTTGATATTTCTTGGCTAATGCCAGTGCTTCCTGGGGTTTACCGAATAACTCCAGAATGCCCCAGGATTTAGGATAAACAATATCCGCGGAGTTAAAAGCATCTTCCATATTGTCAGTAAATTCAATTTTCGTTCCGTG
>CAYRXI010000010.1:17386-26736 GCA_964428255.1 uncultured Candidatus Sumerlaeota bacterium
ATATTTCAGGCATTAACTTAAACTCCGGCGGATGTGCCAGCACTATATCAATTCCAAAACGTGGCATCAGTAATAGCAGTCCCTGTGGAACGCTCAGCGGTTTTGCATAGCTGGGGGTGTATGCCCATGATACAGCCATTTTCAGCCCGCGAAGATTGGTCCCGAATTTTTCCCGAATGGTCATTAAGTCGGCAATGGTCTGTGTGGGATGGTCAATATCGCACTGCAGATTTATAACCGGAACATCTGCCCAGCGTGCCAGTTCCCGCATGTAGGTATTCCCTTCTCCTGGTATTAAATCGTGACGCACGGCAATCACATGTCCATAGCTGGAAAGAATTATTCCTGTATCTTTCGGCACTTCCCCGTGTGCGATTTGTGAGGTTTCCGCATCAATGTAATGTGCATGACCACCCAATTGAGTGATACCTGCTTCAAAGGCATTACGTGTACGCGTTGACTTGTCAAAAAAGATTAAAAATATGGTCTTATCAGCACAATAACGATGCGGAATCCCTCGCTTTTTTTTCTCTTTTAAGTCGCTGGCTGTTGCCAGCAGTAGCTCCAGTTCCTCTTTTGTCCAATCCTGAGTGCTTATGTAATCTTTCCCTTTTAGTTTTTCGGTGATCACTTTTGGCTCCTTTTATAATAAAATTTCAAAAAAATCAGGATAGCAAAAAACCTGATAAAATAAGCAAGAGATTTTATCTCCTATGTTTGATACAGCCAGCAGGCAACCTGATGTTGTTCACTCACCTTGAAAAATGGCGGATATTCATTGCACGGTTTAAATTTATAAGAGCAACGGGGGCGAAAATGACATCCAGGGGGGGGATTTATCGGGCTCGGGACGTCTCCCTCCAGCAGTATCCTCTTGCCTTTTGTTTTCGGGTCAATTCTTGGTACAGCAGAGAGCAATGCTTTGGTGTAGGGATGCAAGGGCTGTTGAAACAAAGCCTGTTTTGAGCCAATCTCAATGATTTTGCCCAGATACATTACCGCTACCTGATGACTTAAATACCCTACTACACTTAAGTCATGTGAGATAAATATATATGATAGTAAATATTTCTCCTGTAGTTCCTGCAGTAAATTTATTATCTGTGCTTGAATTGACACATCCAGCGCTGAGAGGGGTTCATCAGCGATGATTACTTCAGGCTCAACAGCCAGCGCCCGCGCAATGCCAATTCTCTGACGTTGTCCCCCACTGAACTCCTGAGGAAATCGCCGAATATAACGCGGGTCTAACCCTACGGTTTGAAATAATTCAGCCACGCGTTGCCATTTTTGTTTACGTCCCTTTACGCGTTTATGAATGGTCAATGCCTCAGCCACGATGCTCCCAACCGTCATTCGGGGATTCAGTGAAGAAAATGGGTCTTGAAAAATCATCTGCATTTTTTGACGATAAGGAAATAAATCTCTTTCTTTGAGCAGAGCTAAATTGGGAGAACTATCAAGATATACTTCACCTGCAGTTGGACGGATAAGTTGAATAATGGTGCGACCAGCAGTAGTTTTGCCACACCCACTCTCGCCCACCAGTCCCAGAGTCTCACCTCGTTTTAACTCAAAACTTATACCATCTACCGCTTTAACAAAGCCGATAGTCCGGGAAAAAACTCCTCGTCTGATAGGAAAATACTTTATCAGATTTTTGACGCGCAGTATTACCTGTTTTTCAACCATAGGAATGAACTATAAATAAAAATATTTTATGAGATGAGTTCAAAGGGATTAAATAAAAATCTATAGCTTTGTTAAAAAACAAATTGCGTTGTAATTTAATGTAAATAATTATAATATATATCATATTACTAAACTTTTGACTCCGATAAACACAGGAGTAAATACAATGGCAAGAATCTTCAGAAATATTACAGAGTTGATTGGAAATACACCGCTTTTAAAATTAAATAAATTGCCACTGCCCGGCTACGCAGAAGTGGTGGCAAAATTAGAGGCGCGAAATCCTGGCGGAAGCGTTAAAGACCGAATTGGTTTGGCAATGATTGAGGCAGCTGAGCGCGCAGGGCTATTGAAGCCCGGTGGCACAATTGTAGAGCCAACCAGTGGCAATACCGGAATTGCGCTGGCAATGGTGGCTGCAGCTAAAGGCTATTGTGTTATCCTGACTATGCCTGAGACTATGACTGTTGAACGCCGTAACATATTGAAAGCTTTCGGAGCCGAGTTAATTCTCACTCCGGGAGATAAAGGTATGCGTGGAGCTGTAGAAAAGGCTGAAGAATTGGTGCGAGAAAATCCCGATTTTTTTATGCCGCAACAATTTAAAAATCGGGCAAATCCAGAAGCTCACCGAAAAACTACAGCCGAGGAAATCTGGCGCGATACCGAGGGCAAGCTTGATGCTTTTGTGGCTGGTATTGGTACGGGTGGCACAATTACCGGTGTGGGCGAAGTCTTAAAATCTCGCCTGCCACAGCTTCTGGTAGTCGCTGTTGAACCTGCCAATTCGCCTGTATTGTCTGGCGGTAAACCTGGCAGACATCAGATTCAGGGTATCGGGGCAGGATTTGTGCCTGAAACTCTTAATACTACAATTTACGACCGAATAATTACAGTGCAGGATGAAGACGCATATAACACTATGTGCCGATTGACGCGGGAGGAGGGGATATTTTGCGGTATTTCTTCCGGAGCAGCCTGTTTTGCTGCACTGCAGGTAGCTAAAGAGTTGGGCACGGGTAAAAGAGTGGTTGTAATTTTTCCTGACACAGGTGAGCGCTATTTAAGCTTTCATCAGTCCGGATAATTTTAAGCGTGAAGAATTATTTTAAACAAAGTTGAAAAATTAACTCTGTTTTCTCTTTATGGTTAAGTAGTATCAAATTGGCTGAGTTGAAATATTTCTGAAATATAGACGATGTGAGTTTTTGTTGTAAGTCCACCACTTCGCTGTTAATTTCCTGGGTACGTATTCGTAAAGTAGAGACTATATTTTGTATTTCATCTAACAACGCTGACAGGTCAAATCTGTCCCAGTGAATGATAAGCACAGGAGTTGCCCCGGTTTTCTGTATTAATGGCACAAGCTCTTCAAGATTAAATTTCCCACTAATATCATTGGGGGGGGCAAAAAATTTGGTTAACGCAACATTAAGTGTAGTTGTGGTGTCTGTAACCAGACATAATGATTTACCTGTCCAGAAGACTAACTGTCTTGGTGGAAGGTATTGATACGGACGCTCTTCTTTGAAAATAAAAAGAGTCCCATCAGTATGTCTCCACTCCTTCAGTTTGAAATAACTCAATCGTGATATCATTAGCAATGTTGCGCGTAAAAAAGAGCTGAAGTATGCCTCATCTTTCAAAGAGACAAACAACATTAAGCGCGAGTTTGTAGCCGTCAATTTTGTTTCAGAAGTATATATGGGGAAAAATGCAATTTCATTACCCAAACCATTTGTTAATAAACCCGATAATGTGGCGGTAGTGTTTTTTTCAATATTATTAAGGACTACATTTGCATATTTATCCAGCGGCTCTGAAATTGAAGGTAAATTTTCAGCAAAACTTCTCCAGAGATTAGCCCAATCCAGTAACATCACACCCCAGTAATGTGCTTCAGGCGGAATATATGCCATCGCACGATTTTTTTGTGTTTTTCCCAAAGCGGAATCAACTACAGGAAAAAAGTTGATTGGCTTATCGTCCTCTCTGGCAACACTCAATCGTAATTGCCATTCATCAGGGTATAAATAAACGTTTAGCTTTGTATCAGCAAGATTGAACTGTTTGGCGAGATTCTGCAAAAGCGTGTTTTTAATGCGTCCGGTATTTACGTGTGATAATAGATTTGAGAATATTTGTGATTGTGGAGTTTCCTCAGCTCGCAATGTGGGTGCAGATTCAACAAAACTCAAGATATTTTTGTCCTCTAAAATACTCTTTATCAGCGCCGTCTTATCCATTGAAATCAAAAAGTAATCCTTATAGGCACCATAAGAGAGGAATAATTCCTGCTCACGAAAAATTTGCGACAATTCTACCTTTTCCTGTTTGCTCTTCAAATCAGGGAATAATTCCGTTGTATCAACTGGCTGTTTAACAAAATAATGAAAGGACTGCAGTTTAAGATAGTCTGTAACGATTTCCTGTCGCTTTACCTGTGGTGGTAGCGAACTTTCAAATTTCTTTATCCAGTTATTAAGCGGTGCTTGATTGGGGCGGAAGAAAATAAGACGCACAGCTTCTGTTTTTTCAGAAATGTTACGCTTGGGGACAAGGATTACGAGAACCATTAATTTATCTTTAATAATTTCCCGCAATGTTTCTTTATTCAGCTGAAACTGAGATGCCCAAAACTCTAAAAACTTTTCAACTTTCCGAAATGTCGGAGCAAAAAATTTTTTGACATCCTCTTCCTGAAAAAAATTGTTAACTGCTAAATTTTCATATCTATCAAGCACACGTGGAACATCTGGGACATAAAAATAATATACCACGTTTGGTGGTGGTGATTTTTCCCACGATATCTCAGTTGACCAACAATGACCAATTATAAATCCCAGCAAGACTATTATAATCATATATGGTTTATCTTTTTTCATTTTGCCACCTGTTTAAAATTTCAATTACCTCTTCGTCGGGCACATCGTACCAGTTTTCATAAACCTGTGCCACCGCACGGAAAAATCTCGGTGTTTCCAATACCACCACTTCATCTACTATGTGGCTGAGCTCGTTAACAACTTCTTTTCCTGTAACGGGAGTTGCCACAATAATTTTCTTTGCTCCTTGTTTTTTACAAAGCATTATGGCAGCGCGCATAGTGGAGCCCATTGCTATGCCATCATCAATCAGAATCACCGTTCTATCTTTTATTACCGGTAAAGGCTTCCCCCCCCGTAATTTTTGAATACGCCGTTGTATCTCTTGTTTTTGCTCCGCAATGATTTGTGCGACAATTTTTTTAGGCAACAATAATTCAATCTCTTTAAACATAAAAAGACTGCCGTCTTCTGCAATCGCGCCAAAGCCAGATTCTGGTTCATCAGGAAATGGTAATTTTCTGGCTATCAGAATAGAAAAATCTGCATTTAAATAATTGGCTACTTGATAGCCTACTTCAACACCGCCACGCGGAATTGCAAGTACCAGAACATTCTGATTTTTATAACACTCAAGAGCCTTTGCCAGTTTTTTACCAGCATCTGTCCGATCAACAAACATTTCTTTTCTTAGATCCCACTATAGTCTAAAAAGGACCTGGGCTTAATACCTGTGACCTGCCAGAATCTGGTATCAGTGGTAACATTGTCTTCATTAAGCAATTTTAATTGCTCCAGAGTCAAAGGATAAAATAAGCTATACTGAAACATTGCAGTTAAAGGATAGAGAAATATCAGCGGAATCGGTATTTTTAAACAACGTGTTGCTCCTTTTTCATGAGCGATGCGGTCAATAATCTGGTTAAGAGTTAAACTTTCACTTCCCCCAACCTCAAAAATCTGGTTATTTGGAGAACTTATTCTCAAACATTTCACCAGTCCCTGTGCCAGGTCGCCAACATATACAGGCTGAAATTTAGCCTTTCCTGAGCCGGGTACCAGAACTGGTAATGGTGGGTGAACAAATTTTCTGAGACGGTTTACGAATTCATCATTGGGACCCCACATAATAGAAGGACGTAGAATGGTAAACGTCAAGCCACTTCGGGCAACGATTTGTTCTGCCTCATATTTGGTCCGATGATAGCGAGTGCGAGCATTTTCTCTGGTGCCGAGGGCACTGATAAAAATTATCCGCATCACCGCATTATCCTGAGCTGCTTCTATAAGCGTTTGCGTACCGGTAATATGTACCCACTCAAAACTTTCATGTGCGTGACGTCCCTCGCGGATTATTCCTACCAGATGAATAATCGCTTCAACAGCACTGGTAGCGCGTTTCATTGATTCCAGGTCAGAAATATCACCCTGAATAAGTTCTATGTCAGGATGGTCTTTCAACTTTTCCCACTTATTGTAGGACTGCGCGCGAACCAATAATCGCACGCTGTGGCCCTGGGAGAGAAGTTGTTCCCGCACTGCTGTCCCTACAAAACCTGTTCCACCTGTTAACAAAACCTTCATTGTTTATTCCAAGTAATTTTTTTAAAATTGTGTTAAAATTGAAATATTTTATCAATTCGTTTCTTTTGAAGGAAACTGATTTATAAAAAATGTTGGTTCTACAGTACGCTTTGTATTTAACAATCAATTTGCATTTTTCATTACGCCCGCACTCAGAGATTAAAAGTAGCAATCTGCTTTCATCAAATTTAGACTCAGTTTTATCTCCTGAAAAAAGTAGAAGTCAAAAATTGATAGAATAAAGCATAACGTTTTGCGAAAAAAAGTTGGGGAGTTAGGATTTATATTTTTATAATGACTTTCATATTTTTATCAAATTTTAGATGTTATGGTTAAAAACTAAAACTTATTTATGGGTGAACCAGGATGCGAATGAATTGGAGGATTCTATGTGAACTAAAGAGATTTTGGCTATTCATTTTTTTATTAATAAGATTGAGTCCCTGGCTATGTGCAGAGGGAAAAATGCTTGTTCCAGCAGATTTCCCCGGATTTTACGTTCCCGGATATGAAAAAGAAATGCAGTTACTACGAGAATTGTATTGGCTGCATTATCCGAATTCTGGACCCGGAGCAACTTTATGGGACGAATGGATGAGTGCACCAGCACTTTGGCCCGCCGTGAACACGGATGGTCGTCTGCAGGATTTCAGGAAACGATGGAATGACGCCTTAAGCTCTCGTTACATTGACCCTGAAGGCTATGTCTCTTCACATCAACACGCCTCCGTTACTCATCAGTATGGTTGGCCCTTTCCTTTCTGGGCTCAAGGTTCAGGTGGTGCGGGCTGGCACTTTTCGTTTAAAGACACCGTCAGCGAACCATTTCGGCCAGCTCAGCTGGCAACACCAGAAGGCTGGATTCTGGAAGGCGCCAGAGACGAAGGAGTCGGTGAAGAAGGATGGAATATCCGATTAACTTCACCTAATGCCTCAATCACCACTCCCGCAAAACAATTTGTGATAGATGTGTATCAGGCACCGTTTTTACAATTACGGTGGAAGGCAGCTGATTTAGGTATGTCACAGCCTTATGTAGAATGGCTCACAGAGACAGAATCAAGTTTTGTGCCAGAGCGTAGATTCTACTTTTCTTCACCAGAGGACAATAAAATGGTTTATACAATGATTCCTGTGTATAAGCATCCGCTATGGAAAGGTAAGGTTATGCAGTTGCGTATATGTTTTGGCAATAAAACTACAAATTTGCCGATTACAATTCAGGCTCTGTTTACTCACTATGATACTCGACATAATGTCAATTCCCAGAGCTTCATTAGAGGGTGTGCCAATTACTTCTGGTGGACGGGCGATCTTAATTTTTTGCGACACAATATCAATCGGATGCGGACTGCTTTACAATATTTAATGACCGAACATAAAACTCTGGAGATGAACATTGTGTTCACCGATTGGATTGGGCACGAAGGGAGAAGTGGTTTGGTACCACAACCTGATGGCTCAAATAAAATTCTTTACGGTAATGGCATCGGCAATAATTACTGGGATTTACTCCCATTTGGTTATAAAGATTGTTATGCCACGCTTCGCTACTATGATACATTGAATGTAATGGCGAGAATTGAGCAAGAAATAGATTCTCATCCGGAATGGAACATCCCCTCAGGTATATTTAAACATAACTCGGATTTTTTAGCTAACCATGCTGCTGAAGTTAAAAAGGTTGGAAATAAACTTTTCTGGAATCCGTATACCGGTCGTTTTGTGGCAGCCATTGATAAAGACGGTAAAAAGTGGGATTATGGCTTTACCTTTCTTAACCTTGAAGCCGTTCATTATGATTTTGCTACACCGTCGCACGCCAGAAAAATAATGAGCTGGATATCTGGAGAACGAATCGTCAAAAGTGACACTTCGCAAGGTGCAGATATTTATTACTGGCGCTTTGCGCCACGTAGCACAACGAAACGCAATTTAGAGTACTACTTCTGGGGATGGTCTGCCCCGCAGAGTCTTCCCTGGGGAGGACAGGTGCAGGACGGCGGTGCAGTACTGGGATTTTCTTATCACGACTTGATGGCTCGCCTAAAAGTAAAGGGCGCTGACGATTGCTGGAGACGTTTACAGGAAATTCTTCGGTGGTTTGGCGAGGTGCAGTCAGCCGGCGGTTACCGCAATTACTACAAAGACCGCCACAATGTGACTTTACAGGGCTGTGGAACGGCTGGCGCATTGGGATTGGATTGTGAGTTTGTGGAAAGTGTGCTGGTGCCACAAATTATGCTTGACGGTTTTCTTGGCTTCCGCCCTGCCGGTGATGGCTTTTTCATAAAGCCACAATTGCCTAACGACTGGTCAGAATTAACAATTGACCGCATTGCCTTTCACGACCTTATTCTTAAAATTACTGCAACACACCGGACTATTGAGATCTTTAGCGAAGGAATTATGAATGAACCCTGTCATATTTTTCTGGCACCTGGTAACTGGATTATGACTACCTTTGCAGGCGATGGTTCAATAATAGCTTCAAGCCACGTATTTATAAACAAAAAACTAAAGTCAGTTTTGATAAATTGGAATATCGTTTCACATATTAGATTTGAGAAGCAAAAGTAAGGCTGTTACTTAATGACAGATAAATCAACGAGTATATTGACCGAATTAATAAATACATAATCTTAATTCTAGAATAAAACTTAAGTGAAATTTTCGTATCATGAATGTCTGTAAGTATCTGTTTTAATTCACTTCAACACTTTATTGTTTTGAGAGCGAGATATAGCCAAGAAAAATGATTTTTTTATGAAGTACAGATATAACTATATAACGTGTAAATGAAACAAACGCATCACATTATAAAATTTCAAATTATTTGGACATCAGTAGATTTAATTGAGTAAAACTCTATTGATTCCTGAAAGATAACAATTGTAATTATTGTTGAATTAATTATTTAGTTTGCTACTATTTCAGCTAACTAATGACAGAAGAAAAAATATATACTGTTGGGGAATTAACACGGGAAATCAAAAAGGTGCTGGAAGAAAATTTTGGCTGGGTTATTGTGGAGGGCGAAATTTCCAACTTCCGTGTAGCACAATCTGGGCATTGTTACTTTGTTTTAAAAGATGAAACTGCTCAGCTGAACTGTGTGATGTGGCGTGCCGAATACTTGATGCTGGACTTTAAGCCCGAGGACGGCAAGCAGGTTCAGGTCTGTGGAGAACTTACCGTTTATGAGCAACGCGGGCAATATCAGCTGATAGTGGAGACAATGAAAGAATC
>CAYRXI010000010.1:26746-29942 GCA_964428255.1 uncultured Candidatus Sumerlaeota bacterium
CGGTCTGGGGGCATTATACAAAGCCTTTTTGCAATTGAAAGATAAGCTGCAAAAAGAGGGTTTATTTGACGCAAAACATAAGAAACCACTGCCGATGTTGCCTCAAAGAATTGGCATAGTAACCTCACCCACAGGCGCCGCGATTCGTGATATGCTTAATATTTTGAAGCGGCGTTTCGCCAATCTACACATTTATCTGATACCTGTGCGAGTCCAGGGCAAGGAAGCAGTGCCAGAAATAGTTAAGGCTATTAAACTCTTTAATCGCCTGCAGAATGTGGATGTAATTATAGTGGGGAGAGGGGGGGGCTCAATGGAAGACCTGTGGGCTTTCAATGATGAAAGTGTGGCACGTGCTATCTTTGCTTCTACAATTCCCATAATTTCAGCCGTAGGGCACGAGACCGATTTTACCATAGCCGATTTTGTGGCTGATGTTCGTGCACCAACTCCCTCGGCAGCTGCAGAGCTGGTAGTAAAAAATCAGGTTGATTTAAGAGATAAACTCCTGCATCTTCACAGACGCATACGCAATGCAGTCTCAGGCAAATTAACACTGCATCGGGCAAAAATTCAGGGTCTTATCAAAAGCTATGCTATGCGTCAGCCACTTGAACAGGTTCATCAACGCTTACAACGACTGGATGAGCTAACCATACGTCTGACTCATAGTTTTAAAACCATTCTTACCAAACAAAAACATCGGCTAATTACCGCTTCAGCCAAGCTGGATGCCCTGAATCCGCAAGCAATTCTCGCGCGGGGCTACAGCATTGTCCGCGACGCAGTTTCCCATAAAATTGTAAAATCAGTTGAACAGGTTAAACTTAAACAATTGCTCTCAATTCAGCTATATAAAGGCACACTGCTTACAGAAATTCGCAAGAAAAATACTTCTTAACCTGATTACTCAGGGATATATATGGAAAATAACCAGCGTCAGCTGTTTGAACGTGAAAAACAATTTTCTTCAATCCTGGAGCACATTCCAGTAACCAGCCGTTTTGTCTTGATTTTCTGGGTAATATTATTAGCTTTGAGATTCTCCTTGAAGGAACTGCTTGGCAGTAATCCTGACGAACATCTAACTACCCCTGGACTCAAAATATTACTTTTATTTTATCGTCTGCTATCGTTGTTTTTGGTCTGGTTATTTGCCTTTGGACTTGGTAACTTTCTGCGCCGAAAATTACTCCCGATGACCGGTGAATCCCCACCCATTTTCTTCTCACTTGCTATTGGATTAACGAGCATCTGCTACTTAGCATTCTTTTTTCTCATTCGCTTCCCTTTTCGTAATGAACTCTTATTAATCACTGCTTTGGTGTTAATCATAATTACTTTAAGGGAGACTGAAAGTTTTTTTTGTTACCTCAGAACGATTAGAACAACTTTTAATTTCTCACCCAAATTAATTGATATTTTGCTGGTGCTGGCTTTTTTGATATTGTTAATGCCTCCGTTACTTCAGGTATTTACCCCCCCCTATAGCTGGGATGCATTAACCTATCACCTTACAGTACCACGCATCTATATTGATAATGGCGGATTTGTCTACATCCCGTTAAACATTTACTCCAACATGCCAATGAATGTGGACCTTCTATTTTTAGTCTGTCTGCGGTTTGCCGACGATGTTGTTGCAAAACTTCTTCACTTCTCTCTTGGAATATTTCTGGTGCTGGCAATGATTAATTTCTCCCGGCGACATCTACATAGCTGGCGTCCAGGGATTCTGGCTGGGATTTTATTTATTACTAATCCGATGGTAAATTATGAATACGGTGTAGCATTTATTGATGTCGGGATGGCGTTTTTTATGTTTATGGCATTTTACGCCGCAGTAGAATCTATTTTAAGCGACGAAAAAAAGAGGGCTACCAGCTGGTTAGTTGTTAGTGCAATTTTTTGCGGTTTCCATGCTGGCGCTAAGTATACAGGCATCTACGCTTCTTTCGCAATTTTTGCTCTATTCTTAGTAGCTTTGTACAGTAAAAAAATTCTCCACCTTGCTAAAACTCCAGAACTGGTTCAAACAGGTGTTATACTTTTTTTAATGGTGCTTCTCTTTTTAGCCCCCTGGTTAGGGAAAAACCATCTGCTAACCCATAATCCTGTTTATCCAATGCTCTACAAATGGCTTAATGGCAAAGATTGGACTCTGAATATGGCACAACAGCTAATTGATTGGCAGCACAACATCGGCTTTGGTCGGTCACTGACAGATTATTTTCTACTTTTGCCGCGAATCTTTACTATTAGTGCCTATGACTATAAGTATTTTGCTGGACCACTATGTCCTGCAATACTCGTGGCATTTACTGTCGCTTTATTTTTCACGCTGCGGCAACAACGCCACTGGTTCTGGATATTATTGATTGGATTCCTGGGATTTTTCATTCCCTGGAGCTTAGGCGTGCAGCAGGTAAGATTTTTAATTCCTGCCCTACCGCTTTTAGCACTTGCTTCCGCAATCTGGATGCCACGGGAGTTTCCGACTGCGCGTTACCAAATTGGTTCTATACTTCTAATTTTCCTGTTTACATCTCTGGGACTATTTTACGGGAAATATAATTTTGATGAACTAAAACGAAACTGGTCTAATCTATCAATGATATTAGGTAAAACCACACGTTCAGAATTCCTTTCATTAAAAGTCCGTTCATACCGCTGTTTTAAATATCTGGAAAAAATAACTCCGAAAAATGAGAAAATTCTCTTGCTCTATGAAAACCATGGTTATTATTTACATCGCCCATTTCTGGCAGACGGAATGTTTGAAGCTTCCTATCTCTTCGATAAGGCAGTGGAATTGCAAACTGCCGAAAATTTCGCTCGCTGGGTACACCAGCAGAATATTAAATATGTGGTAGTCAATCAATTTCTGCGCAAAGACTTAACAACCGCAGTGACCACCGGCGGATTCTTTAGTAATCCGGAATTAAATCAGCGCTACCGTAAAGGGGTTGAAATAGTGGAAGATTTTATCAATCAATACCTTAATGAAGAATACTCACATTATGGCTCCACGGTTTATCGTTTATTGCCTAAAAAATATAAGGCGGATTTTTTCGGATTTTGAGAAATCGTATTGACAGACAAAGGTTAAAAATGATTTTCTGAATGGTTAATATTTGCACTTCAATTTCCCTGTCGTGCAAATATCCAGCTTTCAACCATTACTTTATATTATGAT
>CAYRXI010000010.1:29952-38735 GCA_964428255.1 uncultured Candidatus Sumerlaeota bacterium
AGTTCAATCATTTCAGGAGGATAAAATGGGTGAGTGGATTGGCCGCGGCAGAAAAGCCAGACGCGCTTATGGCTTTGACGAAATCGCCATTGTTCACGGAAATGTTACCATAAATCCGGATGAAGTGGATACTAGCTGGGGTCTGGGCAAGCTAAAATTTGAAGTTCCTATTATTGCTGCAGCTATGGATGGTGTGGTTGACCCCAAATTTGCAATCTTAATGAGCAAATATGGCAGCTTTGGCATTCTTAATTTGGAAGGAATTTATACCCGCTATGATGACCCTTATACCATTATTGAAGAATTTATTCAGGCGCCTGCAGATAAAGCGACTGCCCTAGTCCAGCAGCTCTATCATCCACCTATAAAAGAAGAGCTTATTGGAAAGCGAATTGAGGAGATTAAGAATGCTGATGCTATCGCGGTGGTCTCTTGCGTTCCACAAAAATGCGAACGCTTTGGAGCAATAGCACAGGAAGCCGGAGCTGATATCTTTGTTGTACAATCCACTGTCACTACCGCCCGTCACATAGCAAAAGCATATAAAAGTGTTGATTTCGCCAAATTTAATAAAAAAATGAAAATCCCCGTAATTATCGGCAATTGTGTAACCTATGAAGCTACGCTGGAGCTAATGGAAACCAATCCAGCAGCCATTTTAATCGGTGTTGGTCCCGGCGCTGCTTGTACTACTCGTGGTGTGCTCGGCGTTGGCGTTCCGCAGGTTACAGCTACTGTGGATGCTGCAGCTGCACGAAATTTTTATTATCAGAATACCGGACGCTATATCCCCATAATTACAGATGGCGGAATGACCAGTGGAGGCGATGTCTGCAAGGCTTTTGCCTGCGGCGCAGACGCTGTAATCCTTGGTTCTGCACTGGCAAAAGCCATTGAATCTCCGGGAAAAGGTTATCACTGGGGAATGGCAACCCCACATCACAATTTACCACGCGGCACCAGAATTTTTGTTGGAACGACCGGAACCCTTGAAGAAATTTTGTTCGGACCTGCCAGGCTGGATGATGGCTCTCAGAATTTGATGGGCGCCCTGCACACCTGTATGGGCTATGTTGGCGCCAAAAATCTGCGCGAGATGCACCGCGCTGAACTGGTAATTGCACCGACTATCAAAACCGAAGGTAAAATCTTTCAAAAAGCCCAGCGCGTAGGAATGGGCAAATAGTCTGACTTTAAAATCAAAGAATAAAAATATTTTTTAAGTACATCCGAAACATTTTTAGAAAAAATAATGATATTAGTCCTTGACTTTGGTTCACAATACACTCAGCTGATTGCACGGCGTATCAGACAAATCGGTAATTATAGCGAGATATTGCCCTTCAGTGTCTCGCAGGATGAAATAAGAAGCCGTTCACCCCGGGGTATCATTCTTTCCGGTGGACCAGCAAATGTTTATAAAGAGGGGGCTCCTCGCATTGACCGCGAAATTTTAAATTGGGGCATACCCGTTCTGGGAATATGCTATGGCGAGCAACTGCTGGCAACTTTATTCGGGGGAGAAGTGAGCTGAACGCGGGGAGTACGGACCCGCTAAATTTACTGTCCTGGTGCCTGACCCGCTGTTTAACAAAGTAAAACGTCAAAGCATGGTCTGGATGAGCCATCGTGACCGGGTGAAAAAACTACCGCCTGATTTTAAGACAATGGGCGCCACGCGGAATTCTCCCTATGCCGCCATTCGCCATAAAACTCTGCCAATTTATGGTCTGCAATTTCATCCCGAAGTCGCTCATAGTGAAGAAGGATTAAAAATTTTAAAAAACTTTGTGCGCCGAATCTGCAAGACAAAGCCAGATTGGAATCTGGGTGACTTTATTGAGCAAACCGTTCTGGGAGTCAGGGAAAAAGTAGGAAAACGGCGTGTAGTCTGTGCAGTCAGCGGTGGTGTAGACTCTACTGTGCTGGCATTGATTTTACATAAGGCCGTGGGCAACCAGCTGAAGCCTGTGTTTGTAGACAATGGACTCCTGCGGGCTGGCGAAGCTGAACAGGTTATGCAACGTTTTGCCCGTTTAGGAATTAAAGTAAAACTAATTGATGCCAGCCACAAATTTTTAACACGGCTCTCAGGCATCATAGACCCGGAAGTAAAACGGCAAATCATCGGCAAAACGTTTATTGATGTTTTTCTTCCAGAGCTTGGGAAACGTGATTTTCTGGCACAGGGAACCCTGTATCCTGATGTAATAGAAAGCATGTCCACTAAAGGTCCCTCAGCAAAGATTAAGACTCACCACAACCTGGTGGCTGAAGTCCTTGAATTGCAAAAACAAGGACGTGTGATTGAACCATTCCGTCATCTATTTAAAGACGAAGTGCGTGAAGTTGGCAAATGTCTGGGATTACCACGAGAGATTTTACGCCGTCAGCCATTCCCAGGACCAGGTTTGGCAATAAGAATTATTGGCGAAGTAACTTCTGAGCGCCTTGAAACCCTGCGCCGCGCCGATGCTATTGTGGTGGAGGAGATGAAACGCAGTGGGTTTTATCACCGCATCTGGCAAAGCTTTGCGGTTCTGCTGCCGATAAAATCTGTCGGCGTTATGGGCGATGAGCGCACTTACGCTAATGTAGTTGCCATCCGCGCCGTTGACAGTCGCGATGCAATGACTGCTGACTGGGTTAAATTCCCACCAGAATTACTGCAACGTCTTTCTACCAGAATTATTAACGAAGTGCCCGGCGTTAATCGTGTAGTTTATGATATAAGCAGTAAACCCCCCAGCACTATAGAATGGGAATAAAATTGCGGATTACGAAAGTCATAATTGCTCCAAATGCCTTCAAAGATAGTCTGAGTGCCAGAGCTGCAGCCGAGGCAATAGCTGAGGGGATTTATTCAGCGATGCCTTCTGTGTCTATAACTCTGCTTCCCGTGGCAGATGGGGGCACTGGAACAGCAGAAGCCTTGATTCTGGCATTGGGAGGCAAACATCTAAATGTGGATGAGGTCCACGATCCAATTGGACGAAAAATTAAATCCTCTTTTGCTGTTCTGGCAGATGAAAAAACTGCAGTAATTGAAATGGCAAATGCCAGCGGCTTACCATTACTCTCACCTGCAGAGCGCAATCCACTAAAAACTTCAACCTTCGGGACCGGTGACTTAATTCGTGCCGCACTCAATCTGGGTTTTCGCAATATTATTATCGGTGTGGGCGGTTCCGCTACTAATGATGCAGGTATCGGCGCAGCCCAGGCACTTGGTGTGAAGTTCTTTGACCGTTATGGCAATCTCATTCAGACTCCAGCAACTGGTGCAGACCTTCAAAATATAGCTGATTTTGATTTAACCTGTGCGGATAAACGTTTGCAAAACTCTCAAATAATCGTGGCTTGCGATGTAAATAATCCCTTAACTGGCAAAAATGGCTGTGCAAGGGTCTATGCACCTCAAAAAGGTGCTACTCCAGAAATGGTGGAAATTCTGGAAACCGGATTTATTAACTTAGCCAGCGTAGTAAAAGCCAAGTTGGGTAAAGACCAGATAAACCTGCCGTATGGTGGCGCTGCAGGCGGTTTAGCAGCCGGCTTATTTGCATTCTTTGATGCAAAACTGGTTCCAGGCGCTGATTTTATCCTGGATATGATAAAATTTGACGAAAAGATTGCTGGAGCTTCGCTGGTTATTACTGGTGAAGGCTCGCTTAATCGCCAGACCTTGTTCGGAAAAGCACCAATTTGCGTAGCTCGCCGTGCCAAACAAAAAAATATCCCGGTTTTATTTCTTACTGGTGCTATTGAAGAGGAACCGGGAGAAATTTTTCAAGAAGGCGTCAATGCCGTCTTTAGCATTCTTGATCGCCTTCATTCACTTAACACTGCACTTACACTAACTGCCTCTCTACTTACGCGAACTACCCGCCAAATATTTCAGCTACTGGCTAAATTTACTGAGAATAATCCTCTACCCGATTAAAAAATCCGTGTTAGGTTTTATTCTGTGGTAAATGTTGCTGAAAATGAATTGAGATGACCTCGCTACCGGGCTCAAACAACTCCGATTTTATCTCATGCACCAGTCCCCAGGAGAGCGCTTCTTCAGGATTTAAAGTTGTTCGTTCGAGCATTGCCTCTGTTACTTCCTTAAGACTCTTGCCAGTGTTAGCCGCTATTACTTTGGCAATGTTTTCCAGATCTATGCGCAGACCTTTCAACCGCTCTTCCAGTTGTTTTTCCTCCAGCCTCTCATTTGGTGCGAAAGTTACGCTCATACCATGCAATAAGAACCTTGCCTGTGGCACAGACAATCTTCGTGAACCGCCACAATAAAGAATTACTGCCGCAGAATCCACACTCCCGAAATTGTGAGTGATTATTCTGGCAGGAATCCCGCGTAGATAATTATACGCACTTAATCCATGAAATACCGTCCCACCAGGCGATGAAATCAGGATAATAAACTCGGTAATCCCTTCTTTCATTTTTTGCTCAATAACGTTCATCAAAGCGTTGATTGAGGCATCAATAACTGGTGCAAAAAATTTGATAACCACAGTTTTTTTACTCATTTTATACCTGCTTTATATTGGTCTTGAAAAACTTAAATCAACATTCCTTTTTGTCGTTTATGTTGAAATAGTAAAAAGAGAAAAAAGGGTCCTCCACATATTGCAGTAATTACACCTACAGGTAATTCCACAGGTGCAAGCAACTTGCGAGCCAGAGTATCAGCAGCAATCAGAAATGCACCACCACTTATAGCACTGCAGGGTAATAAAATCCTGTGGTCCGCACCAAACAATAGACGAACCAGGTGAGGAATCACCAGTCCCACAAAGCCAATTGGACCACACACTGAAACGATACCCGCAGTGATAAAAGATGCGGTGAAAAAAATCAGCTTTTGCACTCTGACAACCGAAACACCCAGTTGCCGGGCAGTGGCGTCATCCAGAGTGAGTATATTTAATGCCTTTGCCTGAGTAAGGAGTAAAACTGTACCAACAAACACTGGAATCGCCACGGAAATTAAGGGACGATACCCGGCGATATCTACCCCCCCCATCATCCAGCGAATCATCTGATATGCCTCGCCGGGGGCACTTAAATACTGAATCATTAAAATTAACGCAGAGAAAAAGAAGTTTAATGTAACACCCGCAAGAAGCAACGTGAGCAAACTGATGCCACCGCGACTACGGGCTAAAAAATAAACAATACCCATAGCCACTACAGCCCCAATAAATGAAAAAATAAATATCACTGATGAAGCCAGCAAAGTAATGGAAAAGCCGATTTTCATCGCCAGAACGGCGCCCAGACTACTACCTGCCGAAATTCCCAGCACATAAGGACTGGCAAGCGGATTGCGGAGCAGGGCTTGAAACGCAGAACCGGCTAACGCCAGCCCCATACCCGCACAACCTGCCAGTAACACACGCGGGAGCCGAATTTGCCAGAAGATGGTATACTCAGGTGTCTGCTTGCTTTTCCCTGTAATTACCTTCGGCGTCAATTGAACCGCACCAAACCACGGTGCCGCCAGCATTACCACAATAAAAATCACCAGACTTATCCCCATATCCCTCACAAACTTAGCCGTGCTCAATCCCGCGCTACTCGCTTTCATTTATCTCACTATTCAAACATTTATATCTGAAAAACTTAAATTATCTAACTCACTTTAAAGTCAGATATTACCTAAGTCAAGTCACTTGACGGAAAGAATCAACAGTGAGCAAATTATGGACGGGAATATATTTTGATAATGGGGTTGTGGAAGCCGTAGGTGAAATATCGGGGTTTTATTTCTTTAACTAATTTCCAGTTATCAAAAATATGTTTATAAAAATAATATGGCGGTGTTTTTGTGGGATATAAGGTAAAATGTCGGTCATAAAGAAAACTACTTACAATAATATAATCAAAACGTTTAAGAAAGCCGGGATTTAAAAAGCCAACGCAATCACGTCTCCCCTTCTCAAGTGGATAATCCAATCCATAAATGTTTGGATTAAACGATTGAACATCTATCACCAGTATTCTGGACTTGAGGGGTATATTACGCACTATCCAGCTAGCAGCAATTTCTCTTGTGTCTGGTGACATCGCAGAAGTCACTTTTATTGCCCGGAATAATGCGAAGAAACTTATTACCAGAAATAATATAATCACCGCGATTCTAACATTTACACGTTCCGAGAGCTGAAATAGCCAGATGATTGTATAGGCTCCAAATAAAGCCAAAAACGGGAGCAAAGGTAAAGCATAGCGTTCAAAATTAATAACTGCTTTTAGTGGCGAACCTTCTATCAGCAAATACAATAGAAATGTAACAACACACAATAATCTGTTTGCTGTTCCATTATGTCTCCATGCCACAATAATCCCGCTAATTCCCAGCAGTAATAATGGCAAAGTTACACCGGGAATTAAACTGCGTTGTAAATGATAGGACCAGCCATAACGCCAGGGACTGATAGGTTGTGATTCATGTCCTGTGCGCGAATGTTCAACTTCGCTAAAAAAGCCTGTGACGAACCTTGAAAAATCCAGAACTGCGTAAGGTGTAAAGACGATAAACGCCAAAACTAATGTCACAAGAAAAATTAAACTGCTTATTATAAAACGCTTTTTCCATAGTTTGCCCCGATAGACGAGCATAAGTTCTATGAGAAAAATTGGTAAGGTCACAATAGCAAAATACTTGGTGGAAGTAGTCAGCCCACTAAAGAAGCCACTCAACGCCGCCAGAGAGAATTTTTGCTCTCGCGCATAGCGAATGAAAAAACCAAGTGCAATCGTGAGCCAGAATACCATAGGCACATCTTCTTTTACATAATGAGAGCAAAGAATGTGGAGAGGCATTATGGAAAGGAAAAACGCTGCAATTAGCCCCAGCATTGAGGAGTACCAGCTGCGTCCTACGAAAAATATTGCCACCACTGTGAGTGTTCCAAGTGTGGCAATCCAATAGCGACCCAGCAATAATCTGCCTTCAGTCATCAGGCATTTATGCGCGAGTGCCTCATAAATGCGAACTACCAGAGTAACGGAGTAAGTCAAAAAGGTAGGATGTAAATACTCCTTTGGTTTTATATTCCCCGTAAAATACTGATTTACCTGCCATATTTTATGTGGTTCATCTACGTGGTAAAAATGGGGCAGTCCAAAACCAATATTATGCGTGCGGAGTAAGAAGGCAAGAATTGCAATACATATCAATATCAACCATTGCGGAAAAGGTGTTCTATGCTGAGGGTTCAGTTGCAGTTGAGGCATATATTAATCAGTATGATAAAAGCGAAAATTAATCACTGGATTTAAGTTTTGTAAAATGCAGCGCCGAATAAGGTCAAGGGCAAAATCAGTTGACCAGAGGCGTATTTCACCACGTTTGCCGCCCTGAAAGTTCCGCTTATAAGTCTGGGTGCCCATCTTTGTTGCTAATCCAAAATACACCAGACCAACGGGTTTTTCTGGAGTCCCGCCAGATGGTCCAGCAATGCCGGTGATACTAATGCCTATATCAGCCCCAGCAAGATTTCTCACCCCCGCAGCCATCTCTTTGGCTGTTTCAGGACTTACTGCACCATTTTGTCTCAGGGTTTCAGGACTTACTCCTAAAATCTTGACTTTTGCTTCATTGCTGTAAGTGACGTAATTTTCAGTAATATACTTAGAACTCCCGGGTACTTCAGTTAGCCGCATTGACAAAAAACCTCCGGTACAGGCTATGTGTAGCTTATTCTTAATAAGCAATTGTCCCACTACCTGTTCCAATGAGTCATTGTCAAACCCATATATGTCCTCTGGAATAAGACGTGCAATCACTTTTTGCCGATAATCTAACAAAAGCTTTTCTGCTTGTTCTGCCGTCGTTGCCTGTATATTAAGCCGGATATCTACCATACCAACTTTAGCAAGCAGCGCCAGTCTTAATTGACTATCACAGTGAAATAAGTCACTCAATGCGGAATTTATCACCGATTCAGGCACTCCAATAGTACGAATAATAGAAGTTCTCAAAAAAACAGTACCGGCATAATGTTGTCGCAAATAAGGAATGACATCTTGTTCTACCATAGGACGTAATTCGCGTGGTGGACCGGGCAGAGCAATAATACACGGATGAGACGCTCCGGCTGGTACTATAAATCCCGGTGCCGTGCCTTCAGTATTATGCATTATTATTGAGTCAGCCGGAATTCTTGCTTGCTGTAACACATATTCCTGCAGTGGAATACCTCTCTGCTGAAAACGCTGGCGTATTCGCTCGCATGCTTCAGTATCTGTGATCAAAGGTCGTTTCAGATACCGGGCAATTACCTCCCGGGTAACGTCATCAGCTGTCGGACCAAGTCCCCCCCCTATGATAACGATGTTCACTCGTCCTGCAGCAATTGTAAGTGCCTCATTCAACGTCTCGGCATCATCACCCACTGCAGTGTGAAATCTTACACTTATTCCCAGCTCCCCACATACCTGGCTTAAATATTGAGCATTGGTATCTGGATATAATCCCTGCAGTAGTTCTGTTCCGGTGGAAATTATCTCAGCAGTTATAACTTTTATACCCATAGTTACGGGTAGATGACATAAAACATTACTTTGTAAAAAATCCTGGTGGTTTTTACAATTGGCGACTCACTTTTTCAATTTCTTCTTTTGTATAGCTAGCGCTTGAACTTTCATTGGCAGGCCAAAAAGTTTAATAAACCCGGCTGCCGCGGAATGGTCATACAGGTCTCCTACATCATACGTTGCCAGTGATTTTTGATATAGAGAATAAGGAGAACGGCGCCCTACCGGGACGC
>CAYRXI010000010.1:38745-42686 GCA_964428255.1 uncultured Candidatus Sumerlaeota bacterium
GGTTCCTTTATACAATTTCACTCTAACCTCTCCTGTCACATACTTTTGCGTTTCATCAACAAAAGCCGATAGAGCAGAGCGTAATGTTGTATACCACTGACCATAGTAGACCAATTCTGCATATCGCAGCATTATCATCTCCTTGAAATGCATAGTCTCACGGTCCAGTGTAATTGACTCTAATTCTTTGTGTGCTGTAATTAAAATCACAGCTGCAGGTGCCTCATATACCTCGCGTGATTTAATCCCCACCAGTCTGTTCTCTACCATATCAATTCTGCCCACACCATACTGTCCACCAAGCTTATTTAACTCCTGAATTATCTTTAAGGTAGAGGTCTTTTTACCATTTAAGCTGACTGGAACTCCCGCTTCAAATCCAATGGTAATCTCCGCAGGCTTTTGCGGAGTTTTATGCACAGGTTGTGTAATCAAATATGCATCTTCTGGCGGCTCCACCCAGGGATCCTCCAGCACGCCACACTCAATGCTGATGCCGTATAAATTCCTGTCAATACTATACGGTTTCTTTTTTGTCACGGGTATAGGAATGTTATGCTTTCTGGCATATTCAATTTCCTCTTCGCGTGTTTTTAGTTCCCATTCCCTCACAGGAGCAAGAGTTTTAATCTCCGGAGCCAGGGCAAAGGCAGTGAGTTCAAACCTGACCTGGTCATTGCCTTTTCCGGTGCAACCGTGTGCAATCGCATCAGCCTTTTCCTGCCTTGCAATTTCAATCAGCCATTTGGCTATTAATGGACGCCCCAGTGACGTTGCCAGTGGATATTTATTTTCATAAAGCAAATTGGCTTTAATAGCAGGAATTACAAAGTCCTGCACAAACTCTTCCCGCAGGTCTTTCACTATTGCAGCCGTGGCGCCGGTTTTAAGCGCCTTCTGGCTTATGGGTTTTAGGTCCTCACCCTGCCCCAGGTCTGCAATAAATGCAATCACCTCACATTTATAATTTTCAATTAACCAGCGGATAATGACGGATGTATCTAATCCGCCTGAATATGCCAGCACTACCTTTTTAATCCCTTCTTTATTTTTGTTCATTTTATTAACCTCACGCTACAAAACAATTAAAATTGAAGAATAACAATTAAATTTTTTAATGCAAATGATGTCAATTCAAAACAACGGTCTCGTTTTTGCCGGATAGACTTTATAAATTATCTTGCGCTAATCATTCTAAACTTTTTTAATCAATTTATATTACAACCTTAAATATAAGATGTATCCAATTGTCCCTGATGAAAAACTTCACATTAATATTTGCAACATTAATCGTAACTTTATTTTTTACATTAGCATTAACAAAAACTAATAACGAGGCAACCACAGCAAGCGCAGTAATACAGGGAAAACCTTCTCTCTTTCGTGTGGGATTTTTAAAGGCTGATATGGAGCCACTGCTGGATGAGGTCTTATTTCAACGCCTGAAAAAATATCTCGAACAACAGAATTTCCTAAAAGAAATTTTAATTGAATCTGGTTTCAGGAGCATCGTGATTTTGCCCGTTGATGGTTTTCATGATATGGTACGGCGAATGAATGTTCAGGAATTTGACCTGGTGTTTTGTTCAGCTACTGTGTATGTGAGACAAACCGGTAATTACGAAGCAATTTTACAGCTACGGCGCCAGCGCGATATCTGGGATGCACGTGGGGGGGGGAAAGTATTGCAGAAAGGCGCCTTGATTATCTCCAACTCACAGTGGCAAGCACTGGGGCAGAACCCTACACCAGAAACCATTCGCCAATTTCTCTTGAATTCCCGTCTGGCAGTGGTCAGCACTTACAGCGCCCCGGGCTATATTTTCCCCCTGTTAAAGTTAAGGCGGGACTACGGGATTTCTCCTCTGGGCTCTTTGATTTTTTGTGACTCTTCTGAAGAAGTAGTAAAATATGTAATTTCAGGATTAGCAACTGCCGGGTGCTGTGAGGTAAGTGCAATAGAGGAAGTTATTCAACAGGCAGGATTAAAAGTTCCCGGTCAGGAGCTAATAAAAATTTTATTTGAAACTGAACCGATACCCACAAATCCCGTTGTAATTCGCTCCATCTATCATCCACGAATCTCCAAGCTGGGGCGGGAGATAAAAACTGCATTACGGACGTATTTTTCGCAATTGCCGTCAAATATACCACGTCTGGAACATAGTCAGGATGACTATTTTAATAATCTTCGTGAAGTCATAGCCAGTTTTGAAGAGATAAAAGATTGATTTTTCAGATTAAATATTAAACAGGAGTAAAATAAGATATGGCAGAAGTAAAACAACACCCACCAGTAAAATTATTTTTCGGCTTACTTATAAGCAGCGAAGAAATATTACCACAGGTTTTACGCCGTTTAGAACTGGATTTCGGTCCTGTAGACTTACAGTCAGAAATTGTGCCTTTTAACCACACCACATATTATCAGGATGAAATGGGTCCTGTCATTAAGCGCAAATTTGTTGCCTGTCAATCATTGATAGACGTTGATGAATTGCCGGATGTAAAACTATACACTAATCGCCTGGAGCAATTATTTGCACACCCCTCAACCGGTAAGCGCCGAGTCAACATCGACCCGGGCTATCTCTCACTATCAAAAGTAGTGCTGGCTACTACCAAAGATTATGACCACCGACTATATTTACACGCAGGAATCTTTGCAGAGGTCACCCTTAGATATAAACGAAAAACCCAGAGCTATGAGCCCTGGGAATGGACTTATCCGGACTATCGTGAGCCATTTGCCATTAATTTCTTCAATCAATTGCGCCAGCTCTACAATGAACAATTGGTTCAATGGCGAACGTAGATAACAATCTGAAATTCAGGATAAAAATTTTTGAAGATACATTTATCTCATCAATCGGAGATCAAGATGTCTGACTTAAAAAACTTTTTCACTCAGAATGACAAATTTGCAAAACATTGCGGGATTGAACTACTAGAAGTGGCGCCCGGGAGCGCCAAAGTAAAAATGGAAATAAAAGAACATCACTTAAATGCAGCACGGACAGTGCATGGTGGCGCTATATTTACACTGGCTGATTTTGCCTTTGCTGTGGCGTCTAATTCCCACGGCACTCTGGCAATGGCGATTAACGTCAGCATTTCTTATTTTAAAGCAAAAACTAAGGGAACCTTATTTGCTGAAGCCAGAGAAGTGGGGATAAATCCTAAGCTGGCTTCATATACGATAAATATTACCGATGAGGCAGCAGAACTAATCGCCATTTTTCAAGGTATGGTCTATCGCAAAAGTGAGTCAATCTACTCGGTACTTGAATAAAGGCATAAGCTATGCACCGTGTTACTCCACTTAAATTTTAATTTTATCAGATTTAGTGAAAATATTACAATACATTATGACATCTTCAAAACAACCCCCAAAAATTGGCGGTGCTTTATTAAAATAATACGATACCCCACAGAAAAAAAATGCGCAAATACGCCAAATACATAAAGCGAGCGCAGGAATTTAAGATAATTTCGGCTCAAATTATACCTGCAAAAAGCATTGTAACTGCCGAATGGGTCCGCTTGAAATGTCAGTTCGGGTGTGATGCATTCGGTAAATCCTTGACCTGTCCACCTTTCTCCCCTACTTCGGAGCAGACTCGCCGTATGCTTGACCAATTCAAATATGCATTATTAATTCACGGTTCTAAATGGACCGACATTCGCCAGATTGTAGCAACACTGGAACGAGAAATTTTTCTTGATGGTTACTATAAGGCTTTTGGTATGGGCGCCGGTCCCTGCAATCTATGTAAACGCTGTGCCCGATACTGCCGACACCCTGACCTCGCAAGACCTTCAATGGAAGCATGCGGCATAGATGTGTTTACCACAGTGAAAAATAATGGCTTGCCAATTTATGTTCTTCCCCCTTACAATTGCAAAGCCAAATATTACGGAGTGATTCTTATAAAATAATA
>CAYRXI010000011.1:0-13572 GCA_964428255.1 uncultured Candidatus Sumerlaeota bacterium
CTGGAATCCAGAACTAATAGAGCAAGTAACAGGGGTTATACGGCGACAGATGCGAGCTGTGGGAGCACATCAGGGATTGGCGCCAGTGGTTGATGTTGCACGTGACGCCCGCTGGGGAAGAGTGGAAGAAACTTTTGGCGAAGACCCTTTCCTTGTATCCAGAATGGCAGTAGTTTATGTCAGAGGGCTACAGGGCGAAAATATAGCTACCGGAGTTATGGCAACATTAAAGCACTTTGCTGGATATGCCTTTTCTGAAGGTGGAAGAAATGCAGCGCCAGTACATCTCGGTAAACGTGAGCTTTATGATGTATTCCTTTTCCCCTTTAAAGTTGCTATTAAGGAAGCACACGCCTGTGCAATTATGAACGCCTACCATGATATAGATGGTATACCCTGTTCCGCATCGTATGAATTGTTAACCAGAATACTTCGCAAAGAATGGGGCTTTGAGGGGCTTGTGGTATCGGACTATGGTTCAATTGAGATGCTTCATAACTTTCACTTTATAGCTGCAGACTACAAAGAAGCTGCTATATCAGGTGTTAATGCCGGTATAGATATTGAGCTGCCGAATCCAGTTTGCTACGCCGAGCCCCTATTACAGGCGATTAAGGAAGGAAGGGTGAGTACGTCGCGCATTGATGAAATTGTATCCCGTATATTAACCTGGAAGTTTAAGCTCGGGCTGTTTGAGAATCCGTATGTAGACCCGGCAATTGTAACAGCAAAAATTGATACAGCGGAGGACCGTGCACTAGCATTGCAGGTTGCCCGGGAGTCCATTATTTTACTCAAAAATGAAAACCAGCTTTTACCGTTGAGTAAGAGTATAAAATCTATCGCCCTGATAGGTCCAAGTGCAGATAGTGGTAGAAATTTAATTGGAGATTATGGATACACTGCACATCTTGCCTGTGACACATCTGCTGTGCCCATAATCAGTATCCGCCAGGGATTATTAGAGAAAATTAAGCAACAAAAATTGAAAATTAAAGTTCATTATGCCAGGGGATGTGATATTCTTGATAAATCCAGATCGGGCTTTAAAGAAGCTGTTCTGGCAGCCAGGAAATCTGAAGTTGCCATAGTAGTGGTCGGCGGGAAGTCAGGATTTACAGCAAATGATACCTGTGGCGAAGGAAGAGACCGCGATACACTTGAATTGCCCGGTGTTCAGGAAGAGCTGGTAAAGGCAATTTATGAAACAGGCACACCAGTGATTGTGGTGCTAATCAATGGTAGACCACAAACTATTGAATGGATAAGTGAAAATATTCCTGCAATAGTAGAAGCCTGGTTACCCGGAGAAGAGGGTGGGACGGCAGTGGCAGACGTGCTGTTCGGCGATTATAATCCCGGGGGTAAATTAACTGTAACTTTTCCACGGCGTGCAGGTCAGGAACCTTTCTATTACAACCACAAACACTCTACATATAAAGACTATGTTGAATCCTCCCTGAAACCACTGTTCCCGTTCGGTCATGGACTCAGTTATACCAGGTTTGAATATGGTGATTTAAAGATAAAACCTGTCCGGGTGCGGGCTGATGGTGAAATAAATATCAGTTTTACAATTAAGAATAGCGGGGAAAAAAGAGGGGATGAGGTGTGCCAGCTCTATATTAGAGATAAATTTGCCAGTGTTACCAGACCGGTAAAGGAGCTCAAGGGCTTCAAGCGTCTAACACTGGAACCCGGCGAGAAGCGAACAGTTAAATTTATACTTTCCGCTGACCAGCTAGCTTTTCATAACTTGGATATGAAACTTGTTATAGAGCCCGGTGAGTATGAGGTAATGATTGGGAGTTCCTCGGCTGATATACGATTGGCTGGCAAATTTGAAGTAGTGGGCACTATACGAGAGATAAAGAATGAACGTCACTTTTCCACAAAAGTTAAAGTAATTTAGGAATAACGCCAGAGAGGAAGATAGGGTTCACTAAATTTAGCGGCAATCGTTTTTCCGTATTATTATTGCAAAATCTCAAGTACCTGCAGAGCAAGTTCTACCTTACTAAAAGGTGGCATTAAATAGGCACCCTGTGCCATTGGACGCAATTCAAGCAGTGCTTCTTGAGCAATCTTTACACCTTCCTGGCGTTGAGCTTCTGGTGTTTCAGCACGTTGCATCCGCTGACGAATAGCAGAGGGGATTTGCATACCGGGCACTTCATTATGTAAAAACTCCGCATTACGGTAGCTATATAGAGGTAATATCCCGACTAATATGGGAATGGGTAAGCCTCCACATGTTGTTTGGATACGTTTTAAGAAATTTTCAAATAAAGTTAAATCAAACACTGGCTGAGTAAGGCAAAATTGAGCACCACTATTAACTTTTTCTACAAAACGGCGGATTTCAGTATCCAGGTCAATTGCCCCTGGATTTGCACCCACGCCTATAAAGAAGCTAGTGGGCTCGCCAATTGGATTACCAATTAGGTCCTTCCCTGAATTAAGATTGGCGGTAATTCTTACCAGCCCTATAGAATCCACATCATACACTGCAGTAGCAAACGGATAGTCACCCAATTTGGGAGGATCACCAGTAATAAGCAGAACATTCCGAATCCCTAAGGAATGGGCACCCAGAAGGTCGGACTGCATCCCAAGAATGTTGCGGTCGCGGCAACAATAATGCAATATGATTTCTATGCCCACCTGTTCCTTGATAAGCAAGGCAAGTGCCAGCGGACTCATACGTGCAGTAGCACGAGGTCCATCCGCAATATTTATGGCATCAATATTATGTTCTTTGACCTTGCGTGCAGCCTCAATGGCTTTAAGCGGATTGGTGCCATGAGGCGGGTCTATTTCAATACTCACCACAAACTTACCTGCTTGTAATTTTTTTGCTAAGTCAGTTTGTGCCGTAGGTATCGCTTTCGGTTCTGCTGGTTGCACTGTAGTTACGGGCTGTTCCACCGTAATTGTTTTTGGTTTTGTATGAACCACTGGCTGTAATGCCTTCACTGCGCTTTTAATCGCACGAATATGCTCGGGGGTAGAGCCGCAACAGGCACCAATAATGCTTACTCCTTTCTGGATAAAACGTTTAGCATATTCCGCCATATATTCAGGAGTTGCCAGATAAATAAGTCTTCCATCAAATTGGCGTGGCAGACCAGCATTGGGCTGGGCAGATAAGGGCAATTCTGTTAAAGGCCTCATTATTTCTATTGCCTCCAGCATAAATGCCGGTCCTAAACTGCAATTAAGGCCGATGGCATCTACTGGCTCCTTAGTTAACTCCTTAGCGATTGTTTGAAGTGTGATGCCAAAGATGGTCTCTTTTTCTTCTGTGAGTGTCATCTGGGCAATGAGAGGAATATCGCTCAGCTGACGAACAGCCCTGATTGCCAGTTTGATCTCTTCTAAATCACTGAAGGTCTCCAGAATAATCAGGTCAACCCCACCCTGAAGTAATGCACGTACCTGCTTGGAGAAATAATTTAATGCCTGCTGAGAGCTAATATTTCCGATAGGTGCCAATGGTTTACCCAATGGACCTATGGAACCAGCTACATAAGCCTCATTACCAGCTACTTCCCTTGCAAGCTGCACACCTTGTAGATTAATTTCTTCAACTTTATCTGCCAATCCAAAGCCAGCCAGTTTGACTTCATTGGCACCAAAGGTGTTGGTTTCCAGCACTTCTGCACCCGCCAGGAGGTATTCCCGATGAATTTGTTTTACCATATGTGGGCGTAGAACATTCAGAGCCTCAAAACACTGGTTAATATAAACACCACGGGTATAAAGCATAGTCCCCATAGCACCATCAAATACAATAATACGTTCATTTAATAAATGCCTAAATTCCTTTCTCATTTTCCACCAAACAATTTGTTGACAATCAGTGAATTAAAAATTACATTATATTATTGTAAATTTAATATTCGGTATAAACAAATAATAATAAAATATATGTTGCTATCTATTGACAATCATGAGGCTATTATGATATTTTATAAAGATTTTGAGCTTTCATCTGGAAATAAAATTGTAAAAGATTTCAAATATTAATTTTTTAAAATAAAGTCAATTTAAACCTTAAAGATTAAAGAGAAGTTTAAAAAATGGTTAAAGAATCTGAAAAACCAGTAGTTGTGCAGTCAGACAGGAGTATCCTGCTGGAAACAAATAGTCCCAATTATGAGGCTGCGCGGGATGCGCTAGCGAGTTTTGCTGAATTAATTAAAAGCCCTGAACATTTTCATACTTATAGAATAACTCCATTATCTTTGTGGAATGCTGCCAGTGCTGGAGTGACTACCGAACAGATAATTAATGCACTGCAGACATATAGTAAATATGATGTACCACAAAATGTCATCCAGGATATAAAAGAATATATTTCGCGCTATGGTTTGATACAATTAGTTAAGGAAGAAAGTGGCAGATTAATATTAATTGTTAAGGACGAATTTGTAACCCAGGAGATACTCCATCATAAACAGATTGAAGGATTCATCGCCGATGCAATTGATAAGCACCATCTGGTAGTAAAACCTGGAATGCGGGGGCGCATTAAACAGGCATTAATCAAAATTGGATATCCAGTTGAAGATTTAGCCGGCTACGTTGAAGGTGACCCAATTGAGATAGAGTTGCGGATAAAAACCAGAAGTGGAAAGCCCTTTGCTCTGCGGCAATATCAACAAAATGCGGTGGATGTATACTATGCCAGTGGAACAACGCGTGGTGGAAGCGGGGTCCTTGTGCTACCCTGTGGTGCTGGAAAGACCATTATTGGCATTGCCATTATGGATAAAATTAAACAACACACTTTGATACTGTGTACAAATATAACTGCATTACGGCAATGGCGCGATGAATTACTGGATAAAACTACTTTGAGTGAAAATATAATTGGTGAATACAGCGGCGAGATAAAAGAAATTAAGCCTGTAACGGTGAGTACTTATCAGATAATGACATTTCGCAAACATAAAGAAGATGAATTCCATCATTTAGAATTGTTCAATATGCAGAATTGGGGACTGATTATTTATGATGAGGTACATTTACTACCTGCACCGGTGTTTCGTGCTGTGGCTGATATTCAGGGAAGACGCAGGCTTGGTCTTACTGCCACTTTAGTGCGTGAAGATGGACGAGAAGACGATGTATTCAGCCTGATAGGACCAAAGAAGTTTGATATGCCCTGGAAGGAACTTGAGCGTCAGGGCTGGATTGCCAAGGCAGTTTGCACTGAAATTCGTATTCCATTGCCTGAAGAAAAACGGATGGAATATGCTGTCGCTGACACTAAAGCCAAGTTTAGAATTGCTTCGGAAAATCCTATAAAACTAGAGCTGGTAACTAAATTGATAGAAAAACATCGCGATGATAATATCCTGGTTATAGGCCAATATCTTGACCAGCTATATGTGATTGCAGAGGCGATTAAAGCTCCAATAATTACGGGAAAAACGCCCAACAAAGAGCGCGAAAAGATTTATAGTGACTTCAAGAGCGGTAAGTTAAAACGACTGATAGTTTCAAAAGTGGCGAATTTTGCCATTGATTTACCGGATGCAAACGTGGCAATTCAGGTTTCCGGCACATTTGGTTCCCGACAGGAAGAAGCTCAACGGCTGGGAAGGGTGTTGCGTCCCAAAGCTGAAGGTAATTATGCACACTTTTATTCTCTGGTTACCAAGAACACCAAAGACCAGGAGTTTGCAGCTAATCGTCAGCTATTTCTTACAGAACAAGGATATCGCTATCGGATTATTAGCTTAGATGGAAAAGAGATAAATTTATCTGCCCTGGATTAAATAATCCATTTGGTCTTACTTTTTTCTTTACTTATTTCTGCTATCAATGATAAACTAAAATACAAGTGCATTTATGTGGTGTGTGAAAAATGAAACTAAAAGCTGTTCTAAAAAATTTTAATGTTCATAAACTACGTGAAATTGCCGATTTCTGGAATATACCGTTCCCGAATCTTAGCGACCTCTCCGAAGAACAAAAGCAAGCTGTTATAGTAGAAACACTATACCCCCGAATGCAAAACCAGCAATACTTTAGTCTGGCATTTAAACGTCTGGATAACGTTGAAAAGGACCTGATTCATTTTCTGGCAATTCATGGGGGTGAAATGGACCGCGAGGAATGTCTGGAACGGTTTTTCCATAACGATGAAAATCGCCTGATAAAAGTAGTTAATAATCTTACCAATAAAGGTTTTGTGTTTTTTGACCGGCTGGTAGAACTTGATGTAGATACTGTTTTAATAGGAATACCAGACCATTATTTGCGTTTCATTGACCTGCCTTCATACTGGACAGGTTTTCTGGGTTACTTTTTAAAGGATTTATCATTATATCATCTCCGGGCTATTGTCCACGTTGGATTAAAAACCCGGGTAGAGTCTAACAAAAAGAGCTATTTTTTCTACAAAATAAGAAACTTCTTACTGGATCCAAAGCAATTACAGCAGTATCTGGAAAGCCTGCCAGAAAATGAGGGCAAGATGTTCAGAAAGATATTAGAAAAAAAGGGAGTGGTAATATTCCGGGATTTGCTAAATGGAGGTGCCCAAAAACGTTACAACCATACAAAAGCAGACTATGTGAATAATTTGCTCTCTTATAGCGGATTGCTATATGTAGCAGTTCCAGACTCAAATAAATACAACAACTTGTTAATGGTGCCTCGTGATTTGATGTATATAATCACCCATAATTATAAACGACGAGACAAACGCTGTATAAAAGAACTGGATGTGTTAACATTGCCGATGGAGGAACAACCTCCACAGTATATCCTGGAAAATTCTAATAATATCCTGCGCGATATTGTGATTTTTGCCAGTTTCATCAATAGAAATGCACTGCGTGTCTTATCCAGTGGCGGAATTGGTAAAAATGATTTGAAAAAAGTGCTACCGTTTATGAGTGCTTATAAAACCCTCAAGTATGCATCTTTTATTGCCCTCTTCTGCATTCAGAATAAACTTATTGTGGATGCGGGTGGTATATGGAAGGTTTCCAGTGATTTTGAAAACTGGCTGAAAAATCCACATAAATGTTATACTGAAATTTTAAAATTCTGGCTGGACACAACCGCCTGGAATGAAGAGTTCATTGATGGCAATGTTATCCATGCCGACACCATACCGGATAATCTGGTAGAAATTGTAACATTAAGGAAATTAATCCTTCAGGAATTAGAAAATATTCCTCGCAATCGGTGGGTATATTTTAAATCTTTCGCAGAAACAGTGCTTCCCAAGATAGAGGTTCAATTCCCGAGACGTAGCGGGCAATATGTATTAGAAAAATTCAATCGTTCAAATTATTTAACTCTGGAATCCATCATCGGAGAGAGTTTGTACTGGCTCGGGTTGATAAACCTTGGACTGCGAAAAGAGAGTGATCTGCAACGCCTGGGGAATCGGACAGATGTTCCATTAACTACTGGACAGACCACACGTCACCCCCCAGCTACAATGGCTAAGAAGCCAGAGGAGATTATCTGCTTCTTTAAGCTCACTGACCTGGGGCAATTTATCCTGGAAGGCAATTTCCTGACGCCTGAAACATTGTTTGAAAACCGAACAGATTACGAAGTTCTTCCTTTAACCTATGAAGGTGAGTTTATAATAGTTCAGCCTAATCTGGAAGTAGTGGTGCCACCAGATTTTTGTCTCTCTGACTTTTACTTTTTGAATAGATTTACAGCTACTACAAAGCTGGACATAATGACCACATTGACGATATCCAAAGAATCAATTCGCCAGGCACTTCATCAAGGGCTGACAGCTGAGCAGATTATCAACTTCCTCAAAACTCATTCACGACAAGCAATCCCAGATACAGTGCTACATTTAATTCAGGAATGTGGAGAGGCACAAAAAGGCGGATTCAGCATTGGAGTTGCTGGTGGTTACATTCGCGTTGAAGACCCGGTACAAATGGCAGAACTATTGTCGCACCGGAAAATTAAATCGCTTATTCGTGAAATTATTGATGAGAAGCTGGTGCTGCTCAACCCAGACGTAAGCATAAAGAAATTAGCTAAAGAGCTTCAGCAATTAGGTTTTACACCTCAACTGGACACTGAGAATATTCGTCAAGCACCAACCGGGGAATATCATATAGCCTTAGGAAAAGAGGATTTGTATAACTTAATTGCCATTTTAAAATTAGTGGCAAAACTGGAGAAAGAATTAAAGGAAGATTTTACTGAGAAAAAAGTAACATCGTTAATTGAACAGCTGAAGCCGGCAATAAGTGAGGCTTACAATATTGACCAGTTAGCCGAGAGTACCACTAAAAGCATTTACAAGAACTTTGAACAGGCATTTAAGAAGCGAGTAAATGAGTTAACCAGCCGTTATAAACGTCAGCTTTCAAAACTGATGGCAGTAAGTGTTTCCAGAACACCATCTAAATATACGTACAGTGGCAAAAATCCGGCTACAGCCCCCGAAGACATACGCGGACTTCTTGAATATGCAAGTGAGAATAACCTTGAAGTACAGATAAGCTATAAGAAAAGTCCTGACGAAATTATAGAAGAAATCATAGAGCCCGAATCTGTTGATCGCCTGAGATTATATGGATATTGTAAAACCCGTGACGTATATTGCGTATATAGTTTAAATAGAATCACTCAGGCTACTTTGTTGTAACACTAAGTTAAGAATGATTGGTTAAAACTGTTTAATAGCCTTAGATAGCAAGTTGACCAGAGCAAATAAAAAGTTGGTTCAGAGTCAGGTCACTTTTTAAGTTTACCCAATCGTTTCATTACAGAGTTCACTTTCCCTTGTATACGACCAGCTCTGCCCTGAAAATCATCAATTCTGATTGTGGTTAGAACGCGGCGAGAATTCTTCAGTGCAGTAAAATGACATCTCTTTATAACGTCCATAATCTGGTCCCAATTCCCTTCAAGAATTGTTCCCATAGGTGTGAGTTGATAGTCAATTCCCGTAGTCTCTATAATTTTTATAAGTTCGGCGATGGCTTTGCTAAGATGCACTCCTCTGCCAATTGGTACAATTGAAAATTCTACAACCATTTTTTGTTCTCCTCCATTGGTAGGTATAAATAAAATATCATTTTGTATTTTGCTACGACTAAATTTCAAAAAAAATAAAAAACCATGAAAGTAGGAATTAAAGTTTTAGGATGTGACAAGAACACTGTGGATAGTGAATACCTGGCAGGTGCGCTTACAGCAAAAGGAATAAAAATAAGCGACTTTACCGGGGCAAGTAAGAATGTAGATGCAATTGTGATTTTTACTTGTGGATTTATTGGTGAAGCGCGCCGTGAATCAGAATCAGCTATAAAAGAGTTAATAAGGCTGAAAGACTCCCGCACTCTTAAACCCAGAATTATAGTAGCCGGATGTATGCCACAACGTTTTTTAACTTTTCTTATGCAGAAGTTTCCTGAAGTTGATGCTTTTTGTGGTGTGCTTAACGTCGAGACGCTGGCTGGCATAGTTGAAAAGGTGTTACGCAAAGTAGAAGAAAAACCGATTATAAATGTTGAACCACATCCGGAAGTAAAAATTGAGCATCCACTGAAGCGAGAGCAGTTGGTAAAAAGACCCTACAGTTTTTTACGCATAGCCGATGGATGTGACCATCGGTGCAGCTTTTGCATTATACCCCAAATAAAAGGACCTTATCGGAGTGTCCCAAGAGAAACGTTGTTAGATGAGGCACGCCAATTGATTAATCAGGGGATTAAAGAAATAAATATTATAGCTCAGGATATTACAAAGTATGGGATAGATTTATACGATGGAAGATATGGTCTGGTAGAACTGCTAAAAGATTTATGCGCCATAAAAGAAGACTTCTGGATTAGACTCCTGTATCTATATCCAACAAGAATTGATAGCAAGCTACTGGAGTGCATAGCCAGAGAACCCAAGATTTGCAAATATATTGATATTCCATTACAACATCTTGACGAAGAAATCCTGAAGCGAATGAGAAGACCTTATAGCTGGCAGAGAATAAAGCAGCTTATCAAAAAAATCAGAACTGTGATTCCAGAAGTGGTTATTCGTTCGGCTTTTATTATTGGCTTTCCCAATGAGACTGAGAAACATTTTCAGAGACTGGGAAAGAGGCTAAAGGAATTAAAGTTAGACCGAGTGGGCTTTTTCCTGTATTCTGCTGAAAAGGGGACAAAAGCGGAAGGTTTGTCCGGAGCCGTTCCAAGAAGTGTAGCGCGCCAGAGATTAAAACAAATCTATAATTTACAGGGCGAGATAGCTTATCGGCAAAACCAACGCTGGATAGGCGCAATAAGAGAAGTACTGGTAGAAGCAAAACTAACAAGCACGGGGCACAAGAAAGGCACAAATTTTTATCTTTGCCGTTCACAGGGAGAAGCTCCTGAAGTAGATGGTTATGTTATTGTGCAAAGCAGTAACAAATTTTTACCGGGAGACCTAATAAAGGCTATTATAAGGAATGTTACGGCTTATGATTTGCTGGCTACTGAATTGAGGTAAAAAGAAAATAAGGGAAAAAAGTTACATAAGGTCATCTACCTGCAAACCTAATTCAGTTTGCATTTCAGTAAGGTCTTTGAGCCAGTGATGAAGTTTTTTACGAAACGGATTATAGGTGAGATTGTAATGCAAGGGCGTGATAGAGATTTTGTTTTTGCCAAGTACCACGTCATCCAACTCTTCACCGCCATCACTGGGAATCATTTCCTCGCCAATATTTCGTAAAATTATACGTTCACCTTCCTCACGGACGACTTCATATAAATCCACATACATAGCCTTGCCCTGCTGAGTAATAGCTACACCTTTTATTTCCGAGAGCGGGACATTGGGAACATTAACATTCAACAGGACATCTTGCGGCATCCCACGTTTTAAGACAAGTAATGCCAGTGCACGGGTAAACTTAGCGGCAACCTCAAAAATGGGTGTTTCACCACGGCGACAGTCAATTGAAACAGCAATGGAGGGAATGCCAAACATAGTTCCTTCAACGGCAGCAGCAACTGTTCCTGAATAGAGTATACTATTACCGGTATTTTGCCCGCGATTAATTCCTGAGATAACCAGCTGGGGAAGATCGTCTTTGAGAAGTTTTGTGACTGCCAGTTTTACACAATCAGCGGGAGTGCCTTCCAGGGCATAGCCCCAGAGTTCTCTATTGCGGTAGACACGGCGCAGGTAGAGTTCGTTAAAAATAGAGACGCCATGACCCACCGCGCTTTTTTCGGTTTCCGGGGCAACCACTGCGACAGAGGCGATTTTTATCAGCTCAGAATATAGGGCACTCAACCCAGGAGACTCAATCCCATCATCATTGGTTAACAGGATTTTGTGTGTTTTTTTCTCAGCGTTCATTCAGCAAAGCAGATTTATATTAAAATTACAAATCGCATATTCTGACCATCTGCAACTGGCAAATCAATTTAAAAATTAAGTGTGCTGAAGCGGATTATTTGAGAATAATTTCCACGCGTCGGTTTTTAAATCGCCCTTCTGGAGTATCATTTGTGGCTACAGGTTGATAAAATGAAGCGGAGACGGCTTTTAAAAGTTTGGGTTTCACACCCAGTTCTACAAAATAACCAACCACGTTAGTGGCACGGGCAGCACCCAGTGCCCAGTTATCAAAAAAGGGCAAGTCTTTTAACGGCAAATTATCAGTATGTCCTTCAACGGTAATTTCAGCTAGAGGCAATTTTTTAATTTCGGCAACAAGTTGTGCCAGCAGACGTTTTCCTTCGTCGCTCAGAATCACGGTCCCTGGTTGATACAAAGTTTCGTTTTGAATAGTAATTACAAGCCCACGCTTTTCCGCTGTAATTTTAGCCACTCCTTTATTAAGATAATCGCCAAGTAATTTCTGAAAAATTGGCAGTGCCTCATTTAAATAGTTGGGCAGCTGAACAGAGGTGCCTGAGGTTTCTAATTCATTAATACGCTTCTGGGTCTTTGCCAATTCGTTTCTCAAGTCTACTAATTGTTTACTCAGCAATTCATTTGAAGCAGAAAGCTGCTGTTTTTCCGTTTCCGTCTGTTTTATCTGCTCATTTAGGGTTGTGAGTTGAGATTCTGTTTTTGCAAGTTCTTTTTTCAGGTCCTCAAGTTGAGCTTTAAGGTCGTTGTTTTGCTGCTGAAGTTGAGTCAGTTGTTGCTGGAGTTGATTTTTCACCTGTAGCTCAGTGTTGAGACGTGTAGCATTGTCATTTTTTTCTTTTTCTAACTTTTCTACGAGAGATTTTAGCTCAGTCAGCTGATTATCCAGGGCAGAGACTGTAGCCTTATATTTTTCATTGGCTAACTGGAGTTCTTTTTCTTTATTGCGGAGGTGAAATTCAAGTTCTTCATTTTTACTGGATAATTCTAACTCCTTTTTTAATGAACGTTCCTTTAGTGTATTCAATTCATTCTGCAGGGTACTAATTTGCTTTTGTGCATTATTTTGCTCTTCTTTAAATTTTTCCAGCAGACGATAATATTGAACCTGATATTCCTGACAGCGCCGTTCTAATTCAGCCAGACGACTTGCCTGTACCTGTTGAGCCTGACGTTGAGAGAAAAGTTCGGCACAAGCAGTTAAGAGAAATACTGAAGACATTAAGCAAAGTGCCTTTAGCCAGTTCATAGTTAATGCTCCCTCTGGTTTAAATTGTTCTGTTTAATTTTCCCGGCTAATTCTAACAAATATATGATTATAAACAGAAGTAAGGTTTGTAAAAAGTGCACTATAGACTCGGCAGTATTTAAGTAGCGCAGTGGAAGTGCATTAAGGGCAACACAGATTGTAATAAGGTAAATGAAGATAACTGCTTGCCAGGGTTTAAAACCTAACTGGACGAGACGATGTGAAAAGTGATTGGTGTCACCTTGCATAATTGGGCGATGCTGATGAATGCGAATTAAGACCACACTGACCGTGTCAAAAATAGGTACACCCAGCACAATCACCGGCATAAGGACAGGGAGTTTTGTGGGCATCCTGTCTGCCTGATAGTAAGTAGCCATAATAGTTAAAGCGCCAAGCATATAACCAATAAACAGACTGCCGCTATCGCCCATAAATAAGCGGGCACGATAAAAGTTATAACGCCAGAATCCGAGAGTAGCACCTGCCAGAGCCACATATAACGCTACCATAAAATGTTCGCCTGCCTGGTAGCTGATAAAAGCCAGAACTACCAGCACAATAAAGGCAACACCACTACAAAGTCCATCCATATTATCAATGAAATTAAAGGCATTCATAATCAGCACTAGCCAGAAGATTGTTAAAATAATGCCTAAAACAGGTGGTAAGAACAATACAACCTGAATACCGCTTAGTATTAACGGAACCGTGGCAATAATCTGAAGAAAAAGTTTCTGGGTGGGGCGAAGAGTTACAGAATCATCAAGTAGTCCGGTGAAAAAGATAATAATCCCCCCTAACAGTAGCGCAAGCAATTGATGCGAGACAAACTTAATATTGGGAATGAATTTGACAACTCCAGGTGCCAAAAGTTGTTCTGACTGGATTAGTAAAGCCAGAATGACGTCAATTACAAGCACAAGAAAGAAGCTAATAAAAATAGCAAT
>CAYRXI010000011.1:13582-14094 GCA_964428255.1 uncultured Candidatus Sumerlaeota bacterium
GGGAATAGTGTGAATTTTTTTTGCACCGGGTCTATCAATTAACCCGAACTTTACTCCTAATTTTCCTGCAATTGGCGTCAGTGCCAAGGATAGCACAAGAGTTTGCAAGAAGATTAAAATATATATTATATTCCAATCTAATCGCATTCTAATCTGCCATTATTACAAGTGTTAATACTTGATAAAGAATTCAGTTCTCTACGAGTGTACCCAGTAAAGTATGTGGCCAAGCCTCGTTGATTTTTACCTTTACCAGTTTACCTAACAAATCTGAAGCGCCATCAAAGGCAACAATCTTATCTGTGCGTGTTCTTCCGATTAATTGTCCGGGTGATTTTCTCCCGGTGCCTTCAACGAGTACTTCCTGAACTGTTCCGATTAATTTAGCGTTTTTTCTGTGACTGATGCTTTCCTGCAAGGCAATCAGGCGATTTAATCGTTCTTTTTTAACAGCGAGAGGGACATTATCTTCATACTCCATAGCGGCTTTTGTCCCGGGGCGGGGTGTATAA
>CAYRXI010000011.1:14104-19242 GCA_964428255.1 uncultured Candidatus Sumerlaeota bacterium
ATAAATAAAAGTAAAAGCCGAGTCAAATTCTACTTCTTCTACCAGTTCCAGTGTTTGCTGAAAGTCTTCTTCGGTCTCGTTTGGGAAACCGGCAATTATATCCGTAGTAATGGCTGAGAAGGGGATAGAGGCACGAATTTTATTAACCAGCGACAGAAAATACTCTCGTGTATAATGGCGATTCATAAGCTGGAGAATTTTATTACTGCCTGCCTGTACCGGCAAATGAAAATTTTCACAGACCTTATCCAGTTCAGCAACCGCTTCAATCAAACGTTCGCTGGTATCTTTAGGATGAGAAGTTACAAATCTAATTCTGCTGATGTCGGAGATGTTATTCACCATTCGTAGCAGTGAGGGAAAATCCACATCCTGGTAGTGGTAAGCATTGACATTTTGTCCTAACAGGATGATTTCCTTAAAGTTGCGCCGGGCCAAGGCTTCAATTTCAGCCAGAATCTCGTCCGGGGGGCGACTTTGTTCACGTCCTCTAACATAGGGAACAATACAATATGCACAGTAATTATCACAGCCATAGATAATGATGACTCCAGCACGAATGTCATACTTTTGAACCGTATAAGGCACACCAAGTGTTAAGGGTTGATCAATGCTGGAGACTGCCACGATTTGCCTGCCGGTCAATTTCGCCTGTTCCACAAGTTCGGGCAAGCGCACAAAATCGCGAGTGCCAACAATCAGATTAATAAACGGGAATTTCCGGGCGAGTTGCTCGCCCCACTCCTGGGCAATACAACCAGTCAGACATAAAATCATCTCGGGACGGCGATGTTGTTTTAAACGATTAATGTGGGTAATTCGTCCAATAGCTCGCTCTTCAGCACCACTTCTGACGGCGCAAGTATTGACCACCACCAAATCAGCTTCGGTTTCATTATTAACACCCTGCCAGCCATAAGCTTCAAGTAATCCTGCTATAACGCCTGAATCATAATCATTCATCTGACAGCCATAAGTAACAATATAGTATTTCGGTTTTGTATTCATTAAGACAATCTTGTAATTACAATATTTCTTCTGCCTCAGGTGACCAAAGATGAAAAGAGGTTTCACTAACTATAACTATCCCCAAATATCTTGATGGAGCAAAATAAAAATATAGTTGCCACTGTTGTTATCTGGTTTGTATTGGATAATCGTAAATGCGATAAGTTTTATAATGTTTGGCATTAATTTGCTCCAGACTATGCCGCATTAGATAGTTATCTTCCAGCACCCAGGACATCTCGCCACCAATATAGCCACGCTCTTTGGTTAATTCATAAAGGCGATGGTATAGCAAGACCTCAATTCCACGTCGCCGAAACTCTGGAATCACTCCCATTGTCAGTGTGCGATACTCTCTGATTCGCCGTAAACCGAAGAGGAGAACAAAGATACCAAAAGGAAAGAGTCTGCCATTTATTTTCTTCAGCAGTAGATTAATATTGGGTATGCTGAGCATAAAGGCTACAGGCTTGGTATCAACTTCAGCCAGTAAGCAGAGGTGCGGGTCAGCAATTTGCTTTAACTTTTTCGCCATAAAATTAAATTCATCATCTGTAACCGGAACAAAGCCCCAGTTGCGTTCCCAGGCTAAGTTATATATCTGACGGATGCGCTTTACTTCGTCTTTAAACCGACTTTTATCAATTGAGCGAACTGTGACCGGGAGTTTTTTCCTAACACGTTCTGCCAGCCGGATCAGGCGCTGGTCATAATCTTCAAGATACATTTGGTAAGCCAGTAAATCTTTCGCTTTGGAGAAACCATAATTTGTAATCAACTCCGCATAATATGGTGGATTGTAGGGCATCATTACAAAAGGTGCCCATTCAAAACCATCAACCAGCAAACCACAGACTTCATTAGTAGAAAAATTCATCGGACCGCGCATAATTTCCACATTATGCTGACGTAAGAAATCAGCGACATTATTAAATAAGCCATTGGCAACTTCCTGGTCATTTAGAGATTCAAAAAAACCAAAAAATCCAACACGGTCTTGGTGAAATGTGTTATGGTTATGGTTAATAATGCCAGCAATTCGTCCCACTATCTCCCCATTTTTTTCAGCCAGAAACAACTTGACGATTGAATGTTTGTAGAAAGGATGCCGTGCAGGATTAAAGAGTTCTTTTTCCTCCATAATTATTGGCGGCACCCATTGAGATATGCCCTGGTAAATGCGCCAGGGTAAGCGAATGAACTGATTAAGTTCTTTGCGTGAGACAACTTCTCGTATACTAACCATTGTTCTTACTCAATTACTTGATGACACTTACGGCAACGCGCTTCATAAACATTACCGGCACCGACCAGAATCCGCTCTTTACTCGGAATGAGGCGCTGTGTGCGGCTGGCAGGATTGCCACACACGACACAGATTGCCAGCGTCTTGGTTATATATTCCGCGATGGCTAATAGTTGCGGAACTGGTTCAAACGGAAGACCTCGATAATCCTGGTCAAGTCCGGCACAGATTACACGAATGCCGCGGTCAGCCAATTGCTGACAGATACTAACCAGTTCAGCGCCAAAAAACTGCACCTCATCAATCCCTACAACTTGAGTGCCCGGAGTTATATAATGCATTATCTCTTCTGAGCTGGTAATGGGTATAGAAGGCATAGAAAGTTGACTGTGAGAGATAATGTTTACTTCATCATAACGTGTATCAATGCGCGGTTTGAATACAAGTACCTTCTGTCTGGCAATTTCTGCACGGCGCAAGCGCCGAATTAGCTCTTCAGTTTTACCACTAAACATAGGACCACAAATTACCTCAATCCATCCCGTATTGCCTGGCTGGACAATGTTCATCTTTCTGCTCCTTATTTTCAAATGTGGAAAAAATGTGCAACTGCAACTTCAGAAGAGATTTTTGCAAAAAATGAGAACAAGGGGCAAGTGTAATTAAAATCACTTACATTACGTTAGAAAGGTTGAAGCCCATAATAATCACTGCAAAGCATAAAATTAAGTTGCACGCGCTTTTGATTTTAGAAAAATTAAGCTCTTAATATCACGCACCAAAGAATTATGGACCGTGAAAAAATAATATGGTACTTTCGGCGGGCAAAGCTGATGCCACCCGGGGAACTCTTCTGGTATCGTCCGCGGCAAAAGATGCAAGCCATCTGGGAAAAGTTTTTGCTTAAGCAACATAAAATCCCTCAATTAAAACTCTCGCATAAGCAAATAGAGACCAAGCTCGGGGCTTTTTTCATAGATTTGCGAAAACGAGAGCAAATAAAGGCAGATTTGAAGGAAACCATACCACTTACGATTCGGGCAGCAGAAAAATTAATGACAAAGAAAATATCGCTTTTTGCCTTTGATGATTTACAACTGGATAATCCGATAGACTGGCACAAGGATTATTCAACAGGGAACGAGTTTCCTCTCCTTTTTGGTAAAAAAATAGATTATCGTAATAGCAAAAAATATGGAGATGTAAAATATGTTTGGGAATTAAACAGGCACTGGCATTTAGTCACACTGGCAAAAGCCTATTATATTACGGGGAATGAGAAGTTCCGGCAGGAAACAATAAATCAAATTACCAACTGGATTGAGAGCAATCCATATTTAGTTGGTATTAACTGGAGTAGTGCGCTTGAAGTGGCATTGCGGTTGATAAACTGGTGTTGGGTCTGGTATTTTCTGAGTGCAGAGGAACCACTGCCCGCAGAATTTGCCACTGAATTCAATAATGCAACTTATCAGCATTGTTATTTCATTAGGCATAATTATTCGGCTTATTCCTCAGCCAATAATCATTTAATCGGAGAGGCAACAGGATTATTTCTCGCCACCGCATTGTTTAATTTCATTCCGCAAGCAACAAAATGGAATCGTTGGTCACGTCAAGTGTTAGAACGCGAGATTATGAAACAGATAACAGCTGACGGCGTAAATAAGGAGCAAGCCACTGAATATCATTGTTTTACACTGGACCTGTTTCTGCTTGCGTATTTACTGGCACAGCGCCTTCAACATCCATTCTCAAAAGAATACTCTTCTCGTTTGCACGCAATGTTCAAATTTTTAGCCGCAATAGTGACATTACCATTTGGCACTATTCTCCAAATTGGCGATAGTGATAATGCACGGGTACTGCGCTTGGATGAGTCTGATTATAGTCCTTATCTGGCGAGATTAAATTGTGGAGCAGTGCTATTTCAAGACCCAGCCCTGAAGGTGACCACCGGTGAAATGGATGAAACAACGTATTGGCTTTTAGGGGGGGGAGAGATTAACGCACAATTTCAAGCATTGCCACACTCCAAACCGGATAATATTCCCAGATTAATATCTTTTCCAGAAGGGGGGTATTTTATTTTTCAAACCGTGAACGACGAGGGAATGAAAGCCAAATTAATCTTTGATTGTGGTCCCTTAGGTTATCCGCCATTGTGCGCACACGGGCACAGCGATGCTCTGGCTATCTGGTTAATAATTGATGGTGAAGAAATACTGACAGACGCTGGTACTTATGCATATCATACGGAACGGGAATGGCGCGATTATTTTCGCTCAACAGCTGCACACAATACAATTGTAGTGCAGGGAGAAAACCAATCTGTTATTGGCGGTCCATTTATGTGGTTAAGACAGGCAAACTCTAAGCTGGCAAAAATCAGACAGAGCCAAAATGGAGAAGTGCTCTTTGTGGCGGGCAGTCCTAATGGTTATCAACGCCTATCCCCCCCGGTGATTCATAGTCGGGCAGTAAACTGGTTTGAAAGCAAAAAAAAATTCACTATTCGCGACGAGTTACTTGTAAATGGTGAAATATTCATAGAAGAGCTATTTCATCTTGCCCCTGGTGTGGAGGTTGAATTAAAAAATAATAACATTGTTTTACTGCAGAAGGGCAAAATTTTTGTGACAATAAAGCTGGCTGAGATTTTACAAGTTGAGGTTGTTAAAGGAGTTGAACAGCCACACATAAAAGGATGGTATTCTCGGGTCCTTGGGAAAAAAGAGCCAATATATACCATAACTGCCTGGGGCAGAATTTCAACGCCGGTAGAGCTTATCACAATGATTGCCTTTGCCCGGAAGGCAGAAGATGCAATGCGTATTATTTTAAGTTAAAAATGCAAAGACGAAAGGAAAAGGAAGCCAAAAAT
>CAYRXI010000011.1:19252-29274 GCA_964428255.1 uncultured Candidatus Sumerlaeota bacterium
TATGTGGGATGCATTAGTGCTGGATGTTTTGCCGAGCTGGGACATTATGTCATTGGTGTCGACATTAAACCAGAAAAAGTAAAATTGGTGAATGAAGGGAAAAGTCCCATTGTTGAGCCACAAATTAGTGAAATTATCAGTAAGATGGTATCTTCTGGAAGACTGCGAGCGACAGATGACGCTGAAGAAGCGGTTTTAAATTCTGAAGTGGCAATGGTGTGCGTGGCAACACCCTCAGATAGCTCTGGCGCCATTGATATAAGATATCTACTTAAAGTGACAGAACAGATAGGCTCAGCACTGCAGAAGCTGGAAGATTATTTTGTGGTAGCATATCGCAGTACAATGCTGCCCGGAACATTGGAGAATCATTTAATCCCCACTCTGGAGAAATATTCACACAAAAAGATGGGGGCGGACTTCGGGGTCTGTCTGGTTCCGGAATTCCTGCGGGAGGGGTCAGCAGTATATGATTTTTATCATCCACCATTTACGCTGATTGGACAGGCAGATATGAAAAGTGCCGAGAAGATAAAACATCTTTTTTCCTCCATAAACGCCCCGATAGAAATAACCGATTTAAAATCTGCAGCAATGATAAAATATGCGAATAATACCTTTCATGGTTTGAAAGTCTGCTTTGCCAATGAGATCGGGAATATCTGCAAACAATTGGGTATAGATAGTCACAGGGTGATGGAGCTGTTCTGTATAGATCGGGTGTTAAATCTCGGACCATATTATTTAAAACCGGGATTTGCCTTCGGCGGCTCCTGTTTGACCAAGGATTTACGCGCAATTTTGAACGTATCACGGCAACATTTTTTACAATTGCCGGTTTTAGAATCCATACTGCCGAGCAATGATTTGCAAATTAAACGAGCGCTGGAGTTAATTGCTCGTTATAATAAAAAAAGCGTTGGCTTATTGGGACTGAGTTTTAAAAGCGAAACCGATGACCTTCGTGAAAGCCCACTGGTAATTCTGGCTGAACAGTTGATTGGGAAAGGCTATCGTATCAAGGTGTATGACGAGAATGTCTCGCTGGCACGATTGATTGGTGCAAATCGTGAGTTTATAGAACGCGAAATTCCACACATCGCAGAATTAATGACGGACCGGATTGCCGAGCTATTGCAGCATTCAGAGATAATCATAGTGGGTAACAAGAGCCCCAAATTTAAAGAGATAATCAAACAAGCAACTGCAGAGCAAATTGTAATAGATTTGGTCCGTATCATTAACAATCCGTCTGAAATAGTTGCACAATACGAAGGAATTTGCTGGTAAAGAAGCTTAAATGGCACACGACAATTTCGCTACTCATAGCCGATTGGGTGAAGGAGGCGCCTGACTGAAAGACCGGTCAAGATGCTCTGAGGTTTCATCATGTCCGGTAATTCCATTGCCATTCTTAAGATTCTAATCTATTTCTACAAGGTCTTTACGTTGAAATGAATTATTCCCGATAGGTCCACCAGTAGAGACTACGTGTTGTTGTAACAGAGGTATATCAGGATAATGGTTGATGGCATCAAGTCTGCATCAGGTCCTTCACATACTTTCCCGGTTTTGCAAATAGCTTCTTCCTTGTCCCCCCAAACCACATAATCTACGTCTTTTACTATGTCTCCCCTGCCATCCCAGAAGAACAGAATTACTGACTCTCCATCATTACTTAAAGTTGTATAGCCCGGTTCAGGGTTTATAATGCCGGTAAAACAAGTCAGCATTTCCCTAACCGTGGGTGGAGTTGAATCATCCCTTACCAGGACATAAGTTGACGAAATATTAAGGCGCCGTAAGAAGGATTGATAACTACCCAGGGCAATTGTCTGACATTCGGAAGGTTGAATAACTGCATCTGGTGGAAAACGTGCGATAAAATCATGGTGGTCACCGCCTTTAACTTTGCCTCTCTGTGGTAATAAATAATAATCACCATTGTTAAAAGCCACATCAGTAATGTAATAATCTTTTAATGAAACTGGTTGAAGAGTTGGATTGTAAATTTCTATGAATTCCGGGTCATAAACGCTCACTTCGGTAATTAGAAGATGGTCAGCTTTTTGTGCGTGAGATGAAGTGGCGGTATTAAGAGTGTGTTTTTACTCTCTAAATTGGGGGATTGCACTGAAGATAATTCTTTGTCAGAGGCATTAATATTTACCTGTGTTTTTATCTGTTCTTTTGTGTCAGAAATCCATTTATATTTAAAGAGTTTTAGACTTCCAAAAACTACAAGAGCAACAGCAAGAATAACAAATAACAAAACAGCAGCCCGTAAAAATATCAATGAACGGAAAGATGTTGTTTTAACTTCATTTTGTTTTCTTCCAGTCAACACATTTATCAAATCGGAACAAAAATCAACGACGTGGTGATAACGGTCTACGGGTTTATAGGCAATAGCTTTTGCGATAATATGGTCTACTGGTAACATCTGATTCAGTTGTGAGGGTTTTTTATATGAAGATGGATTGAAGGGAACTCTGGTGAACATTTCATAAAAGGTTACACCCAGTGAGTAAATATCCGAGCGTGGTTCCATTTTTTCTGCCGATGTCTGAACTTACGGTGCCAAATAGCGTGGTGTTCCCAGTACCCACTCCGCAGATTCTTCATTATTCTTCTTTTTATGGCCTATAATTCTGGCAATTCCAAAATTAGCAATTTTTACATTCCCCATCATATCAATTAAGATATTAGAAGGCTTTATGTCGGCATGAATAACCCCCTGACTGTGAATATAAGATAGCCCGTTACGAACCTGCACTATTATATTGAGCATTTCATTGAGGGTAAGTTCTCACTTCAGCAAAATATCTTTTAGACTTTCGCCTTCCACAAATTCCATAACCATCAACGGAACACCCTGGATCTCTTTACGGTCAATTATGCCCACAACATTAGGATACCGAAGTTGAGCTAACAGGGCAGATTCTTGAATGAATTGCTGGTATAAACGGGATTGATTAACATATTGAAGGGAAAGAACTTTAATTGCAACGCTGCGATTTAAACTTGTCTGGACTCCTTTGAACAATAGACCCATTCCACCAACGGCAATTAATTTAATTGGCTGGTAGCCATCAATATTGCCTTTTAACTCTTCCAACAATTTTTTATACAGCTGATGAAATTCAGGTGGAATCGCATCTTTCAGGCGGTCCTTTTTTAAGTTTAAATCGTCAGGGGTATTATTCTCAGAAACAGCCTTGCTCTTTTGTTTTAAGAGTTCTATTTTTTCTTGTTTAAGAACAAGGCGAATCTGGCAGCCGGGACATTTAAGGTCAGCTACTTCTCTCTCATACCTGAGCTCTATTATCTGTTTACATTGTAGGACACTGAATTTTCATCACATTTAAATTATAAAAACCATATTAGATTTATGGCAATAATTTTTTATTTTTACCCCGAAAAAATTGTGGTTATTTCTTTAGAAATAAAGTCGTAAATTTTCTGGATCAATATTCAACTGTTTAAGTAATGAACTTAGTGCAAGAGGAGTTAACAGGTCCTTCGGCATCAATAAATAGAAATATGCCCATTCACCATACCCAAAAGTGGTTAATTTCTGCACCAAAGTTAGTGAAGGCAAATAAGTAAACAGCTGACTCCGATAGAGGTCACCATAAGCAGTGACAAGAATCAGATGCGGGCGTTCAGATTTCTGACATAGAATTTGTTCAAGTGAGTGAATTGGCATAACGTCTGGATGTTTATTGAGGAAGCGAAAACTTGGATGATTAACAATATCGGACGGTATATAGATAAAGTATTTATGGTGGGGTATGTTCTTGTTAATAAATTTAGCCAAATCTACAATGTTAGAATTAAATTCCTGCCAGGTTTTGGGTAAATTATACCAATCAACAAAATATTGTTTGGCTTGAAGAATAGCAAAGGTGAATGCCACTAAACTTACAAGTATCAAAGTCAATTTTTTAGAAACGAACCGCCGAAGTAATGAATAAAAGTTTACAAGCCCAAGGGAAAGCAGGATGGCAACGGCTGGAGTGGCACCAAGTGTGCGTAATAAGTTGGGCGCACCATAAGAAAGGATGCTAGCAAACAACAAAATTACAAGCCATAAAATAGTGGTAACGGAAAAAATATCGTTGTGTTTCACCGCTCGATGTATTGCAATAGCAAGCCCGAGATAAAAAATAAGCGAGCTTATCGGGTCAAGAACTGGCTGATAGGGGATGTTGTGTTTGGCAACATGGTCGCCCTGACCAGGGATAGAAAACATCAGCATAACAGACAGTAAATTCTGGAAAATAGATTTAAGTGCATACTTAATTCCTTGCTTGAATAGACTGACCTCATCTGTCCTGCCAGCAAAATGGAAGGGATTTTTTATGAAGTCCATCAAGAGTGGAGCAAACACTATCAAACTAACGAGTAGTAACAATGCACCATAACGAAGACAGTCCTTAAGAGAAATAATTTTTTTAGCGACAGCATACACAAAAACAAGCAGGACAATAAAAGGCACTAAACGAAAAGATAAGTACGTATAAGCTCCAATACCCAGCCAGAAGCCAGAGAGAATAAAACCAATTTTGCGCTGACGTGGATTATTTTGCAGTAAAGCGGGCAATAAATAAGTCAACAACAGTAATATCACAGGTGCTACCAGTATAGTGCGAAAGCCCGTTCGGCTAAAATGAAAATGCCAACGCAAAGTTGCCAGGAAGTAGGCGCTCAACAATGCCAGAGGGATATTACGAGTAGCCCGGTGAACAAAAATATAAGTTAAGAGCACTGTCAGTAAACCAATAATACCTGCAGTAGCCCGCAGTTCAAGAGGCGAAGGAGATAGAAATAAAAAAAACAGCGCCACAATATGCATAAACAAAGGTTCTCGAGGATGTAATTCTGTGGTGAAGAAGATTTGAGGACCTTTAATAAGAACACTCTGGGCATCTATGGCATAGATGGCTTCATCATACCACAATCCGGGTGGGATTTCATTCAGGCGATAAAAACGCAGTCCAGCTGCTAATACTATAATTAAAAATAACCATAAAATCTGCTGGCGTGTTGCAACAAAATCTCGTAGATTTTTTAACGCTATTTTTTTTTGCAAAGATTCAGGAGGCTGCATTTTGGATTACTTCTCTGGCTTGTTTCAAAGCATCAATAATTTCCTTGGCATTGCGATAACGTGCCTCGGGTTTCTTTTCTAAACAGCGATAAACTATATCTGCCAGCGGTTGAGCAACATTTTTTAAAGCTGGCGGTTTAGTAAACAGATGATGATAAGCTATGTTTCCGACTTTAAAAGGCGGTGAGCCATTGAGCATCTCATACATTACTACACCAAAGGAGTATAAATCCGTAGCGGGGGTGCAGGGCAAGCCTTCAATCTGTTCTGGCGCCATATATAAAGGAGTGCCGGCATAAATTTCGCGCGATAGTTTCCCTGGTTGTGAAATAACTGCAGCAATTCCAAAATCAGTAATTTTAATCATTTTATCTGCAGTAACAAGAATATTGGCAGGCTTTATATCCCGATGTAGAACGCCCTGTGAATGAGCATAAGAAAGCGCGTCTGCAATCTGCAATGAGAAATAAATAACTTCCAGGGGGGGGAGATTGCGGCGTTCATCCAGAATAGCGCGTAAGCTCCTCCCTGGAATGTATTCCATTGAAATGTATTTTCGTGCAGCCTCCTCGCCGATGTCATAAATACGAACAATCTTGGGATGGCTCAGGCGGCGTGCCAGTCGGGCTTCATTTTTAAACAGTTCAATCATAGCGGGGTCATCAGAGATGCGTGCCGGCAAAATTTTTAAGGCTACAATTTCATCCAGATCCCGGTCATAAGCTTTTATTACGATGCTCCAGGCACCGCGCCCGATTTCTTCACGCAGGTCAAACCGTCTTTGAGCCTGATCACTTAATTCTCCCCTTATTGATTGGCGTTCCTTATCCGAGAGAAGTCCGCCCTGTAATTCTTTCTGGACTTCAGTGAGCTTTAAAGCAGCATCCCGGAAACTAATATCAGCATTAACAATTTCATTAAAGGCTTCAGCTGCCCCGGAAAGATTATGCCGGGCGTAGAAAATATCGCCCAGTTCATAGAGCAAAGCCTTTACCTCTTCTGTTTTTTCCAGGCGTTTGCAATATTGCAATGCTAATTCCGGCACGTTCTTACGGTAGAAGCATTGAGCAATATACAATAAGGCTTCCTGGGATAATTTATCCAGGTGAAGAATATTCTGATAAACTGTAATACATTGGTCATATTCATTCAGCTTGAAATATAAGCGCCCCAGTTTATATAAAATATCCAGCTTCTGCTGAGTGTTCTTTTCTTTTTTTGCCCAGGCTTCATAGGTCTCTGCCAGTTCAAATAGAATACTGGGGGTGGATTCTGCATATTCAATTATAGACTCCAGATCTCTTACAGATGATTCGTACTCTTCAATTAGCCTGTATAAAATTGCTCTTTCAATTCTGGCAAAGATATGCTCAGGGTTTTGTTGTAGAATTCGAGTGTAACAATCCAGCAGCTCACTAAGATAAACTTGATATCCTGTTGTCAGTACCTCCAGATACTTAATGGCAGCTTCAATATTGCCTGTCTCAATCAACAAGGTAGCTAATTTTGCCATAACAGGTGAGGGTGTTTCCGGTGCAGAAGAGACCACTTTCTCCAGAATATTAATTAAAAGCGGTAGTTTATTGCCAATTCTGGAATGAAGTTCCTCACAATAGCTGAGTGCGTTTTCCTGCTTGCCCAGCTCAAATAGCAACCGTAGTTTATAAAGACTTAAGTCAATATTTTCGGGATTTAATTTGAGTGCTTGCTCCACCACGTTCAGGACTTGAATACCTTTTGCTTCTGCCTTTAAGTATGCCAGAGCCAGTTCTTCAATAATCTTGGCGTCATCGGGGATAGACCAGAAGATACGCTGGTAAATAAAGATTGCCTTCTGATAATGTCCGAGTTTTTCATAATTGCGGGCAAGGTAAATTTGAAGCAAAGAGTTGTCAGGTCGCAGTTGGGCAGCACGTTCAAATATTCTCAAGGTGGTAGCATCATAGTGATGCAAACGCCCATACAGCAAAGCCAGAGCAATCGTCAGTTCAGGACTTGTTGGATTATCACAATAAGCCTCTTCCAGTAAAGATTCTAACTGAGCATTACTTACTGGATATTGGCTCAGGCATTCAATCAGCCAGTTGAGCACCTGAGTATCCTTGTTATCTGTCTTGAGATACTGGAGACATAAATTCACCACGGAATCGGGTTTACCCAGTTCCAGATACGCTTTTAATAAATAATTTAAAATATCTTTGCGCTGTGGCTCATTATTCAGTGCAATGTCCAGTATCTGCAAATCCTCCGGAGTTGAGCTGGCTTGCTGAATAATTGAGCTGGCAAGATAGGATACAAGTTCTGGTGCAATAAAACCACGCCGATAAGCAAAGCGGAAAATGGAATTTAAATCTGCTGACGAGTCAGTAATTTTTTTCTCAATAAAAACCCGTGCCAGTCTGAGACAGACTTCAGTACAAATAGCCTTTTTAGAGGCAGGCAAATGCTCTTTTAAGATGCAAGTTTGATGGCAAATGGCGAAGATTTGTTTATCTATATTGACAGCTTCGGTTAATTCCTGCTGGGCATAATTTGCCAGGGCTAACATATTCAGTAGCTGAATATTCGCCGGTGAAAACTGGCGTGCAGCTCTATATACTTGCAAAGCCAGTCGGTCATTGCGCTGATGTGTAAGAAAATAATTTGCCACTCCAAGAGTTATTTTTTTAAGCTGGGGATTCTGCTGAAAGGCAAGAAGATAAACCTGGTAGCGCGTGTCTTCTGGTAGAGTATCAAGTTTAGAGATTAGCAAATCATCATCTGGCTGTAATATAAGACATTTAGAAAGTAATTGCTGCGCCGATTGATGTTCAGGCTCAACAAGTAATATATTAACCGCTTCTTTGGCAGCAGCCAGATAATCCTGTCTCTGAAAATAATTTTTTGCCAGCCCTAAACGCGACATCAGGTGTTGCGGATTGGCTTGCAAAGTTTCTAAAAAACATCGCTGAGCAATATCTCCAAGACGATTTGTTGCCACAAACGACTCGCTCAATAATTCCTTAATTCGGTTGTTGTCAGTCCCCAGACGAAAAGCTTCTTCGTATAGCGAAACGGCTTGAGCATCCCGTCGCTCGCAAAAGGCATAACAGGAAGCCAGAGGTAAGACCACATTTTTGTCACGTTGCCCGGATTTGTACAACTTTTCAAATACATCAATCGCCTCATGCCAGCGTTCATTACGAATCGAATAATGGGCAATTAAAGACAAAAATCTGGCTGGCTCTTTGGTATGAGGGAGATAACGCCGATAGTATTCTACAGCTTCAGCATCACATTGCTGGATATCTGCGTAAAACTCTGCTAATCGCTTTAGAATTTCTATATTTTGCGGATGATTTTTTAAGTATGCCTTAAAGTATGTAACGGCTTGTTCAGTGGTTTCAGGCTTCTTAAAATAATAGTTAACAATTTCCTCCAGACATTGAACATCCTTGGGATGTGAGCGAAAGTGTGCTTCCAGTAAAGCAATCGCTTCAGCCTCGCGATTTTGCAAACGATACCCCTGGCTTAACAGCAGAATCACTTCGCAAGAATCGGGTTTATATGCCAGATAGTACTCATAAATTTCCAGCGCTTCTGGATCCATGCATTTTTGCTGTAACAGAGCGTCAGTGAGCAGTTCCAGGACTTCAAGATTTTCCGGGTCTTCTTCCAGGGCTTTACGATAAAGCGCCATAACGCGCTTGTCTTTGCGCTTCGCCATCAAGCATAGAGGTAATAATTCCTGCTTCGCCTGTTCATATAGTTTCCCAGCCTTAACCCACTCTACCTCTACTAATCTAAGTTTTTCATCTTCACTGCCATTCTGCATAATCTTTTCGTATTCTTCAAAGGTATCAACAATTTGCTCATCCACCAGCATTAATTCATATACGAAATTATTCTCACGATAATAATTTGCTACACACTCCAGAAGCGGGAATTTGTTAGTTTCAACTTCCGCTGCTGCTCGATAAATGTTGATGGATTCTTTGTTTATCACACCCCGTTTAAATAATTCCTTCGTGACTTTGAGCAGAAGAACCTCATCTTGCTTATTTTTCTCCCACGCAAGTTTAAAGAGGGGCAAACTATCCAGACCGCTTTCGGTGAGTCTTTCTGCGAGTTTATTGAGGGAATGATAAAGTTCATCTTGGTTTGTAGTCTTTCCCCATTTTTTCAGGTATTTATCTATTGCTGTTTCTATTTCTTGCTGACGCTGTTGCTCTTCAAGTAAATCGGGCTGAAATTGTTGCTTTAGTCCCTTGAGTATTTTGTCCAGAGGCGCCATTTAATACGAAGCTTTAGGTATTTAACGCAGATTTATAAACTTTAAATTTTATTTTATCACATTTATTTATATTCGTTCAAACAAAGTTATAAATAATTCTATACACTAAGAGCCTCGCCGGTTTACACTTTGTCATCCTGCAACCCAAAGTATTAGTATTTTGGATAATTGAATTGGCTCAACCATAATTACAAACAGCTTATTAATTGCATCAATTATGTCATTAACACTCCTACTAACCTCAAAAGATAATATCATTAACTATAATTAAATTAGTTTTAGTTCAACAGCATTTTTCATTAAACAATCTTTGGCTTAAATTCTCAGTTTATATCCATCATATGGTAACATCACTTGAGGCTGGAAGTCGGAAGATTTAGTTATTTGGCGTATCCGAGAACGCCATTGTTTAATGGTCATACCTTCAATGTGAGAGATATGAACCAGAGCGATGCGTTGCGGACGTAAATTAAGAATATATTCCCGCCAGCAGCGTTCAAAACTAATATGTCCAGTCTTGCATTCTTTTTCTTTTCCTTGCTCATTGAGCCAGGTAGCTTCCGTGATAAATAAATCCGCATTCTTTAACTGCTGCGGATGGTCATATAAAATTTCACAATAATCTGCGGTGTAGAC
>CAYRXI010000011.1:29334-33305 GCA_964428255.1 uncultured Candidatus Sumerlaeota bacterium
TAATTTTATTTTTGTTTTTCTGTGGGAAAATATAAATCCAAATGTGATACCAATCTTGTCTGGTTTAGAATGACGAGTTGGGAATGTCGATACTTTCCATTCCTTAAAAACATAATTCTGGTTTGGTTTTAAGAATTTTCTGATTTTTAGCGGGGAATCTTTTTTTTCAATCAAGTAATTAAAAGTTCTGGAGATACGTTTTTCCCAGGCTTCTTTGCCGACAAATAAAGGAATGTTCTTAAAAGAAGCACTTTGGCCCCTTCGGGCGCAAAACTCATCCAATCCAAGAAAATGGTCCGGATGAGCATGGGTTATAATTACTGCGTCAATCTTATCAATTTTGTGCTTGAGCAACTGGCAGCGTAAGTCGGTAGTTGGGTCAATTAAGATAGTAGATTGTGACTTTAACAAAATAGAGGTGCGTGTGCGGCGCCATTTCGGATTTTGATGCGCTTCACGACAAGCCGGGCAGTTACATCCAATCTCCGGAATACCCCATGCGGCACTGGTGCCTAAAAATAGAATTTCCATAATGTTTATCCCTCTAATTTTATATCTGGTGAAGACGAATAAAATCAATTGAGTGAATTAAATTCAATCATACCTGGAGAAACCTTTTTGAATTCATCTCTTTACATCAATCTGTATAATATGCAAGATGTAGAATTTATATGAGTGCTATTTTAGTAATAGGAATGGGCCCAACTCCAGCTGAAAGACTGGCAAACAAAATATATGCACCCGGGTTACGTTTATGGAACTTTATCCAGGTGTTGTTAAAAAATGATGTTGAAATTATTGTGGCTGAGGCAGTTTTAACGCAAAAAAACACCGAGTTAAAACATCAGATCAAAACAATACAGGATAGAAATATAAGCTGGTATTCTATATCTTTTGCACCGCGAGAGGCTGCAGAGCAGATAAGAAAAATTGCACTACAGGATAATTGCCGTGCTATTATTTCAACTACCGAAGTGATTAACGCTGCGGTGGGTTTAAGTGAACTGGCCCTGCCAAAGTGGCTGGATTTTAATGGTGACCCGATGGCGGAACGACAGCTGCAGGCAGCTGTTTATAACAGTGATGCCGGGCTTTTGAATCAGTGGGAGTTAATGCTACCTGCACTTCTTGCCGGTGATAAATTCTCTACCTGCAGTGAGCCTCAGAAATATTCGTTGATCGGTCAATTGAGTGCCTGTGGACGACTAAACCGCCACACAGCCGGGTACCAGCTGGTGGAAGTGCTACCTCCGGGTCCAACGCATCTTGAATTCCCCCCCCCGCAAGCACAAAAGTTACTACGAGGTAAATTGGTAAGCGAAGATGCTTTCATTCTTCTCTGGACTGGAGGTTATAATACCTGGACAGATATAGATACATTATATAAAGGTATTGTTTATGCGATGGAACGTAATCCCAAAATTGAGTATGTATCTACGGGAGGTTCAATTAGCGGTCACGATGAAATCACCTTTGACAGATTCAGACAATTAGTCTTAAATTCTACGTTTCGCGATAGATTTCATTTTGTAGGCTGGGTAGAACTTGCTCTTTTACCGCAATATTATTATGAAGCCAATGCAGCTATAAATATTGACTATTTTTCTTATGAGGGATTGCTGGGCTGCCGCAATCGTTTATTTGATTGGTTAATATGTGAATTGCCGGTTATAACCACCGCATTGAGTGAGATAACCCAACTGCTGGTTAAAAAAGAATTGGTGGCGTCGTTCCCTATTGGTGACAGTCAAGCAATGGGCAGGTTAATTCTTGACCTGGCGCAAAATATAGATAAATACAAGGAACGCGCCCGTCGTGCGCGTGAATTCCTGCTTACGGAGTACACAAATGACCGATTGCTCGCGCCTCTTGTTAGCTGGGCTAAAAATCCCTATTACGCGCCAGATTTAACTAATAAAGATACAAAACCAAACCCGCTGATGACTGCACAACTTAATCTGGTGAAACAAGGTAGCCTGCTACAGTCTCTGCAGGAACAGCTGGCAATCATGGAGGCAAAACTCAACACAATTAAGGGTAGTAGGGCTTTTAGATTGTTGAATAAATTTAAAAAGTTTTTCTAATCAGACCAGGAAAAATTAAGATAGCAGCTGAGAAATAATATTTTCAACCTGCGCAACATAGTGTTGCGGTGTAAAACCCGACAACAGCCTACCATAATTTAATTCCCCAATTTTTTTGCGTAATGAGGTGTCTGACAATAATTTCATAATACGCTCCTCAATGGCAGAAACATCTTCGGGTGGGAAAAGTAGCCAGTACGCTTCTGCATGGAAAAAATGGCGCATTGCTGGATAATCGGGGGCAATTATTGGCTTTTTTAATGCTGCATATTCAAACATCTTTATCGGTGCTGTCCAGGGATAACAATGCGGTATTATTCCAATGTCAATCATTGATAAAAATGCCGGGACCTCTTTATAATTCAGTGAGCCGGTAAAGATAAAGTAATCCCGCAAATCGTGTTGTGCCACATAGTTCTTATATTTTTCCACTCTTTTTTGCTCTCCGCCGATAATTAAAAATAATACAGGGAGTTGCCTGGCTTTAAAGTTTTGGGCTATATCAAAGAGAAATTTAAGGCGATGATAATGTGCCAGATTGCCCACGTAACCTATTACAACTTTTCCATTACACCGATTTTGTAAGTCTGCAGGGGGGGGAGAAATACTGGCATTAAACATCTCGGGGTCAATAGCAGTGGGCTGAATTACTATGCGGGCTTGTGGAATACCCAGGCTGAGAAGCTGCTCGCGTAAAACCGGGGAGACTACAATAAAATAGTCAGCATTTTTAAAAATATGACTTTCGCTCAGCTGAGCTAAGCGGGGGAAATGAAGACGATCCTTAATTTCGGTTGCCAGAGGAGCATTGATTTCCAAAATGCGGGGGATTTTTAATTTGCGCGCAATTAGTTCACCGGCTACAGAATACAGGCTATATCGCTCATAGATTATTTGAGGTTTAAATTCGCGACAAATTTTCAGCAATCGGCGGCGCAATGTTAGATTGTCCAAGATGAGGCGAAAATCAGCACCAAGGGCTTTTGTTTTGTGGGCATTGAAAAAATCCAGCTGGAAATTAACCTGGCTGCGGTTATCTTCACCGGGATTTGCTGCCAGTAGAAAAACTGAGTGTCCTCGCTGAGATAAAAAATGACACGATTCACGAACATGAGTGGAGCAACCTTTGCGGCCAAAAATAGGAACACCTGGATCAGCACAGAGGTATAAAATACGATAGGACTTGTTATTCATTTTTACATACTGATTTTAGTATAGTGCCTGCCGGGCTTGATTTATTAAGGCAACCATCTCGCACACTGCACGTTCTACGCCTACAAACAGAGCATAGGTTATTATGCTATGACCGATATTCAAATCTTCTACCTCCGGGATAGCAGCCACAGGTATAACATTGCGATAATTCAACTCATGACCAGCATTAACCCTTAGCCCGAGTTCTTTCGCCAGTTTTGCCATTTTTTGTAAAGCCAGTAATTCTCGTGCTACGTCATCTTCTTTTTTAGCATTTACATATAGACCGGTATGTAGCTCTATAAATTTTGCCCCGACCTGCTTGCTGGCACGGATTTGTTCTTCTTTTGGCTCAATAAACAGACTCACCGGGATTCCAGCACTCTGAAGGGTAGTGACAACGTCATTAATCCGCTTTAAATTTTGCGCTACATTCAGTCCACCTTCAGTAGTTACTTCCTCGCGTCTTTCAGGTACCAGAGTTGCCATATCGGGTTTATATTTCAGTGCAATCTCTGTCATTTCTCGGGTAGCAGCCATCTCCAGATTAAGTTTAGTTTTTACCACCTGCCGTAATAGTGCCAGGTCTCGTTCCTGAATATGACGACGGTCTTCACGCAGGTGAACAGTGATGCCCCGTGCGCCTGCTAATTCTGCAATCACAGCCGCAGCAATTGGATCTGGCTCATTAAT
>CAYRXI010000011.1:33315-41990 GCA_964428255.1 uncultured Candidatus Sumerlaeota bacterium
TAATCTTTCTTGCTTCGCGGACAGTAGCAATATGGTCAATATTAACACATAAAACAGCCATTTTTTTCATCTCCTCATTTATAAATTAAAAATTGCGCGTTGGTGCCAATGCTAATTCTTTTTTAATTGTTTAACTGTAATTTCCACAGCTTCAGGCTGAACACCAGTAATGGTAACTTTATCTCTAAGTCTCTGCACCACTTCTTCACGAAATTTGGCTTCAATTGCCACCTTGCCTTGAAAACCCACGGTTTCTTGAATGGGCTGCACTGGCTCACAATAAAAATCATTAGCCGATAACTCCTGTATCAAGCTGCGAGGAGCTTTTATCTCTATGGTGGCAACTTGCGGACTATAATCAATCGTAAGATTCTGGGTAAAGGTCTTTATTAGAATGGGGACATTGCGAATCTGTTTGGTTTCTTCAACTTCAGTAACACCAAAAATGACCTGTACAAATTCTTCAGTAGGATTTACCAGTTCCAGACCTTCAGGCAGAATCACTTTAACGGTGCGAAAAAACGGGGTGCTTTCGCCAGTAATATCAATCGGAGTGGTTTTTAATGTAATCTGGTCTCCGCTTTGCTTTTTTAATTGGGTCAGCAAAGCTGGCGGACCGGTCACCTTTAATTGAGGTGGTCTAACAGAGGGTTTTTCAGCGAGACGGTAACCTGGCTTGAGCTCACCGTTAACAACCGGAGTTATTATTGCATTTTCCATATACATTTTTGCCTGAATGGCAAGACGTTTGGGCTGTGCTATCTCAATTACCTTTACCCGTTCTGTAACATTCTGTTTTTGCACATCAGCAGTAGTAATGACCCAGGTGGTTGAAATATCTGGTTCTCGCCGTGCAAATTCCAGAACATTATTTAAATCTATTTCCACAAAGAAATTGGGCGAAATGATCGAGCTTTTAAGCGACTTGGAATATTGCACGGTAATAATAGCTTCATTGGGGATTATTTCTATTTGATAATTTTTAGGAGCGTTAACGAGCTTTATAGGGACTGTTAAATTATCCGTGTCAAAATCAGCTTCAGCTGCAATCAGCCAAATTACAAAAGAAATCAACAAAGCGGATAAAGCCAAGACAAAATCTGAAGAAACTTTCCGGCGTTTAAGTTTCATGCTCGGTCTCCGTTTTAATACCAGTTAACTCATTTATTCTATCCCGGAGTTGTTCCAGAGTCAAGTTTCGCTCCAGGCGCCCATTTACAGCCAATGAAATTGCTCCAGTTTCTTCAGAAACTACAATTACAAAGGCATCACTCTCTTCTGTGAGCCCAATCGCAGCGCGATGACGTGTGCCAAGCTCCTTGCTTATTGTGGGATCATCACTCAATGGGAGTATACAACCAGCAGCCACGATTCGGTCATTGCGAATTATTACTGCACCATCGTGCAACGGAGAAAGAGGAGAAAAAATTGTTCGTATCAATTCGGAGCTAACAACGCTATCCACCTCCACCCCTGTATCAATAAAAATTTTTAAGGGATGTTCTCGTTCAATAACAATCAGACCACCAATCCGGCGTTTTGACATAATATTAACAGATTTTATTATTTCGTCAATATGCTCACCGTGCTGTTTTAAAAAATGTCTGAATAGCTTCACTTGTCCGACTTCAGTTATCGCCCGGCGTAGTTCATTCTGGAATAATAAAATGAACATCAAAACTGCAATAAGCCAGAAACTCCGGAATAAGAGTTGAACCGCAGAAAGACGGGCAACGCGAGCCACAAAATAAATTGCAAAAGATATGAGCAAAACACTAATTAAGCCTCTCAGGGCAACAGCTGAACGTGTGCCTTTTAAAAGTGAAAACAGAAAGTAAAATAAAAATGCTACCAATAAAATATCAATAACATCGTTCAACTGCATTCCACTGATTAATGCCCAGAGTTCTTTCAACGCCACCATTGTTCCAGTGTCCTATCTATTCCTAAAAATCATTAATTCTTCATCAATCTTTAGTTCATTTTCAAAATAAATGTATAGTGCTTTTGTTACTGGATAGTTCGCAAATTTTATATCTATGTTATTGTTCAGGTGGAGTAATTTTAATCGGGAAGAGCTACTGCCGGCAACTCAATTTATCACTTAAGTAAAAAACTTTTATATAAATGAGATAGCAACAAAAAGATTTCATCAACATAAGATATCAATTTTTTTTTCAAAAAAAATAATAGATAACTCACTACTCATTTTCATCTTCCAGTAAGACAAGCAACTCTCTTAGTTCGTAGCTTAATAAGCTAAGTTCCTCCCTTATTTCAGCGAGATGCTTCTTCATATAATTTATCTCATCTACCGCTTCTACTGCAGAACTAATTTTCAATTGCTTTTTGTTTTTTTTAAGTTTTAGCTTCTGGCGGGCACCCGCAATGGTATAACCCGCATCGTAGCGCAAACTTTTTATCTGAAAAATAAATTCAATGTCTGATTTGCGATAGCGACGTTGTCCGCGGGCGTCTTTCTCGGGTTTGAGTTCAGAAAATTGTGTTTCCCAGTAGCGTAAGACATACGGTTTTACCCCTGTAATCTCACTTACTTCCTGAATTCTATAAAATAATTTATCGGGATATTTTTTTTCGTCAGACGACTGCATCTTTAATACCATTGGTCTTCATTACATCTGGCGTATCTTTTAAGTTGAAAATTTATATTTAGCTCAATTTTTTTCTATTATCAAATCCAGACTTTTGTCAAAAAAGCCACCGTGAATATCCGGTTTAAGAGAATGGAGCAGAGTTTTGTATTCTTCACCTTTTCGTGAATGACGAGTTTTATACACACGTTTTTCAAAAGCATAAAGAGAGCTTATTACTTTGAGCTGATTAGCGGGCTTTATGGCAACTTCAAACTCGTGAAAGCTGACCCCTCTACCCTGTCTGCGAAAGTGTTCCATTGAGGCTTCATTGATTTCGCGGTATAACTCCTTAAACTTCTCTCGTTCACTGAAGCGGGAATAGTAAAACGCAAGTTCATCAGGTAACCAGTGAAAAAACGGCAATAACGAAGGGTGTCCGTCAAAGTACCACAATCGGTTAGGCGTGTCCACAATCACCAGCAGGGAACCGAGAGCTAGCATTTCCCACGCGGTTTTAAGGGCTTCGATACGCTCACTTATCAGCATATGCTCCAGAGAGGCAAAAAAGATTATGAAGTCAAAGTGTTTATCTGCAAAGACGCTCGTCATTTCTGTGACGTTCAGATTTCTGAACTCTGCTGTAACACCATACAATTTGCAGCGCTGACGCGCTATGTCCAGGGAACTTTCACTTAAATCTATACCAGTAACTTCAGCCCCCTGTTCTGCCAGTGTAACTGTAGCTGTTCCTGTGCCACACCCAATCTCAAGAATTTTTGAACCTGAGAGAGGTTTTGCATCATCAAGCCAGGGAACTATCCTGAAGCGTGCCGTTGTCAGTCGCACAAACAGATTGTCATTCATTTCCTTTTCCAGCAGTTCTTTAGAAATAGTATTTATGTTGCGGCCGGAAGAATAATAATTGTTTCTGATAAGCTCTGCAAGTTTATCCAGGTCCTGCTGACTGATTTCTTTATGATTTCTGGCGAGATGCGGAGGTACACGGTATATGCCGAGTTTCTGAATCTTCTTTTTTTGCCTTTCAAGTATCTTTTTACTCCACATAAGTTACCATCTCAATTTTAACTGCAAATTTTACCCCAGCTTAAACATTTATACATTACCAATTATTCTTTTTTCTTAAATCGGGCTTTCATCCAGAAAACGTCATAAGGGTCCCATAAGGACATAGTAAAATATACTGATTCACCATCATTCTCTACATATTTGGGATTTAGATATGAACCATAAAGGCTGGGATATTGTTTATGCGAGGCAATGAGAATCGGTTCAGACCACGGTCCCCAGGGTGTAGGCGATTGCCTTAAGACGATATTTGCGGGCGCATTATGTTTTATAACATCATCCTCATATTTAAAATGCAGCATCATCCAGACTCTTGCCCATTTATTGAACATTACTGACATTTCACCCACGGGTGCATTGACCACGGTGCCAGCACTTAGCTCATTCTCTGTCCATTGCGGAACTCCATCCTGAAGTTTTGTAAAGAATTGATATTTACTTTTATTAGTTATATCTTCTGCTAAAAAACGCGCAAGCTTAACACAGCCGCATCTATTAGCAGGTGTGCCCCACATATAAATATAATCATCTTTTAACTGGGGATTCTGATTACCGGGCGCAAGGGAGACCATTCCAAAATTTGAATTACTGGAGAAAATAAAATCCGGAACAATCACGAAAGTGTTCCCATCATCCTTTGAATAAGCCAACCCTGAATGAGATGCCCGCCAGCAGGGCTGTCTGGAATCGCCCCAGAAATTAACCGCCATATAAAAAATATAAATAGTGTCGTTTATACTGATGCCCCCTGTGGGAATATTAGTGATGGGTTTGTTGCGCTCATCACGAATTATTTGTTTGGCATATCCCTGCTCATCAGTTATCCAGCCATCAAATGTAATGCCATCGGTCGGGTCTTTATCAGTGGTATACGCCATCGTATTCCAGCGCCAGCCCTCACCAGTTAATTCAGAAGAAAACGAATCGCCAAAAACAAAATAAGGTTTGTCTTTATGATTCAGCATCCAACCCAGATCAACGCCACCGATATTAACTTTCCAGGTAGGATTAATAGAATCACTGCCTTGGGCACCTGTCAGGCGAGCAATCTTTTTAACTTCAACCACCTGTTCAATTTGAGCCTGAATCTGGTGAGCCAATAGAATAATAGAAAAAATTAAACACCGGGAAATTATCTGGATTTTAGTCATTTTATCATCTCTTTAAACTTAAATTATTTACCCCAATTTATTAGAAGTAATAAGGACCTCTTGTTTATTTAACAATAAGTGGTCAATTAATTCAACACCCTGCATAAAGCAGTGGTCCATATTGCCGATTTCGTAAAGCCAGAGCCCGAAGCGACCACGGGAGTATATATCCCACTTCTGAAGTTCTGGAATAATCACTGAGAGTGCCTTATTTCTCTCAAGTGTAGGTACTGGATAAGAATATGGAACATCAATGACAAAAGTGGAAACAATTTTCTCGCGCTCTGTTTCGGAAAGGATACCAGAATTTATAAGCCCTTGAATGGTATCGTCAATAATTGAAGATTTGTTAACCGGCTTATATGAGGAATAGGAAGTTTCACACATAAACGAATAAAAATTTGAGCCAGGTACATTATTGGGAGAGTAGTTATGGAAATAAGTCACGCGATAAAACGGGCAATTGCTTTCAGGGAAGTAAACCCAGCACCTTTTTTCAGGGGGGAGAGTCCCCTGAAGACCGATGCCCACGATAATCCCACTGGTAGCAGTTAAGCCCTGGCAAGCAATAGCGATTAATGTCTCCGGTTTGGGATTTATGTTTGTCAGCAATTCAGTCAGCGGCATTGCTGAAATCAGAATATCGTATTTTTCCGTGGAGGCATCTTCAAAGCGTAAAATTTTTGTTTGCGGTTCAATGCTTACCACCTGGCGATTAAACTGTATTTTATCGCCAAGTCTGGAAGCAAGACGACGAAAAATCTCCCCTGTTCCCCCGTTTAGCGGAAACTTAAAACAGTTATTAGGACCCCAATCAATGTCGTCCAGCTGGAAGATAATATTCTTAAGGATTCGTTCTAAATCAATAACGCTGACACGTTCTGCATTCCATTCCGCTGAAAGTAACGGGTAATCCCTTCCCCGAAAGTGCGCAGACACCACTCTAAAAAATTTATTTGAGATTGAGAGGCAGAAATCGGAGGTTGAGAGTGGTGAATTCTGGTTTTAATAAGCCCCAGCAGGCAGTCATAAAGCATGGGGGGGGGCAAATAGCGAATGTTATTCTGAAACGGATAAGGCACAAAAGTCTGGGCAATTCTAATCCAGCTACTACGTTGATGCATCAGGTAGTCATTGTTCATCACTGCTTCAAAGGCATCATCAAAATATTTAAAATGGGAGAACAGAACGTGTCCGCCCACATCCCACCAGAATCCTTTCGGGTCTTTAAAACTGGCTGAAAGTCCGCCAGGATAAGGATGCTGTTCAACGCAGAACCAGTTCTGATAATTAAGCTCTTGTAGACGATAGACCGCACCTAATCCCATCGGTCCTGCACCAATTATGACTATGCGCTTATCCATTGTGGTCAAACTGATAAACTTTGTAAAAATTCTTAATTTTTATCATTAATTTTACAATATCCGACAAACAAAAATCCCTCATCTGACTTTTTAATTTATGTGTTTAGCTGTTATGTTGATTTTGTAACGGGAGATTTGTTCTTTTTTAAACGTAATGCCCGCTCTGGACGAATAGTAATATAGAACAGCAATAAAATTGCCGGGAGCAAGAAATATTGAAAGCGTTCAACATATAATGTATGGATTTTTGTCGCCAGTTCACGTTTTTGCATTTGCTGGATGCTATTATAGATTATTTCTACTTCGGTATCACCAGCGGGATTTGCCAGCACGGCTTTTCCGCCAGTCGTAATGGCAATTTTCTGGAGTGTGTCAAAGTCAAGTTTGGACATAACTTTATGTCCCTGCTTATCTTCTTTAAAGCCACCGTCCGGTAAAGGTATGGGTGCGCCCTCCGGCGAACCTATGCCAAGGGTGTAAATAACCACACCTTCTTCGGCAGCTTCTTTAGCAGCTCCCAGTGGGTCTGAGCCCTGGTCTTCTCCATCAGTTATTAACACCAGCACTCGATAGCCGCGAGGTGTGCGTTGAAAGGACTTTATAGCAGTCCTAATAGCTGTGCCAATAGCTGTGCCCTGGACTTCAATGGCACCTACATTGATGGCTTCCAGAGTAGCCATAACCATTTCATAATCCAGTGTCAGCGGGCATTGAATCACTGCTGTGCCTGCAAATAAAACGATACCAACTCTGTCACCTTTTAGACGGTATATAAGCGAGCGCATTAAGTCTTTGGCACGAGTGATTCTATTGGGTTTAATATCTGTTGCCAGCATGCTGGTTGAGGTATCAATGGCTATGTAGATATCTACACCTTTACGAACAATGGGGCGTTCAACAGTTCCGAATTGAGGGCGAGCCATCACGACTAACAGTAATCCGATTAAGACGATTAGCCATAAGGCTTTGCGTTGTTGAATTCGTAAAGAGGTTTGATCATACAGAAAAGGCTGTAAATTCCCGCTGGCAAAACGCTGAAGTAATCGCCGTTTACGGCGAAAGTACCCTATAAAAAAAAGCGCCACAGGCACCAACCCAAACAGACCTAATAATATATCCTGATTCCCAAAATGCATAATGTAGGCGTGTTATATTAAGTTAAGACTAATATTCAATTTTTGATTTATATAGCCTTAGAAAAAGAGATTTGTTACTTGGAGGTTTCTAATTCTTTTAATCAACATCCACAATTCGTGTGCCATAATTATCGGGTGATAAGATAATAGTACTATTATGAACGTTTTTTCTGGTTAGAACATTGCTCATAGCAGTGGCAATTTTCTCGGCATTATCTATACAGAAAGCAACGAGTGCTGGACCGGCGCCACTTAATACTACGGCTTTGGCACCCGCTTGCAGTCCGGCGTCTACTATCTGATCATAATATTTAATGAGGGGTTTGCGATAAGGTTGATGCAGACGGTCATCCATAATTTGATGCAAATTATCCAGCTCGCCACGGCAAAGGCAGTCAATTATAAACGGAATACGTGACATATTGTGAACAGCATCAGCTAATGGCACTTTTTCCGGAAGAACTTTACAGGCAGTAACTGTGGGTAAAATATAATCCGGTATCACTAATACGGCTTTTAATTTGTTATATGGTTTATAACGACGATAAATAAATTCTTTATTAATTCTCATCACGGCCGTTAAGCCCCCATAAAATGCGGCAGTAACATTATCTGGATGACCTTCCAGTCGCACAATCTCTCCAAGAAGTTGCTGAGCTGAAAGCTGGCTCTCGCCGCTGAGTAGATTGGCAGCATACATCCCTGCGACAATAGCCGTAGCACTACTGCCAAGTCCTTTTGCCAGCGGGATATTTATCTGAATTTTGATCTCCATTGGTGGAATCTGAACACCCGTAAGATGCGCAATGCGTCTCATTGCCCGGTAAACCAGATTTCTGCGGCTCAATGGGATTTCCCGTGTGCCTTCAATACCCTGGATGAAAAGTTTGGTTTTAACTTCAGGCAAAATCCTGAATTCAAAGTAGTTAAACAGCTTAAGCGCTAATCCAAGGCAATCATAGCCGGCACCCAGATTTGCCGTAGACGCGGGCACTTTTAATTTCAAATAACGTATTTTCTGTCTTAACACTTTTCTTGTTCTCCTAATCTTTTATTTGTTATGAACCATTTTTTTTTCACCTCTTCATTATTATTTGCCTAGTTACAGACTGGCAAAATTGCGTAGCATTTCCAATCCCAATCGCTGACTTTTTTCTGGATGAAATTGTGTGCCAAAGACATTATTCCAGCTAATCAATGAGGCAAATTCTATATTGTAATCGGTAGTGGCTGCAACTACAGAATCATCAGCAGGTACCACGTAATATGAGTGCACAAAGTAAAAATAACTATTATCGGGAATATTTTTTAACAAGGGTGAATCGCGCCAGATACGTATTTGAT
>CAYRXI010000012.1:0-2339 GCA_964428255.1 uncultured Candidatus Sumerlaeota bacterium
GGGATATAGTACTTTGCTGGCATATTCAGAACGGAAGATTATATTGCCTACCTGCGGACCGTTACCATGAGTGATAATCAGCCGGGGATTATAGGTAGCAATAAACTCCCCTATTTCTACCATCGTGCGGCGGGTATTACGATACTGTTGTTCTAAATTACCTTCTTCGCCGGGCTGGACGATGGCATTGCCACCTAATGCAATTAATGCACTTTTTATCATATTTTATCTTCCGATCAACGACAATAGAGCTATTCTAATTCTAAGCCCAATGGATGTAAAAAGAATTTGAACCGGGGTTACTTAAAAATGATTCTTCTGGTGAAGAAAAGGTTTATTCAGGAAAAAGGATTTTCTAATTGAAGGAATCGTGCTGAGTTTTTATCACTTCACCATAATCCGTGCTCTTCAACTATGACTGCGGTCAAACTGTTAGTGCCACCACGTTCAGTTTCAAAGTCCATTGCTTCGTAAGCCAGATAAAATTTTGTTCCGGTAAATGACTCAAAGTAGAGTGGATAATCTCTTCCAGTTACATCTGGAACTGTTGCTCCATAAAATCGGTACCGCAAAAACCAGTTATAATCCGTACTGCCCGCTGCCACTGCCCCGAGTATTGTATTCGGTCCACTATTACTGATTAAAGTGAACTTTGCCCGGTTAAGTTTACCGGTACTCCAGTTGATACCGGGGCTGAACCAATAGGCAAATCCTCTATCCTCAGCCAGGGGAAAACCTCTGTGCAAGGCATTATTTGATAGGCTGCTGGTGGTGGCATTGTTATATGGTCCGGGACCATTTTCAAAAAGCCAATTGGAGAAGTCTGGCACGGGAATGATTGACCACTCTGACGAGGGGACAACCAGGGGAGCGACAACAAGCTCATCAAGAAAAGCTTTGCCATTATCCAGGACATCAAAATCATAGACATCAAAGGCGGGTAGGAAATTGCCTGAAGTAATTGGCATTAAGTATTCGTTGTAAATACGCACGCCGTTTGATGGCGGCGAGGCTTCACCAGTAGTTGAGGTTATTACCATCTCAAGGCTGTATGAGTAATCAGGAAATTCGTTAATCCTGAAACGAATGGTTGGAACCAAAACTGCGTTGGATTGGTCAGTGTTAATTGCCCACTGGAACTTATACAGGCGATTTGCCTCACCGGGAATAGCAGTTGGTGAAATCCAGAATCCAAATCTATTCGTGGTATTATCAGTGCAAATGCCTAATTTATGTCCATCGTAAGAATAATCAGCCCTAGTACACTGCGTGTCGTAGGTGTTGATAACCATCGGATGGAATGCCCAGCCCTCAGTATCACCCTCAAAATCATACATCATTACCGGCGTAGGTTCCACAATAGGGGTCTGAGTTGACGTTACTGTTGGTGTGGGTGTAAATTGAGGAATTACCAGTGTTGGACTGAGCCTGGTGTTATCGTCATCATAACGTTTGAGCCAGTCATTGCCATCTATGGGTTTTACCTTTCTTGCATAATAGCATTCATCATCTTTTAAACCTGTTCCAACACCAAAATACTCGGTGCGATAGCCGATGCCATTGGTGGAAGACTGCGTTGACCAGTAATTTAAGCCGATAATGTTATTAGCACTATCACGCACCCAGCTATCAAAAATCACAGAGTGCCCGGAGCCGTTCCAGCGCCATAACTGGACATCATCGCCGCGTCGCACTTTTTCTTTTTGCGTATAAGGAATCTCATAGCCAACTTTATACTTTGTTATCGCCTCCACGGCACAGCGTCTGGAATAAATGCCGTACCATTCCCGGCGGAAAGCACTCATCTGAGTGGGCGTTAGTCCATAGATACTGGAGTAGCCCCAGTAGTCATTATACTTTTGATACGCATCCATAAATACCTGATAAGTAATGCCGGAGCAGTAGCAATAATTACCGGGCACATTGTCGGCAATAATCAATACGCCCTGATAATAAATATCGTGAGTTACGCCGTTGCCCTCCCATTTATAAGGATAGGTGCCGTCTGTAGGATAGCTCTCAAATTCGTTGATGAACCAGTTATTGAATTCCACCGGCGAGATATAGGCGTTAAAGTAAATAGCGTTAGCGCCGGTGACGCTGGTGGTGAAGGTTAGCTGACCGTTAGGTCCTTCGTAGCATTTACGGTTATTATCATCCCAAAGTGTTTGCAGGATTTTGTGAGTGTCAGCATCTATTACCTCAAGGAAAATTCTGGCAGCTAACCCATACTGGTACAGGTCGGCTTCATAGTCCACAGAAACGTTAAAGAGTCCTCCTTGCTGAACCACCGGTGGAAATGAAGAGATTACCACATTGGCACTTTGCATCCAGCCGCT
>CAYRXI010000012.1:2349-5697 GCA_964428255.1 uncultured Candidatus Sumerlaeota bacterium
AGATACATACTACTATAAGACAAAACAGAGGAATTTTCCAGTATCCGGAACTCATATTACCCCCCCCTAATTATAATGGCAAATTTCTGATTTAAAATCTGGCTGATATTCGCAAATGCTGGTGTATATTGCAACACTAATTGAAGAGGATGAAATCTCTGGTGTATCAGTAGCGCGAAATAACCAGTCAAGATTCCTTATATGAGAGCTTCGTCCATTACTGCTGTTCCCCCATGAAAGAATCTATGGGAAGAAATCTATCATTAGGGCTTTTTATTTTATTCCCAGGAGAGTGCGAGCGCCGAAGCGTAAATAAAGCAAGCCGGATATGATGGTGAACAGCAACGTGGTATAAGCCAAAATTTGGAGTGGTGTATTAAATGCCGTGAGTGATGCGCCACGCGAAACAGCATAATTGCCAATGGTAGCATAAACAACGGTCAAAAATTGCAACACCGTATTAAGTTTACCAAGGAAGGATGGTTTAATTGACCAGTCGCGGATTAAAAATAGCGGTATGGCTGCACCTATTACTATGATAGCGTCGCGGAATACTATGATTATGGTTACCCATCCGGGGATTTTTAAGGGACAAGCTGGTGAAAATGTTAAAAACATTAAGGCAGTCAAAATAAGCAATTTATCAGCAATCGGGTCCAGGAAAGTTCCCAGCCAGGTTTTTTGATTAAAGGTGCGGGCAATAAAACCATCAGCCGCATCTGTTATTGTGGCAAGGAGAACAATTACCAGTGCTTCCAGAAAATACCCATAATAAAAAGAGACTGCCAGTAAGGGGGTGAGAACAATTCGCAGTAATGTCAGTCTGGTTGCCCAGTTTATCTTTTCCAAAACTTCAACTCCGTGAGGTACATCTTTTGAGTATATAGATTTGCACCAGGTGATGAACTTGCATCTTTTTAAAACTTCTGCAAGCCACTGCCTCACCATTCAGAATAAACGTCGCCTGATTTATTTTATGGTTACTTTAGGAGAATGATTTTTTCTTCTGCGCGTTTCATTTTGAATTTTTCGCGAACCAGACGTTCTGTTTCCAACGAGGTTTGTTGCATAAGACGCCAGTTTTCTTCCAATTGCTGACGTTGATGTTCCAGTTTTTCCACTCTAGCTAACTCGCTATTTCGCCTCTCGTAAGCCTGCCAGAGTTCAGCCAGTTTCTCGCGATTAACATAAAGCCAGCCACTGAGCAGTAAGGCAGCCAAAAAAAACGTGCCAAAAGGTAAGAACTTAAAAATAAAAGACGAAAAAATATGCTTCAATTTACTCCACCACCTATCTGCAACCAATAATAAAGTTAAATTAACTCAGCCGAAGAAAAGCCGTCAATATTTTTTAACAAGGCAACTCACATGTTTTGTAATACTCCAGCTCGGCGCAAGAACGAAAACTATATGCACGAGATATTTACTCACCGCGCAGAATAGCAATACGTCCCGTTCTGGATAGCTCCCTGATGCCGAAAACCTTTACCAGGTCAATGAATGCTGTGATTTTATCCTGAGAGCCAACAAGTTCCACCACGATAGCCTTGCGGGTAAAGTCCACAATCCGCGCATTGAAGATGTTGGCAATCTGAATGATTTCCGAGCGGGTTTGAGGAGTGCAATTGATTTTGATTAAGATTAGTTCACGCTCAACGTGTTTTTCTTGTGTGAGGTCCTGCACTTTAATCACATCAATCAGTTTGTTTAATTGTTTCTCCACCTGTTCTAACGTGCGGTCATCGCCTGTCACTACAATGGTCATCCGAGAGACAGTCGGGTCTTGCGTCTCACCTACGGTAAGGCTATCTATATTAAATCCGCGGCTGGAGAATAGTCCAGCAATATGGGCTAAGACCCCGAATTTGTTCTCTACCAGTACTGAAATGATGTGTTGCATTTTAAGCCATGCCTCCAATCATTTGTTTAATGCTGGCACCAGCCGGAATCATAGGATATACATTTTCTTCTTCGTATACCCAGCAATCCACAAACACAGGTTTAGGTGTTTCAAAAGCCTTCTTTAAAGCTGGTTCTACCTCTTCTTTGCGCATTACGCGCAAGCCCACCGCGCCGTAAGCTTCTGCCAGCTTCACGAAATCTGGATTAAATCCCGGACAATTTGGACCACTTCCCTGACAGAAAGGCGGACACTCTGCACGACGGCGCAGACAGGTATAAGAGTAATTTCGCCCGTAAAATAACTCCTGCCATTGGCGAACCATTCCAAGATAATGATTATTAATAATTATTACCTTAACGGGTAAATTGTAGTTGGTGGCTGTGGCAAGCTCCTGAATGTTCATCTGGATTGAACCATCGCCTGCGATGTCAATGACAAGTTTATCGGGAAAAGCGACCTGCGCACCAATTGCCGCCGGGAAGCCGTAGCCCATTGTGCCCAATCCACCCGAAGACAAAAAGGTCCGCGGTTTGGTGTATTTAAAATATTGTGCTGACCACATCTGGTGTTGACCCACTTCAGTGGTAATGATTGCCTCGCCTCTGGTCAGCTCATAAATTTTTTCAATCACAAATTGTGGACGCAAGTTATCGTCGTTCTTATATTGCAAAGGATATTTTTCTTTCCACTCTAAACATCGCGCCACCCACTCTGGATGTTTTAACGGTTTAATCCCTTCTATGATTTTTTGCAGGATATATTTTGCATCGCCTACCACGGGAATAGTGACCGGGACATTTTTACTGATGGATGAAGGGTCAATGTCAATATGAATGATGTCTTTAACGTTGGGGGCGAATTCAGAAATTTTGCCTGTTACCCGGTCGTCAAATCTGGCGCCCACCGCAATAAGCAGGTCAGCTTCATTAACCGCAAAATTGGCATATTGTGTGCCATGCATTCCGAGCATTTTGAGGCTCAGCGGATGAGTTTCAGGAAAGGCACCGATTCCCAAGAGCGTGGTGGTTACGGGGATATCGCATTTTTCCGCCAGCTGAAGCAGCTCTTCGGAAGCATTGGCAGCAACAATGCCCCCCCCTGCATAAATAAGTGGTTTTTCAGCGCGTTGAATAGTCTCAATGGCTCGCTTTATCATTAAAGGATGCCCTTCATACACCGGCTTATAACCCCGAATGTCCACAGTGTCTGGATATTTGTAATTGGATAGACTGGCTTTCTGCACATCCTTGGGTAAATCAATCAGCACGGGTCCAGGGCGACCGGTGCGGGCAATATAAAACGCCTCTTTCATTATGAGTGGTAATTCAGTAATGTCCTTTACTAAATAATTGTGCTTGGTTATCGGTTGCGTGATGTTAACAATGGCTACCTCTTGAAACGCATCATTACCAATCATTGTGGTGGCAACCTGTCCGGTTATTGCTA
>CAYRXI010000012.1:5707-34741 GCA_964428255.1 uncultured Candidatus Sumerlaeota bacterium
CACAGAATCCATATACGCAGTGGCAATACCTGTCACTAAATTGGTAGCACCGGGACCGGAAGTTGCCATACACACGCCTACCTTACCACTGGCGCGAGCATAGCCATCTGCAGCATGCGCTGCAGCTTGCTCATGTCTTACCAGATAAAATTTTATCGGGGAGCGGTCAAGGACATCAAACACATCTAAAATCGCTCCGCCTGGAAAACCAAAGATCACTTCCACGCCTTCTCGTTGCAGTACATCAATTACTATTTGTGCGCCTGTCATCTTCATTTTTCAGCCTTTATAAGAGAAAAGTGTTAATACAATCTTAATTAAAGGCCGTTTTAATCCGCAAGGAAAATGTAAGCCACAAACAATGAGCAGTTAGAGGGTAAAAATAATAAGGTTCAGATTCAGCGAACAGTGAGTAGAGTTTCTGATTGAGGTTGAAGTTACTGAGACCTGCCAGACATAATTATATTTTAAGGTAGCTGATATGTTGCAGATTAAAAATCTGGGTATACTGGAGTATACACACTGGCTAAATCTTCTGGAACAATATTGTCAGGAGCGCGCCCTGAACAAAAACGGCGATACTCTATTTCTTCTGGAACACTCTCCTGTGTTCACAATCGGCAGAAGTACTGATCTTGCAAATGACTTCCCTGAAGAATACTATAAAGCAGAGTCTCAATTACGCGGAATACCGGTGGTGAAAGTCGGACGTGGGGGGGGAGCAATGGTGCATAATCCCGGGCAGCTGGTAGGGTATCCGGTGGTGAAATTAACGCCCAATAGACTAAACTTACGAACACTGATCTGGCTGCTGGAGGAGACAATAATTCAAGTGCTATCGCAATTTGATATTAAAGCCTTTCGTAAACCGAACATTCATCCTGGTATCTGGACTGACAACGGCAAAATAGGGTTTATTGGTGTGGCAGTGCGACAGGGTATACTTCTGCACGGTTTTGCTGTAAATGTGAATAATGACCTTGAACCATTTAACTGGATTGCACCATGTGGCTTAAAATCCTCTCCCGTAACTTCAGTGAGCAATTGTCTCCATCAGAAAATTGATATGATAAGTTTCAGACAGACAACTGGTGAAATCTTTTCTGGATTATGGCAAGAGGCTGTTTTATCTGCTACAAGTTCTTGTTTGTAGCGGAGAAATATGGTCCAGACCAGAGGGATTTCTGTTTAATCTTAATGACGGATGTAAAAATTCGCTTTTAAAAATAAACATGCAATTTTGGCATAAATGAGAAATGACAAACTTTCCACAGCATATCAGAAAAAAACTGTTATACACCAGCGGGAAACTAAATAAGGTAAAAGATATTCTTCGTCGCTATGCGCTACATACAGTTTGTGAAAGTGCACGGTGTCCTAACAGGGCAGAATGTTTTCATTCTGGTGTTGCCACCTTTTTGATTCTCGGAGATAGTTGTACTCGCCGGTGCAAATTCTGCGGAGTTAACAAGGGAATGCCCTCACCTGTGGACGAAACCGAAGCTGAGCGCGTAGCTCTGGCTGCAAGAGAGCTGGGTTTACAGCATATTGTCATTACTTCAGTAACTCGTGATGATCTGGAAGATGGGGGCGCGAGGGAATTTGCACGCGCCATTCGTGCTATCCGCCGTCATCTACCAGATGCGACAGTGGAAGTCTTAACCCCGGATTTTAAAGGTTCAATCACAGCACTTCAATCGGTGCTGAGCGAAAAACCCGAGGTATTTAATCATAATCTGGAAACTGTACCGCGTCTGACACCGGAAATTCGTCCGCAGGCTGATTATCAACGCAGTCTTTGGGTGTTGCAAAAAGTGAAAGAAGTGGGAGATGGTGCCATTATAACCAAGTCTGGAATTATGGTCGGTATAGGCGAAACTGTAGATGAAGTACTTGCGGTTATGCGCGATCTACGTGCGGTAAACTGCGATGTATTGACAATTGGTCAATATATCCAGCCGGGCGCCTCACAAATTGCAGTGAAAGAATTTATCTCTCCCGAACAATTTCTTTATTATCGCAGGGAAGGATTGCAGATGGGGTTCAAAGCTGTGCTGGCAGATACATTTGTGCGGTCGTCATTTCAAAGCGGCGCCATTGTGCAACAACTTAGAAAAAGAGTTGACGCCATACCCTTATCATCTGCCATATAATAATATCATAACTTTCATATCCTAAAAAGAAAGGAGGCTGTTCAACACATCTATGTTACATGAACTTAGATTTAGCAGTGAAGATGGAGAATATCGCCGGGGAGTAGTTCAATTCTGGCATATTGATGAGAATGATGAGGTTGAAGAGGGCGATGACCTGATTGATGTGGAGACTGACGATGAATCCATATTAACCTTAAAAGCACCGGTAACCGGCAGAGTAAAACAGATATTTGTTGAGGAAGGCGATGTGGTGGAGGATGGCAGTTTACTGGCAATAATTGAAGAAAGCGAGGAATAATAATGTCAACCACATTAATAGTGGGCTCAGTCAACCGGGCATTAGGTGGCTCCGCCACTTACGCCGCAATAGCAGCTTCTTATTTTTCTCCCACGGTGCGCCTGGTAGGCATAGTGGGACGTGATTTTGGTCTCAAAAATATAAACATTTTCAAGCGGCGGGGCATTGATGTGGCTGGCTTAACTATTTCTGAACAGGGCGACACGTTCCATTGGCAGGGTGTTTATGAAGATGATATGAATCAGGCACACACTATCTCAACCTGCGTTAATGTGTTTGCTGATTTTCAACCACAGCTTCCGGAAGAATATCGTGATAGCAAATTTGTGTTTCTGGCAAATATTGACCCTGAGCTGCAGAGCCACGTGATGAAACAAATGAAACATTCGGCACTGGTAATTTGTGATACGATGAATTACTGGATTAGTTGCAAACGCCAGGAATTACTTCAGGTTCTCCGCAAGGCAGATGTTATTCTGCTAAATGAAGCTGAATTACGCCAGCTGGCTGAAGAGGAAAATCTCTGTCGTGCTGTACAGAAGTTTCTGCGCCTGAGAAAAGCCCGCTGGCTCATTGTGAAAAAGGGAGTACATGGCGCAGTAGTTTATAGCCACACTGACCAGTTTATAGTCCCGGCTTATCCGACCCTTAAGGTCAAAGACCCGACAGGAGCTGGAGACACGTTTGCTGGCGGCTTCGTCAGCTGGGTAGCCTATCGCAATCGTGTGGATAGTGAAACTATTCGTCAGGCAGCAATTATCGGCTCGGCTCTGGCTTCATTTACAATAGAGGACTTCAGCATTCGCAGACTGTATCGTCTTAACTTAGAAAGTATCAGTGAACGGGTAGATTTTCTGCTGCGGATGCTTGAATGTCCGCCCATTAAATTTACGGATAAAATGCTGAGGGTACCACAGCGCAAATTATGAAACCAGAAATAAAAGTTGGCTTAATTGGCTGGGGAAATATTGGCACGGCAGTTGTGCAATATTTTATGGAACACGGTGAATTAATAAATCACCGTGCTGGCTGTAAGGTCACCATTGCTGGAATTGCGGATATTGACCTGGAACGTCCACGTGCTGTATCTGTAGACCTCGCTATATTAACTCGTGATGCAGAGAGTCTGGTTAATGCCTCCGAGCTGGATATAATTGTAGAATTAATCGGAGGAATAGAGCCGGCTCGGACATATATTGACCAGGCTTTACGCAACAAGAAACAGGTAGTTACGGCAAACAAGGCGTTGCTGGCTGAATATGGTCCTGAATTATTAGCTCTGGCACGCGAAAATAATTGTCAGTTGCGCTTTGAAGCAAGCGTCGGAGCTGGTATTCCAATTATTCGTGTTATTCAACAAGCATTGACTGCCAATCATCTGGTAGCGATTTACGGCATTATCAATGGGACCTCTAATTACATCTTAACTGCGATGGCGCAGGAAAAAAAGGAGTTCTCCGTCGCGCTGGCTGACGCCCAGCAACGCGGTTATGCTGAACCTGACCCGAGCTTTGACATAGAAGGTATTGATACCGCGCACAAAATCGCCATTCTCGCCTCTCTGGCTTTTAATCAAGACATTCGGGTTAAAGATGTTTATGTAGAGGGTATCACTCATATTGAACAAATTGACATTAAATATGCTGACGAATTGGGCTACGTGATAAAACTACTCGGGATTGCCAGACTGTACGAGGACAAACGGGTTTCAGTCTATGTGTATCCAACTCTCGTTCCTGACGATTCTCTGCTGGCATCGGTAAATGGTGTCTATAATGGAATTATGATTGAAGGCGTGCCAGTAGGCAAACAATTATATTATGGAGAAGGTGCGGGCAGAGGTTCAACCACCAGTGCCGTTATTGGTGACATCATCAGTATTGCGCGCTGGCTTACTTTACCCAAAGGTCCTCAGCAATTCCTTCCGCTGTCTGAAGCTGAGGTGCCAAACATTCAAATCGGAAATAAGAACGTTAAACCGATAGAGGAACTGGAGACGCCATATTACTTCCGCTTCTCTGTGCTGGATAAAATTGGAACTATGGCACGGCTGAGCAAAATTCTGGCTGACAATAATATCAGCATTGCTTCAATGATTCAGAAAACGATAAACCCGATGCAATATGCCACACTTATCATAGTGACCCATCGCGCTAGAGAATCCGCCGTGCGCCAGGCAGTTAAGGAGATAATCAAGCTGGACATCTGTGAGAAACCGCCACTGATGCTGAGGGTTCTGGAATCTACGTGAAATGCTACGAATATGACAAATAATTTTACTGAAATACAAAGTGCAATTTCCCCGGTCACCAACCCTGTGGTTAATGATTTTCTGGCTTCGCTGGATAGTTGCTGTCTACAACCAACCGCCCTAGCTCGTCCTACTCACTATTCCATCTCCGTCTCGGTCGTCTGTGATATAAAATGTCCTTATTGTGCACGGCAGACCTATACGGAGCTGGTAGAAAGTGGCTTGATGAAATTAGAACAATTCAAACAGTTAGCGGAGGATTTGAAATTTGCGCGATTGGTTGCACTTTATGGCTTGGGTGAGCCATTATTACATCCGCAATTCTTTGAGTTTGTGCGACTGGTAAAAGCTGCCGGTAGCTACGCATCTACCAGCTCGCATGGAATGACTCTCACGCCAGAAGTAATTGGGAAGATTCTTGACTCCAGACTGGATGAACTGGAAATCTCTATAGATGCCACAGACCAGAAATTGTTTAATTACTTAAGGCGTGGTGCGGACTTACCCACCATTATTAAAAATGTGGAGAATCTACAACGGGAGAAACAACGTCATGGCATTAGATTGCCAAAGGTGCAAATTGCCTGTGCCATTTCTGTGTATAATCTAAAAGAAATTCCCCAAATTGTGCGTCTGGCAAGCCAGCTGCATGCTGATAATGTGGTATTTTCTAATTTAATCGTCTCCTACCCGGCAGATCAGTATGCCTCTATCTGTCCTTCTGCGACATTTCAACGGGCAATTGACGAAGCGAAAAAATTGGGGCAAAGACTGGGCATCGGCGTGCATTATTTTTATCAGAAACCGCATCCCTGGCAGTGCGAAATCTTTAACCTTCCCCTTTATACGTCGGATAATGCGGAACCGGTTTTGGGCTATGGCTGTCCGTTAGCCTATCGGCATTTCTTTGTTAATCTGAAAGGTTTTGTGACGCCCTGTTGCTACTTTGCCGAATATTTTGGGAATTGCTTTACCGAACCACCAACGAAGATCATCAACAACTCTCGCTTTCGCCAGCTACGGCAGGAGTTAATTGAAGGCAATCTTCCGGCATGCTGTGTAGATTGCGGTAGTCTAATGCGAATTACATCTTCATATCTGAGACAAAAATTAGCAGAAGCTGAACAGCATCTGGATAAAATATCTAACCAGATTACTGAAAAAGAACTGGCAGAACTAAAAAAGGTGCTGGCAGATTATCGCCAGATGGCCAATAAAAGAATTGACCAATATCACTCAGCCACTATGGAGCTTAGAAAATGAAATCTTTAATTAAACTCTTACAGATTGGTTTATTAGTATTGCTGGTGGGATGTTCCGCATCACAAATACATCCCCTGACGGACAAAAAATTTCCTGCGAAGCCAGCTACTGAAGAAATTGACCTGTATATGGGAAAGGTTGAACGTCCACATCTTGAAATCGCCATAATTGACTCACGCTCACTCCCTGGCAGGGAAGATAAAGATAAGCAACTCCAATTAAACGACCTAAAAAGAATGGCGCGAAAATTAGGGGCTGATGCGGTTCACGACATTCGGTTATTAAATAAGAAAGCCCGGGGTATGGTAATTGACGAGCGAGTGCCTTTTCCCGCCTGGAAGCAAGGTGAATATAAATTATATTTCCTGCGTGGCACGGCTATTAAATTTATTGCGGACGAGGACCTGGAAACACCCGCAACACGCACGACGACTTCGCCTTAATTTCTCTTTCACGGATAAGCTAAGAGATGAGATATACCCCTCTTGGACAACGTGGACCAGTGGTCTCCACCGTAGGTTTCGGTGCCTGGGCAATTGGAGGGATAAACTGGGGCAAGACAGACGATGAAATATCCAAACGTGCCCTGCATAAAGCCCTTGATCTCGGTGTAACTTTTATTGACACCGCAGACGTCTATGGATTTGGTCATTCCGAAGAACTGATTGCGCAGGTATTGAAAGAGCGAGGTGGTACAGGAAATGTCATTATTGCCACTAAAGCAGGAAATGACTTTTATAACGTTTCTCCACAAGACGACCGGGGTTACGGACCCATAAAACAGAATTACAATAAAGACTACATCATTTTTGCAGTAGAACAAAGCCTTAAACGGCTTCAGATAGATGTCATAGACCTCTTGCAATTGCATAGTGGCGATACCGAGAATTTGCAACGGGATGACCCCTGGGAAGCACTGGAACTTCTGAAACGGCAGGGGAAAATCAAATACGCGGGCTGGAGTGTGCAATCCTTTAATTCAGGTTCGGTACAACTTGCTGGAACGCAGTGCAGAACAATCATTATTTCCCCGTGCGCAAAAATACGGCATAGGTGTTATTATCCGCATCCCACTCCTTTTTGGCTTATTAACCGGAAAATTTAATCGCTCCACCCGTTTCACAGAAGACGACCACCGGCGTTTCAATCTTTCTCCGGAAAAACTGGACAAATACCTGCAGCAGTTAGAAACGCTGAAACCACTATTTGAACGTTATCCTGACCAGACAATGACCCAGGTGAGTTTACGCTTTTGTCTCTCGCATCCAGCCTGTCACACCGTTATCCCCGGCGCAAAAACTCCCGAACAGGTTATAGAAAATTGTTCTGCTTCAGACCTCGGTCCAATTCCGCCAGAATATATACCGCCACTAAATTAATAAAGCAACCCGTTGAAAATTGTATAAAACTTTTGCGCTCACCCTATTCTGGTTGATAACCGAGAATAATATTTTTTTAGCGGATGGTAAGTTTAGCCGTTATTTGAGGATTGTTATTCTCCTGAAGATATAGCTTTTAGGGGAATAGTAAACGTAAAGGTGGAGCCAGAACCAATTTGACTATGTACCGTAATTTTCCCCCCGTGTGCTTCAACGATTTGCTTCGCTATTGCCAGCCCCAGACCGGTACTTTTTTCTCCCGCAGTTGGGCGGACACTCGTTTTGGTAAACATATCAAACAACATATCAATTTCTTCGGGTAAAATCCCCGGTCCTTGATCCTGCACTGCTATTTCTACATACTCTCCAGCTGTTCGGGCTTTTAACTTAATCGTGGTGCCTGGTTGTGAGAATTTTAACGCATTCGTGAGAAGATTATTAAGTACCTGAGTGATACGCTCAGCATCCATTATTACGACTGGCAGAGATGGCTCCAACTCCAGTTCTAAGGAGATGTTCTTCGTCTTTGCGATAATTATGTTCGTCTCGTAATATTCTTTGAGGAATTTAGCCAAATCTACCGACTTCGGCTCAAGTACAAGTCTGCCTGAGGCAATAGCACTTACATCCAGCAGGTCATCAATCAAAGTAAGCATAGTCTCGCAGGACTTGTTCATTGTTAATAGATATGGACGTTGTGATTCAGGTACATCGCCGACAAATCTTCCCAGAATCAAACCCAGAAAACCCTTGATAACCCCGATAGGATGTCTGAGGTCATGAGCCACTATCCCGAGAAATCTATTTTTAATCTGATTAAGCTCTGCCAGCTCCTGATATAGACGTCCTTTTTCCACAATTAAAGCCAGCTGTGTAGCAATTTTTTGAAAAATCCCCACATGCACATTTTGGTAAGTAGCTGGTTTCATACTGGAGAAAAACATAAAACCGATAGGTTTACCTTTGATAATTAAGGGACAGGTGAGGCTGGAGCGTATTCCTTCAGCCACAATACGGCGAGTGGATTCTGAATCTGGATGTTGCCGGAGATATTCTTCTAAGTCGTTTAAAATACGGGGTTGCCCGGTTTTTGTGATTGTCTCCAGACTGCTTCCCTTGAGTGGGGCTGAATAGCCGGGAGTAATCAGCATTTGTGGCGCCATGGAGCGCCCCCAGCGAGTATTCACCATACCGTTATCATCAATTAACGCTAAGCCGATTCGGTCGTATGGTATTATTTGATGAAATGAGTCATAAATCAGGTCCAGAATTTCATCCAGCGTGTGCCCAGCATTTATCTCTTCGGTAATTCGCGCCAGGGTTTCGGCTTCATCAAATTTTTGTTTTAATGTTAATCCGAGTTCTTGAATAGCCTGCCCCAGACGCGCAAGCGTCTCGTCCTCACTCCGCGGTAATTCACCATCAAACTGGAAATTCTTAAGTTTCTCTATTGCCTTAATATATTCAGCCAGTCCTGTGTCAGTAGAGATGTCCTTTTTTTTGCTATGCCTTGTTATTTTTTTTGATTTCTGGACTTTCTTTAGCATTTTAGTTATCCATTAATACAGACATTTCTATGATACCTTTGAGCCCCATTTAACGTCAATGCATTATACCAGGCATTTGTTAATTGCACAAATCAGCTTGACCTTCAAGCCAGCTCACTTATAGACTTGTATTTTACTTTTCTACTTGTTGTTAACAAAGGGGAATAATATGGAACAGGTAATTGTAAAAAATGAAGCAACAGAATCTTCTCTATATGAGCGTCAAATGGCACTATTCAGACAATTACTGGCTGAAGACTGGGAAACTGCCATCCAGATTTGTGGAATGTGGCACATTCACGGGTTAACACCCGAGGAAAAGATGCAACTATTTGAAAAATTTGGATTTACGCTCTGCCAGGCACAGGAGTTCTATGACCTGGGTGTGCGGGCAGCCTTGAATAATAATTTTAAAGATGCGGAGAAATATTTTAAACTCGCCCTTGAAAATAATCCCCAATTTACTGAAGCCATTTATAACCTGGCACTAACTTATGAGCACATGGGCAATCTCAAGAAATCGCTGGAACTCTGGGAATTATATCTGGACAAAGTAGGACCCAATCATCCTGACCATCCAGTAGTCAAATCTCACATCCGCACGTTAAAGAAGAAGGAGAGTTAATTTAGCTCTACAAACTTTTTCGTTGGGCTTCGGTTTAGGTAATTCTGATTTTTTCTGTTGTGCCAAATTATGGGGTGTTAGGTTTTATGGCGTAATACCTTATCATAACCACCAGGTCATCCGTTGCAGGATTCCCCTTACTAAAAATTCTGTCAGGTCCACAGCTGATTAACTTGCCATATACATTGCCGGAAACTTCACTTTTACCTACAACATAGCGAATAGGTGAATCCCAGCGGTCTCTGGGAGGAATCTCACCGCGGTAATACGGACCTTTCCAGCCTCCAACGCCGGGATTTTCCGACAGCACTTTAAATCCTTGCTCTTCGGTGGGTATCGTACCAGTGTCTTTATAGTATTCTTCAAAAATACTTGCCAGGCGTTCCAGTTTCTTCGTTTCTGCTTCAATTATATTATGTTCACGTGCTTCCATCTCCAGACGATAAGTCTGTGCCAAAGGTGCCACAATTGCACCACTGGCTGGTGAAACGAGCCCCAGACTTTCTACCTTCTGTGCGAATTGGTCCCAGTAATCCCATTCCGCGCGTTCTCGCGGGTCCGCGGGTCGTGGAGGAGAAATCTGCCCCTGACGCGTGACTACTACTTCGGTCAACGTGGGTATTTCTACTTTCTCCTGGGTGAGGTTACTGATGGTTTCGACTTTGCCCTCAAAGACTGCTACTCGTGAACCATCCTGCTCGCTAATTGCAATTTTAAATAATGTGCCGCGCACACCTGCTGTTAAGTCTGGAGTTGTTACCTGATAATTAACCAACCCGCCGCCCGGTGTTATTTTATTCCACACCGCACCACCTTTAAGTTCCAGCGTGATGTTATTGCCATCTGGAGAGACACTTTTTAAAATCAAGTGCGAGTTTGGCGGTAAGCGAACTTCACCTCTACCACGGATGCTGATTTTAACCCTACCGTCGCCATTAAGAATCTCATCGCCCACTTTAAGTTGCATATCGTCCTGGGCTTTAATCCATTCGCCAGCAGCTGAGCGCCGTATTTTTACGTCATCTACCACTCCAAATAACACCGCATCATACCCGGGCTGGATAGACGGGGGAGGCTGAGGAGTGGGAGTTGGTCCTGCCGGCACCTGGGAGGTGGCGACCTGTGGTGATTGTCCTGCTAATTTCTCTGTTTTATTTTGCTCCTGAGAAGCGGTAGTTTGCAGCCCGGCATCTGCCTCTTTATCCCCTCCTTTTGTTTGCTTATCATTATAAGAAACGCGCTTAATTTTTAACTTATCAAACTCTAATTTACCATACTGCTCGGTTTGTATGATAATCTTTTCCTTGCTTTCTTTCAAAATGTTACCCGTGATTTTCTGTCCATCAAGGAGCTCTATTTCATCAGCTCTTGTAATGAGCATCAGGGAAAGCAACAGCGCAAAACTCAGCCAGAATATGTTATGCCGAAACATTCCATCTTTACTACAGGTCTGAAATTCTATAAAATTAGGATATATCGGTTGTCTGGTAAAGTCAACACACCTATCTCTAACAAATATTTTACTCACTAATGTTTTTTTAAAACTCAAAAACATCAAAAGAATTTTTTCTACGATGTGGAATAAGTTCAGTATAAGCAAGTGATGCATTATAGCTCTGAATAAAAGGTCATACGGGACGCAGGCGATTAGTGTGACAAAGGGAAAAGGTCTGGTGGAACAATTGATAAATTAAAGATAATCAAAGGCATAAAGTATCTGAAAAAATCCTGCGAGAATAATTAGTATTGTCTTTTTAATCTTTTGCTGACGGCTTATTTCTCGCCGATTACACGAACGAGATTCCAGTATGGTAATAATAAGCCCAGAGCGATGAAAATCACCACAAAACCTAAAAAGACTATCAATAGTGGTTCAATTAAGGCGGTCAAGCCCTTGAGGCTGGCATCCACATCTGTTTCATAAACATCTGCGATTTTATTTAGCATCATATCAAGTGCGCCTGCTTCATCACCTATGGCAATCATATCCACCACCAGCGGAGGAAATACCGGGTTTTTACGCAAAGGCTCATCCATTTTTCCCCCGCGTTCCACATTATCATGAGTTTGCTTGATAGCTTCTGCTACCACCACATTTTCCGCGGTTCGGAAGGCTACATTTAAGACTTCCAGCAGAGGTATCCCGGCTGCTAGTAGCCCGCCAGCAGTGCGGGTAAAACGCGCAACATTTATCTTAACGTTTATCGGTCCCATAATGGGGAGTTTTAACTTAAGCCAATCATACATCCGTCTTCCCACCGGAGTCCGCCCATAGGCAATCAATAACACAATTGCAACCACAAGCAGAGGCACATAGATTAATGGATAATCCTGAACAAAATGAGACACAGCCAGAATGATACGTGTGACTCCCGGTAATTGTGCAGCCTGTTCCTTATATACCTGCTCAAAGCGGGGAATAGCTACCACTAACATTAAGATAATTATACCTATAGACATCAGTAAAGCTGCTACTGGATAGGCTACGGCAGAGAAGATTTTTTTCTTGATGTCTGCCTTTTTCTCCAGAATATCTGCCAGGCGTTTGAGTGAACTCTCCAGAATACCGCCGACTTCTCCGACTTTTACCACGTTAACAAACAATGGAGAAAACACTCTGGGAAACTTTGCCAGAGCGGAGCTGAGGCTTTGTCCTTCTTCCACACTTTTTGCCACTTCCCCGACTACTTTTTTCAGGCGCGGATGCTGGGTACGCTCACTGAGTATTTTTAAACTCCGTAAGAGCGGGATGCCCACATCCAAAAGTGTTGCCAGCTGGCGGCAAAAGGTTGCCATATCCCGAATATTAGGTGGCAACAAGCCTAACTCACGAGTAAACACTGAGGGTTGCGGAGTGCGTGCCGGGGCTGTATCACGGGGCGGCTCTATTTTTATTACCGGCTGCGCCTCCTCTCCCGGTTTACTTATTTTCTTCTCGTCAGCTACCATAGTTTATGCTCCCTTTCTTCCAAGTTTAAATTTTCTATACTAAACTAATGTTTTCCAAAACCTCTTCTACAGTGGTAATTCCTTCAAAAATCTTTTTAATTCCACTCTGCATTAAACTGCTCATTCCTTTTTTCACTGCGGTATCAAAAATCTTTTGTTCACTTGAATGTTTTATAATTAAATTCCGAATCTCATCATCCACTTGTAATATTTCAAACACCCCGATTCTCCCGTAATATCCAGTCTGTAAACAGTAATCACAGCCCGCGCCTCTATACATTTCGCGTTCGGTGGTCGCTGGTAAGCCCAGCGCTTGAAAGACAGCTTTTTCTGGCTTATAAGCCACCTTACATTTGGGGCAAATCTGCCGCACAAGCCTTTGAGCTACAATCCCGATTACTGCACTGGCAATTAAATATGGGGCAATACCCATTTGAATAAGTGGAGCAAAAGCACTAGCTGTTGTATTGGCATGGAGAGTGCTAAAAACGAGATGCCCGGTTAACGCGGCACGGATTGCGATTCTGGCAGTTTCATCATCGCGAATCTCACCTACCAGTATCACATCCGGATCCTGGCGCAGAATAGACCTTAGCCCGTTAGCAAAAGTAAGGTCAATGTTGTAATCCACCTGCACCTGGTTAATTCCATCTAACTGATATTCTACAGGGTCTTCAATGGTCACTATATTGCGGTCAATCCTGTTAATTAAATTTAAGGCTGAATATAAGGTGGTAGTTTTGCCACTGCCAGTCGGTCCGGTAACCAGAATCATTCCGTAGGGCTTCCGAATAAGAGATTCCATTATGGCTTGCTGTTCTTTATCCAGACCGAGCTCTGCCAAGCCCTTCAACACCGTGCTCTTTTCTAAGATTCTCATCACGATTTTCTCGCCCAAATTGGTCGGCAGCGAAGAGACCCGAAAATCAAAATATTTCTCCTCCAGATTAAGTCCAATATGCCCGTCTTGAGGCCTACGGCGCTCGGTAACGTCCATATTTGCAAGCACTTTAATCCGGCTAATTACTGAGAGTTGAACGTCACGGGGGATGTGCATAATGTTATGTAATTTGCCATCAATCCGATAACGCACCCGCAGACCTTCCCGTAATGGCTCTAAATGTATGTCTGTTGCCCGAGTGGCTATAGCCGTTTCTATCAATGAATTCACCAGCTGCACTGTTGACTGGCTGTCCACCAGAGTGCGGATCCGCCGAAGCTGAGGTTCCCCTACCACTACACCGTCTCTGCTCGTTCCCGTAGCAGAAGTAGATACTTCAGCGGGCTTCACAGCTTGCCTGGCTTCAACCGCAGGAGCAACTGTCATTCTTCTAACAGACTGTGATTCTTCAGCCGTTCGCGATGCTGGTTCTGCGATTTTTTCTTCTCTCAAAATCAGGTTAATTTTATTGATAATCTCTTCTTGCAAGGCAAAATACGGCAATACATACTTACCTGTAATTAATGAAATCGTGTCAGAGAGTGTGAGAAGTAAGGGGTCTGGCATAGCTGCTAATATTTGCTTATCCGTGATCAGAAGCAGTAAGAATAGCTCACGACGTAAAAAGCTGGTCGGGATTTTAGCAAGTAACTCGCGGGAGACTGGGGTTTCTCGTAGATTGACCGTGGGGAGATACAAGCCTTTTGCCACCAGTTCCAGCAGTTCGGTTGAACCAAGTTTACTTTTAGCTGCCCAGATTTTACTAATCTCCTCTCCGGTAGTTTCACTCTCTGCCAGAATTTCCTGCACCAGGTTTTTATCTATCAATTTATTATACTCCAGAATCTCCAGTGCCAGTCGGAGCCTGTTCTGGCGCGAAAATTTGTTGTTTCCCTTTTCCACAACTTTGGCAATCATCTCAGGTGTAATAAGCTCCCGCTCTAAAAGCACATTATAGGCAGTGTCGCCCAGACGGCTTACGATATCTCTGGCTTCGGCGTATTCTTCTTCAGTCAGGATTTTATTCTGCCATAAAATTTCCACCAGTGTCTTAGCGTCTGGTCTATGAGTATTGAGTAATGACTGTAATTCTTGATATGACAGTTGTACCTCTTTACCGAGTGCCAGCTGAATCTCCTGGCGTTGTGGTTTACTTACAAAGGGGATTTTAATAATCTCATAGGTGAGTAATTCTTTGTAAGTTTTCAGGCTTAGCGCATCCGAGGTCAGGATTTTACCAAAGCTTTTCCCCTCGCTGACAAATTGCTTTTGTGCTTTTTGCCAGTCTGCCTCGTTTATCAAGCCAGCTTCTTTAAATAATCCGGCTAATCTGATGCTTGAGTCTTTCATCTCACTATTTGCCAGTAGCTAAAATTTTTGCGAGAGCAAAATATCTACTCTGCGCTTTGTCTTCAAATTAGTTAAATAGGTCCTTTCTAATTTATAACTATCTTCGCCCACCCTGTATTCCACCTCAACCACCGCTTTGACATCACCTTCCTGATAATTAATACCGGCTCTACTATATAGCTCATTACTCTCGGCAATTGGCTCTGCGCGCACATATAAAATCACGTCCGGCAATTTATAATTTCTGCCTGTAACGTTAGTTAATACTTGCTGATGAAGCTCCCGTTTTAATTTTGCCAGCCCGCTGTCTGCAAATGAATCGAGTTTGGTACGAATTACGTTGAGACTCAAACGGTCATACAACGCACTGGAAGTAAGGGCAACTGTGCCAATCATAATAAACATCACTGCCAGCACTCCCAGTGCAGCAATCAAGGCAAACCCACGCTTTTCGTGAATATCTCTCATTGTATTCTTCCTTATTTTATTAATCGCATCGCCGAAGTTAATACCAATGGCTTTACCAATCCCTCTTTATCGCTTACCACTATTTTCCATCTAATTAACACCGGCGACTGAGTCTCTGTCAGTTCAGGGACCCATCTTGCCTCTAAATTATTAAATTCTCTGGCATAGGCAAATTCTATTGTGGTGCTGATCTTGGCTTCTTTTGAACCAAGAATAATGGATTCGTCAGGAAGAACAGAGGTTGCAGTAGCTGGTTTATCTATTAACATCACTCTATTCTCATCGCCACTTTCAGACTTCACATTTTTAAAGGTGGCTAATCGTAACTCAGGGGTTTGACCGGGTAACATCCAGAAGAGAGTAAGAGTATTATCTTTAAACTCCGGCTTACCAATAGCTGTTTTCACTCTTTCAGAGGGGATATAACCTGCCAGCATCTGCTCCAGCTTTTGGGCAATTAACGTGGCTTCCTGTAGCATTATAGCTTCTATATTCCTCTTTTTTGCTGCAGTATTAGTAGCAATAAAGATTTCCAGCAGCAGACCCAGAATCATCCCGCCAATCACCAGCACAGCTAAGATCTCAATTAAAGTAACAGCTCTAATCTTGCGAATATTTTGGGTATTCCACTTCATAATTATTCCTCACCGGCTATGACATATGCGGTTAATTTAACCGCAGAATTCGAAAAATTTTTACGGGCTACTGTGACTTCCAGCCGTAATGTATCACTGGTCTCCTGGTTCAGCCCCCATTGCCATTCAAATTGAGGGCTCTCAGGCAAAGTTGCAGGCGAGATAACAAAGTCCCCTGCGCGTTGTTTAAAATAAGTAAATAGCTTATCGGGACCTGCTGCTTGCAGTTCAGCCATTTTGCCCCGCGCTAAATACAAAGACTGTGTCCTAAAGACCGCACGTTCACCCAGTCGTTGCGAGGTAAAATACAAATCCAGTAAGGCATAGAGTCCAAATATCAACACCACGAGTGCAATAAGCACTTCTATGTAAGTAATACCTGCAATTTTATTTGTCTGTCTTTTTGTCATTTCTGTGAGTTATCTTTCTCTGCTGGTTTTTATCCATTATAAAACAAATTAATAGTAACAAATAATAACCTTATCCTGTCAAGTGTAAATAAAATTTTTATCTATCAAGTAGTCGTAACGATTAAGCGAATAAGTTCCGCTAACCGACTGGCTACTTCCTCAGCTGCTTGGATTACCTCTTCATGAGTGGTCTTCTTAAGTGGAATCTCCGCTAACGTATTACTTATGAATGAAATCCCGAGCACCTCAATGCCCAGTGAGGCAGCAGCCATAGCTTCTGGTACTGTGGACATTCCTATAGCATCGCCACCAAGTGCGCGCAAGTAGCCTACCTCGGCTGACGTCTCGTAGGAAGGACCGGTAGTTGCAATATATACACCACTGCGCAGAAAGAAGCCTTCACGTTTTGCCTGTGCCAGCACGCGGTTGCGCCAGGTTGGCGAAAAAACTGTGGCAAGATCCAGCCTGTAAAACTTGCTATACGCTGGAAATTCTCGCAGAAAAAATGGCTTAAAGGTGAGATTAATTCCTTCGGTAATCAGCATTAAGTCACCCACATTAAAGGCAGGATTCAACCCGCCTGCTGCATTGGTAAGAATTAGCCGAGGAACTTTGAATTCTCCCAGCAGAAAGATAGGAAATACAACCCGTGCAAGGGATTCTCCTTCATATATATGTTTTCTGCCACTAAAGAGAAGAACTTCCTGCTGGATGATTTTTCCAAACACCAGCTCACCCTTATGTCCAGCAACCGTTGCGTGCGGATAATAAGGAATTTCAGCATACGGAATGCGCTCACTAACAGTGATGATTTTTTCCAATGCTTCACCAAGCCCTGAACCAGCAACTATAGCTATTTTAGGAGTGATTTTAACTGTATGTCGGAGAAATTCAGCAGCTGCCTTTATGGACTCTTCATAACTGATGGTTGACATTGCTCTAATCTCTTGTCCTCATTTCTGGCGAAAAATCACGCGGAATAAAACAACTAAATGAGGCAAAAATTTTTAATCTCTGCTAAGGACGAGTCTATAACAGCGTTTGCCTAATAGTACCTGGCAGTGGAGCTGTGTTATCTACTGACTATAGTTTTACTTCAACCTGCACGACTTTCCCGGCTTCAACTTCCACCGGAATGGTTTTTTCACCGATACCATTCTTCTTAACAATTAATGAATGATTACCCGGTGATAACTCAAGCAGAGCGAAGGTCCCATCTGCAGAGCTCAGACGCTTCTTCCCGTTTGAAGCTACGGTCACCAAGGCATCCATCACTGGTGAATTATCAGCAGAGTTAATGACTTTTCCCAGAATTATGCCAGTTGCTGGTGTTTCCTTCCAGGACATTTTGGGGATACTTGCTGGCTGAGGAAACAGGGTTGTTTTCTTTTCTGAGAGAAGATTGCCTGCATTAAGTCTTGTCCAGGAGAAAAATGCCGTACCCGGAACTCCTAACGTGCGGTTTAAATTCACCGCATCCTGGAGTTGCTTAATATTGTTAAAGTTCACCAGACCATAAATGTGCCGTTTAGAGGCATATTGAACGAAATATTTTATACAATCATCATAATCGGGTTTTCTGCCGTCATTCATTGGCCAGTATATCATTGGCAGTAGTGCATCTACAGCACCCTCTTCAACCCACTGAATACTATCCTGATAATAATCATGATAACCGCTGGAAAATCCGCTGTAGCCAGGGATTTTATCCTTGCGATGAATGCCCCACACGGCAGCCGTAATTTTTACTCGCGGCTTAATACTCATTACCTCAGCATATATTTTTTCCAGACACATACTTAACTGCTGGCGTTGCCAGTCTTCCTTGTTAATCTGATCGGGATTTCCATCGCCTGCAAGGCGCTCTAAGGTTATGGGGTCGTGCGAGGCATTAGGATGCGGATAACGAACACGGTCATAATGAATCCCATCAACATCATAACGGCGAACGATATCAACTATAACCTGGCGAATATAGTCATGAAATTGGGGGATGCCGGAGCTAAAATAATAATATTTATCTCCATCAATTATTGGATTTTTAGTCTCGTTCAGGCAAACCCAGGTGGGATTAGCTGTGGGTGAACAGTATTTAATAAATGGGTGAACTATCTCAGTAGCTGGCGGCGGTTCTGTTCCCTGCCATACCGGACATATATTTACAACTGCATGGAATTCCAGCCCACGTTTATGAGCTTCCTCCAGCGCAAACTGTAATGGGTCAAAGCCCGGATCTTTGGCACCTAACAATTTGGACCAGGGCTCAATCTGACTGGGATATAGTACATCGCCCTGTCCGCGCACTTGAAAAAATACTGCATTTATGTTTGCAGCTGTCAGTTTATCAAACATTGTTTGAATGCGACCTTTACAGGTTGCGGCATCCGGGTCGGGCCATTCAAAACGGCTAATCCAGACTCCGCGGAATTCTTCGGCGGGAGCTGAAAGTCGTTCTGTGGACAAAATTGGTGTGAGTGCTGGCGCCACTTGTTCTTGCTGAATGGAAGTCGGAGGAGGAACTTCAGCAACTATCAGTGCAGGTGTGGGTGCTGCAGACTCAACAAATGGCTTTAGCCCGGGGATTGACTCCTGCGGTTGAGGAGCTGGCGTTGGCGAGATCTGCCTGATTTCTGGAGTTCCTTCAATGATGAACGGCGGCTGAATGACCGGTTTCTCTTCTATTTTCTGCTCGGGGGACAACTCTTGAAAAGGCTTAAGCATCATCGGAGACGCCACCGGTGGAGGGGTAGTTATTTTCTGCTCCTCGGGTTTAACAGGTTCTACCGGCTGAGAGGGGGGCTGTGCTGGCACAGTTGTAAATGGGGAAACTGGCTGGGTGACAAATGGAGCCTCTGGAGACACTGCCGGCGATGGTACAGGAGTAACAGCGGGGACTGGCGCAGTAATGATTGAAGTCAACGCCGGAAGTTTTTCACCTGGCTTGGCTTCCACCTCAGTTAATGGAGGCAAGGCTCCAGGCTCCTTCGTTCCGACCACTGAAGTCAATGTCGGTAGTGATAATCCCTCCGGAGCCGGTGTAGGTGTTGCCTGTGTGACAGCAGTAAACGGCGATATACCTGGTGAGGCTGAGGGAGTCGGAGAAAGCAAAGGAGTCTCTGCTGGTTTAGCTTCTTCACGCTTGATTTCTTTAATTCTTGCTCGTGGAATAGTTATCTCCACGTCATCTGCGATAATCTTCACCTCGGTTTGATTAATCTCCCTAATGGTGCAAATAATTTCCCTGCCTTCTACCAGAATGATTTTATCCGCAGCCGCTGATAAAACAAGCAAGCTTATCAAAAATATGTTGATTAGAATTACGGGGGATAAATTTATGGTTTTCATTTTTTCCTTCTCTCCTCACTTAAACACAAACTACAAAATTTTCTGGTTTAATGCTTACCGTTTGCAAGAGAAAAATACCTTTCAGTGTGTCTCCTGCATTGTTACCTCATAAATTTCAATGCCATACTGAGCATATATCTCCTGTAAATGTTCAGCTTTATATTTTTCCAGAAATTCATCCACCACAAGTGATACCTTTGGCAGTTGTTCAAAGCCGAGATGAAAGCCGGGATTGTATAAGATATGAGTAATGCCCAGACGGGCTATTAAATCTCTCCACTCAATCATTGCATTGTTACCTGCTGCGATGACAAAGCGCGCTAGTCTTAATGCCGTCAGAGGGAATGCTGTGCGCTCACAATAATATAACCGTTCATCACTGATAAACAAAATTTTTGCGTCCCGCGGAAGTTTCGTATTAATGAACTTCACAGCAGGATATATCTCAGACCTTAATGTTACATATTGTTCCCGATTCATAATCCCGGCAACATACTCCAAACTCTTGTGTCGCAGAAAGGTTATGCCATTGTCGTAAACCAGTGCAGTGCACACCAGTAATACAACTCCAAGCAATAACTTTCTTACCGTCTGCCAGCTCTCGTGACATCCCCCGTTAACTATAAAAGCTGCAACTACCGCCAGCAGCGGGAATATCGGTACCAGATAACGAGTATGATTACTGCGTGTAAGCTGTGTCAGAACTATATATAATAAACCGATGGCAAGGAGTTGCTGAGCAATTTTCGGTTTACGACAAAAAATAAACAACGGTAATAAAATTAAATACAGTGGGGTTATCTTGGCATTAAACCGTGCCAGGTCGTAATTTCTGCCCAAAATTGTAAACTTCCAGAAGGGAAGAGAGAGATAATACCAGATAGAATAATCTGGAGTCAGCGCGGGTCCGGAGAGCCTGTACTTTTGATTAAGTTCAGCAATCACTTCCTCAAAATAATGTCCGCTGGTGCCACCAAGTTGCGCGGTAAAAAATGGATAAACTGGAGACCCACCACCTGTATAAACGTAATTTCGGATATACCACGGTGAGCCAATTAACAACGCCCCTGCAACAAAAATAATAATACTTGTTAGCAGTGATTTTTGCCAGCGGACAAATAACAAATGATAAGTAAAAAATAGAGATACAATGGCTAAAGCAATTAACCCACGATAATCAATATGTAGACTTATACCCATAAGCACTATGGCGAAGAGAAACCAGCCACGGTACTTACTGGAACTTCCCTCAGAAATGGTGATTCCTTCCCACCAGCGAAGGCTTGCATATAGCGCAAGTGTGATAAAGAATATCGTCCCGAGGTCATTCTTCCCTACACCTGCAAACCAGACCGGTATCGGACAGGTGTAAAAAATCGCTGAGGCAAGCAAAGCTGTCCGCTGACTAAACCAGCGTCTGCACATCACATATATCAATAGTAATACCAGCCAGCCGAAAAAATTATGAAGCAGTTTAAGTGCAATGTCGCTATCTAATAACAGACACACACCATACACCAGCTCCACCCCACAAGTATAGTAGCTCTGATGAATAAATGGTAACTTTACAATTTTCCCGCTGGCTATGTATTGCTTCTGGCAGTAAAGATGATAACTTAGTGTGTCCCACTCATAGGGGGGGGTAAAACTGGCGATCAGGTTCATTCCAGCCTGAATTAGCAAAAGCACAAATAACAACATAAGTGGAATAGAACGAAAACCCGGCTTGAGGTCAAGATGCGTCAATCGCTGTGACAAGTTAACAACAAAATACCGTAGCTCGGTGATTCCGGCGAGAAAAAAAATTATCAATAAGGGCAAAACCACCTCGAGTCTCAATAAACCAACAAACCCCAATCCCATAACTATGTAACTCAAGAGAGCAAAGCCTATGGCAAAGGCAAATAGGAAATCTTCCAGGAGATTGTCTGCTTGCCAGCGTGCCAGCCGCATCAAGACCACTCTTCCAGTACCATAAATGACACAAATAATGAAGAGAAACACAAATAAATCGTTAAATAGAAAGAGAAAATGATAATAAGGACGGATATGCTCCGGATGATACCACACATACCAGAACAAAACCAATAACACCCAGATACTGGCGATTACGAACAACCACCATTCCGCAGTATTCTTTCGTCGTTCCATTATTATAATTACCAAACACTGGGATTTTAACGCGCTTACACGAGGAAGTGCAAATTTTATTTACTGAGGGACTTGACACGAAATAACCTGACACCTAAAATTTATGCTTCTTTTAAAATTACACCGTGAGCTGGGTTAACGACGGTACCTCCATCGTCTAGCTCGGCTTTCGGCAAGTTTACTAACAGGAGGGCAACAACAATGTCAATTACCCCAGAGAAAAAACAACAGCTGATTCAGCGCTTTAGACTTAATGAGAAAGACACCGGCTCTGTTGAAGTGCAGGTGGCAATTTTAACGGAACGTATAAACCGGCTTACAGAACATTTCCGTGTGCAGAAAAAAGACTTCAATTCCCGCCGGGGACTGCTTAAATTGGTCAGCCGCCGTAAAAAATTACTGGAATACTTACAGAGAAAGGACATTGACCGCTATCGGAAATTAATTAACGCGCTTGGACTGCGGAAATAATTTTAAAACCCAATATCATAAAGCCTGCATTTGAAAATGCGCAAACATTCATTGACGGAAATTGTGGAATCTGCAGGAAGTTATTTTGTAATTCGTCTTTCGGCGATAGTAACTTTGTCTATCACTGATTATTAACCATATGAACTACAGTATCTTTGCCTGGGTAGGGTTTATCATATTCATCCTGTTAATGCTCTATCTGGACCTGCGAGTATTTTACCGGCGAGCACACGTAATAAAAATCAAAGAAGCCCTGTTACTCTCGGCATTCTGGATTGCTCTGGCACTGCTATTTAATCTGGGGATTTTTTTCTTCTACAATAAGCATAAAGCCCTGGAATTCCTCACCGGGTATCTAATTGAGAAATCACTGAGCGTGGATAATCTGTTTGTCTTTTTGGTAATTTTCTCTTATTTCTGCGTCCCGGCTACTTACCAGCACAAAGTCCTGGTCTTGGGTATACTGGGGGCAGTTGTAATTCGCGCCCTGTTTATCATTATCGGGATCACCTTGATCCAGAAACTACACTGGATGATATATATCTTTGGCGCCTTTTTAATCCTCACGGGGGCGAAATTAGTTCTGGAGCGAGAGCGCCAGATTAAGCCGGAACAAAATCTGGTGTTACGGCTGTTTCGTCGGGTGTTTCCTGTCACCAGAACGTTTGAAAACGGGAAATTCTTCATCAAGCGAAACGGTAAATATTTTGCAACTCCACTTTTCGTGGTGGTGCTGACTATAGAAACCACGGATATAGTCTTTGCCATAGATTCCATACCGGCGATACTGGCGATTACTTTAGACCCTTTTATTGTGTATACCTCTAATATTTTTGCCATTCTGGGACTGCGAGCTCTTTTCTTTGCCCTTGCTGATATTATGCAGTTGTTTCATTATCTTCGCTATGGTCTATCTGTTATTTTAATATTTGTGGGTGCCAAGATGCTGCTCTCCGAATTCTATAAAATCCCCATTAGTATAGCTTTGGGTGTTGTTGCTTCTATTTTGCTTTTTTGTATGTTTCTCTCTATTCTCTGTCCACCCAGACAACCAAAAATTTAAGATTAATCCTGAATTTTTTGACTTGCCACACATTAAAATTTTTATCTATAATAGAAATCTTTATAACTCATTTATTTTTAAAGTTATATCTTAAACTCTTTTTAGTTAAAAATAAGTTATACTTATATTTTTTGAGGTAGGGAATTGAGGTGTTTTACTGTGAAAAAGAAGGGTAAGAATGAAGAAAAGTCACAAGAAACAGCGCACATTAAACACTCCTTTTGACTCTCTTCAACATTTAGCAATTAAACACAAAAGGGCAGTGGAAGCCCTTCAGGAACACGAAGAAACATCTCAGGTTTTGTTAAACGCCACTCATGACCTCGTATTAGTAGACCGCCACGGGACCATTCTGGCAGCAAACGAAGCCTTTGCCCGGAGATTTAGTAAATCCATTGAAGAACCCCTCGGGACCTGTGTCTATAATCTCTTTCCACCTGAATTAGTCCGGCAGCGCAAAGTCTGCGCAGCTGAAGTGTTTCGTTCCGGAAATCCTCTACACTACGAAGAGAAAATAAGAGACAAATGTTTTGAAACAACAATTTATCCTATAAAAGGTAAAAAAAACAAGGTAGAAAAAATAGCCATTTTTGTACATGATATAACCTCTCTCAAGCAAACCGAGGAGCTTCTGCGTGAAAGCGAAGAAACCGCCAGGGCACTCTTAAATGCAGTTACAGAATCTGCTATCCTAATAGATCAAAAGGGAATTATTCACGCCATAAACAAGATAGCTGCCCAAAGATTGGGCCAAGATGTAGAATCGTTGCTTAATACCTGCGTGTATGACCACCTACCTCCTGAAGTAGCTAAATATCGTAAACCTCGTATCCAGCAGGTTTTTCGCACTGGCATACCAGTACGTTTTGTTGACCAACGCCAAGGTAGATGGTTTAACAATAACATCTATCCAGTGTTCAATAAAGAAGGTAAAGTTGACCGTGTCGCCGTTTTTGCCAGTGACATTACTGAGCTGAAGAAAGCCGAACTTGACGCCGCTGATTTGCTAAACGCGCCTCGTGACCCCGCAGCTCTGGTAGACAAAAATGGTAAAATTCTCGCTCTTAACGCTTCTGCAGCTAAATTAGTGGGGAAAAGTATAGAGGAACTGGTTGGAAAATGTCTCTTTGATATCATTCCCCCAGAAAAGGGAATTCCAAATAGGTTTCTACAGGTCTTTCGCACCGGTAACTCTATGCGATTTGAACATGAAATTAACGGCAGATATTTTGATGTATCACTCTACCCGATTTTTGATCAAAACCATAAAGTTATTCGAGTCGCAGCCTATGGGAGAGAGATTACTGACCGAAAAAAAGCAGAGTCTGCACTTATGCGTGCGCATCAAATCTACCAACAGGTTATTCAGAATGCACAGGGAGTTCCTTATTATCGGATGTTTGACAAAGACCATTATGAATTTCTGGGCGAAGGCGTTAAAGATTTAGTAGGTATTCCTCCGCAGAAACTAACTTATATGAAATTTAAACAACTGATAAAAGAACGCATAGTAATGGAACCTGGTGCACCTGCTGACCCTGTTGAATACACCAAAGCTGTAATTAATGGGAAATTTGACAGATACTGGGTAGATTTAAAAATTGTTACTCCACAAGGAAAAGTAAAATGGATTAACGATTGCGCAGTGTTACTGCGTGATGAGCAGACAGGAAAACCTGTTGGTTCTATAGGTATCCTGCAGGACGTCACCCTGAGAAGACAGATGGAACAGAACCTGAGAGAGAGCGAAGAACGTTATCGTCGGCTGGTGGAGCTTGCTCCGGCACCTATTGTGGTCCACACCAACGGGAAAATTGTCTCTGTAAACACTGCCGCATTAAAAATGATTGGTGCTACAAAGCCGGAGCAGCTCTTGGGAAAGCCTGTACTGGACTTTGTGCATCCGGATTATCATCGCCTGGTAAAAGCGCGCATTCGTAAGATGATAAAAGATGGGAAACACGTTCCCCCGGTGGAAGAAAAACTAATTCGTCTGGACGGACAAATTATAAATGCAGAAATCACAAGCATCCCGATTATCTATAATAATAAGCCATCGGTACAGCTGATTTGTCGGGACATCACCGAGCGAAAACAGATGGAAGAGGCACAGAGACAGGCAGAGACGAAATACCGTTCGCTGGTGGAACAAATCCCGGCAATAGTATACATCGCTGCACTGGATAGAACCAGCACCATGCTTTATGTTAGCCCGCAAGTAAAAAATATCCTCGGCTTCTCACCAGAAGATTATAAGGCTGACCCAGACATCTGGATTAAACAACTCCATCCGGAAGATTATAAACGTGTAATGAGCGAAGTCAAAAAGAGGCAAGCTAATGGAAGATTGCTATCCATAGAATACCGAATGCTAACCAAGGTTGGACGAGAGGTCTGGTTTCAAGACAACGCTGAAATAGTTAGAGATGCTCGTGGAAAACCTTTATTCCTCCAGGGAGTAATGATTGACATTACTCAGCGCAAGCAGGCAGAAGAAGAGCTAAAAAAACACCAGCAGCAGTTAGAAGCATTAATTGAAGAACGCACCGCTAAACTGGCAGCGGCTAATGAGCAACTGGAATTGGAAATACTGAAGCACCAAAAATTGGCGGATAAACTCATTACCCTAAAAGCACGTCTGGAACATTTGCTTACCTCTGCTACTGCTATCATTTATAGCGCTAAACCTGGCAATGAACCGGGAACAACCTTCGTAAGTAAAAATATCAAACACCTGCTGGGCTACAAACCTTCTGAAGTAATCACTGATCCGCATTTCTGGTCAAATATTATTCATCCAGAGGATTTACAATTTGTACAGGATAAAATCGCTCGGTTGTCTGCAAAGAAACCAATATCTTTAGAATACCGTTTGCGCCATAAAAATGGGAGCTATCGCTGGATACATGACGAAATCAGACTTATCTGTGACGAAGACCTGAACCCCAGAGAAATTGTGGGTTGTATCATAGACATTACTGAACGCAAACAGGCAGAACACGCTCAGCAAATCCTGCAACGTCACTCGCATCAGTTAAACAAACAGCTGAGTCTTAATGAAATTGGACCTGTTGTAGCCGGAGTTTCTCGCGAATTGTTTCACCACGATGCCTTCTGGTTTGCATTGTATGATGAAACGCAACATCGCCTAATAGGAATGTATAGCGAAGATACTCCACCAGGAGGCAAAGAACCATCCATTATTGATACTGAACCTTCTGTGTTAGAGATTGATCCCTCCGTCATCAAGGTCTTGCGAGGAAAACAATATCTGTTAAATCGGCAAGAAGAACCATCAGATAGCAAGCTACAGCGGTTTGGTTGCACTGAACGCCTCTCCCGTTCTCTTATGTTTGTCCCCATTCGTGCTGAAGACCGTATTATCGGGATTCTGTCTGCCCAGAGCTACACTCCTAACTTATATAGCCATAGCGATCTGCATCTCTTGCAAACCTTCGCCGACCAGTGTGGGAATGCCTTGCGCAGGGTTCAGCTGGAAAATCACCTCCGACAAAGTGAAGAACGTTATCGTTCCACGCTGAATTCACTCCCTGATGCAGTTCATGTTATTGATACTGACTTTAGAATTGTTCTTTTTAATGAGGCATTTAAAGACTGGAACAAACAACTGGGGCTTGATACCAAAGTCTTTGGCAAAACCATCTTTGAGGTTTTTCCTTTTCTGCTGAATAAAGTGCGGGAGGAATATCTGGAAGTTTTTAAAACCGGTAAAGTAATGATTACTGAGGAAGAGACCCGCGTTGGTAACAAGGACTTTGTTACAGAAACACGGAAAATCCCGATTATTGATAATGGCAAGGTCCTGTTTATTGTCACTATAATTAAAGACATAACGCAACACAAACAATCTGAGGCAAAACTAAAGCAGCTTAATCAGGAATTAGCTGAACGCCTGGAAGCACTAAATGCTATTAACAAAGAGCTGGAAGCGTTTAGCTACTCTGCCTCCCACGATCTGCGTGCTCCGCTACAGATAATCTCTAATATAGCAACCCAACTGCTAAAGAAATATGAAGACAAATTAGGAGTAACTGGCCACCAGCTTGTCCAAACTATTACTGCTCAAACCAAGCTAATGAAACAACTAATTGATAATTTGCTGGCATTATCTCATCTGGACCGTCAGGAATTAAAGTTTACTGAATTAGATATGACCAACCTTGCAAAGACCGTTTTTCTGGAGCTCAAGTCCCTTAATTCGGAACGTAACTTGCAGTTTAAGCTAACTCCTTTACCACCCGCACTGGCTGACCGCACAATGATACGTGAGGTCTTTTGCAATCTTTTCTCCAATGCCATTAAATTCACTAGTAAAAAAGAAACCGCCCTGATTGAAGTCGGTGGCTGGAGTGAAGAAGAACAAAATGTGTACTACGTTAAAGACAACGGTATTGGCTTTAATATGAAAGATGCCGATAAGTTGTTTAATGTCTTCCAGCGTTTGCACCGTGGAGAAGAATTTGAAGGCACTGGTGTTGGGCTGGCGCTGGTAAAACGGATAATCCATCGTCATGGAGGAAAAGTTTGGGCAGAAAGCAAGGTTAATGAAGGAGCAACTTTCTATTTTTCTCTACCTAAACCAAAACGCGCAGAATAAACTCTAGATTTTCTCCTGCAGTCTCACCTATAAATAAGATACTGAGCACGGACTTTGGCAAAGTCCTGTAATTCATTTTGCCAGCTTTGCACAATCTTCTCCAGCGGCGTGCGTTGTTTAATCATCTCCAGCACTTGTTTTTTGCCAATTAATCCGACATTTCGGTCAATCTCGTATTTGTCCGAATACAGCTTATAAATAGCATCCAGAATATTAAGCCCGGTAATTACCGGCATAAATTCATCTCGGTCAGTAATAGTAATACGGCAACCATGGCACAGTTGTCCTTGATATACGTGAACTGTCTTTTGTGGTGTAAATGAGACTGGGTCAAATTTAACTCCGGGCAGATTACGTCCATTTAACTCATTTGTCAATTCAACAGCGTTAATCCAGGGAGCACCAAATACTTCAAAGGGTGTATCCGTGCCTCTTCCCACACTGACATTTGAGCCCTCGGTCAACGCTACACCCGGATAAAGAATTGCCTGAGTCACATTACGGATATTCGGTGACGGATTAACCCAGGGCAACCCGGTCTCGTCAAAATACATCGTCCGCCTCCACCCTTTCATTTCTACCACTTCCAGGTCGCATTGTATCCCATATTCCTCATTATATAGCTTTGCCAGCTCGCCAATTGTCATCCCATGCATTACAGGCAGAGGGAAATAACTCGTAAATTTGCGAAGCTGTTCCCTGTCCTGAATCGGTCCGTCAACCTTTATGCCACCAATCGGATTGGGACGGTCAAGAACCATAAACTTCTTGTTGTGCTTTTTGGCTTCTTCCATACAGATGGCTAAGGTAGAAATGTATGTATAAAATCGTGCGCCAATATCCTGAATATCAAACACCAGAAGGTCTACATCTTTGAGCATTTCCGGCTGCGGGCGATGGTCGCGGGCTCTATCGTACAGACTATAAACCGGTAAGCCTGTGCGTTCATCTTTACCATCTGTGATTTTCTCGTCGGCAGTTCCCCGTAAGCCATGCTCTGGAGCAAAAAGGGCAACTAATCTTACATTCTCACTCTTCACCATTATATCCAGTATATGTTCGCCTTTATGATTCAGTGCGGAGTGATTGGTGATTAAACCCACATTTAAGCCTTT
>CAYRXI010000012.1:34751-35295 GCA_964428255.1 uncultured Candidatus Sumerlaeota bacterium
TAAAGTTTTCCTGTTCCAGAACATCCAATCCTGTCATTACCTTTGGATGCATAATTGGATGTTTAACCATTTTGCAGCTGAAAAAGGCAAATATCAGAATAATCATTAAACTCATTTTGCCAAGTCGGTGCATAATAACCTCCACAATTTTAAAAATTTTTCTCGGCTGAATTGCGCTCTTATCCACCAATCAAGCCAATTGCTCTACCAGCTTGTTCAAGGTTTTCCAGCGCAAAGTCCAGTTGCTCCCTGGTGTGAGCTGCGGTGACGCTAATTCTTACCAATGACTTACTGAGCGGTACTGCAGGAGGTATTACTGGATTGACAAATACGCCATTGTCGTGAAGCTGCTTCCAGAAATAAAATACGCCCATAACATCGCCAACAATCACCGGGATTATCGGCGTTTCGGCTTTTCCTGTGTCAAAGCCCAGTGTTTTTAGCTGGCTTAACATATAGCGGGTATTCTCCCAGAGACGTTCACGCCGTTCGGGTTCATTAATAATTATGTCCAGTGCCGCCAGAGCAGCCGCTGCATTGGGGG
>CAYRXI010000012.1:35441-36382 GCA_964428255.1 uncultured Candidatus Sumerlaeota bacterium
CTATCCAGCCGCCAATAGAAGCCAATGACTTGCTGAACGTTCCCATTATCAGGTCTACTTCCTCCACCAGGTTAAAATGCGACGCCGTTCCGTTGCCCCATTTCCCCAGAACACCGATGGAGTGGGCGTCATCTACCATTACTACCGCATTATACTTCTTCGCCAGATTGCAAATCTCTGGCAACGGCGCAATGTCGCCCTCCATACTGTAAATACCATCTACCACAATGAGCCGTCCCTTATTGTCCTCTGTCTGCGCCAGCACGTTCTCCAGGTCATTAATATCGTTGTGATCGAACTGCAATACCTTACCCTGTGATAACCGCGTGCCATCAATAATGGAGGCGTGGTCGGTCTTGTCTATTATTACGTAATCGTTCTTACCAACCAGGGCACTTATTGTGCCTAAATTCACCTGAAAGCCGGTGGTAAACGCAATAGCTTCTTCTTTCTCCACAAACTCTGCCAGCCGACGTTCCAGCTCAATATGGATGTCCAGCGTTCCATTTAAAAAGCGGGAGCCTGCGCAACCTGTACCGTACTTCTGAATGGCTTTAATTGCTGCCTCCTTTATCCGTGGGTCGTTTGTTAACCCCATATAACTATTAGAACCCAGCATTAGCATTTTTCTTCCATTACAAATAACCTCGGTATCCTGAGCAGATTCAATCACGCGAAAATACGGATAAAGTCCTTGTTGTTTGAGGGGTTCTATTTTATTAAATTTATAACACTTCTCCAGTAACTTATTTACTCCTTTGAGTGTAGCTGCTTCTTGTCTCATAGTAATAATTCTCCTCTTAAAAAACTTTGTCTATTTTGTTGTCTCGTCACGCAAATGTTCTGCGCCAGTTTTTTTATGACGCATACTTCGTTTCACACGCCGAATGGCACGACGTGCCTTCATTGTAATTTTACCTCTACCTCCACTCCGCTCCGCT
>CAYRXI010000012.1:36487-41678 GCA_964428255.1 uncultured Candidatus Sumerlaeota bacterium
AGTTCTGCTCTCCTTAGTAGCCACTGAATCTATCATTGAGAGTAAGGATTCGGGTAATGAAATGTTAATGACTTTAGACCCCATTTTTGTTTCAGCTCCTTTATTAGTGAAATTATATATAAATTTTATATAAATTTTGTATAATATCAAACCTTCTGTCAAGTATGATTGTCTTTTTTTGTGAATTTTCTTGTAGAAAAGGAGGCATGTACTATGAACCGATTTCTGCGACGCTATATTCCAATTTATTTAGTAATTTTGAGCTCGGTCCTGGTTATAATCTTTTTCTTCAGTTGTGCTAAACCACCTGCCTGGTATACTGTGACCGGTACCGGAATGGCAGACGAAAGTCTTAATCCCGCACAACGCCGGCTGATGGCACGTCGAGCTGCAATGGAAGATGCCTGGCGTCAATTGCTGGAAGCCGCCAAAGGTGTTCAAATTGACTCTCAAACCACTGTTAGAGACTTTATCACCGAAAATGACGCCATTCGCTCAAAAGTTATGGGTGTGATACGAGGCGCACAAATTATTGATGAAGAAGCCCTTCCGGATGGGAGTTATGAAGTCAAAATGCGCATAGATATGAATAGGATAAGAAATCTTGTTAGATAACTCTTAACTTTAGAAAGGAGTGAGTATATGATGTGTAAGCACAAGAAAAGTAAAGTTGTAAAGCTATTAGTTCTTGGTTTTCTGCTTTTCATTTTAACTACCGGTTTTGCTCAGGAGTCACCAAAAAAAGTCGCCACTGAAGCCCAGGCAAAAGCTATGGCTCGCCGTGCCGCAATCGCTGTTGGTTATCGGCAACTGGCTGAAATTGTAAATGGCATTCAACTTGATTCCCGAACCACGGTGAGAAATTTTATCACCGAGAATGACGAAATAAATTCCCGTGTGAAAGCTGTTATCCGTGGAGCACGTATCGTAGACACTGAATATCTGGAAGATGGAACCTGCAAGGTGCGAATGGAACTAAGAATCCGCGACCTGCACAAGGCACTGCGTCGTACTTTCTCTTATCCCTCTGACCGTATTCGTGTAATTGGCGTCGGCGTGCTTAATCCAGTGGAGGAACCTACCCCAACTCCAGCGCCAACTCCTGAAGAAGAAGAGTGGGAAGACCTGATAATTAGCGCTACTGGCAAAGGAGTGCCTCCCGCTGACATAACAGACCCGGCTCAACGGCGAGTAATGGCTGAACGTGCTGCTTATATGGATGCAGTGCGTTTGCTTGGTGAAAACATTAAAGGTGTGTACATTAACTCTAACACCACGGTTAAAGATTTTGTGACTCAGAACGACGAAATTCGTACAAAATTTGAAGGCTGGATTAAAGGCGCCAGGAAAACTATGGTTCGGGAATTGCCGGATGGAACTGTAGAAGTTGACGTTGAAATGCCGCTCTCTGGCTTACGTAATATAATTCGTCCTGCCGCAACCCCCTCTTCCTGTGAAACAACCGAATAATTGTCAATCCTCGCAATATTAGACAACGGGAGAAGGATGGTATTCCTTCTCCCATTTTGCTTTTAAGAACATTTTGATTACTTTAGATTTTGTCCTTCAGCAATAACCTAGCGCTGAATGCCGGGAACAATGCTCAGCTCATCCACCATTATTACGCCTTTTTCACCACCAACCACGTCTTTTTTTATCGCGTCTACGGAGCTTACTGCCAGCCATAAAACTGAAAATGACTCCAGTTCTTTGTTTTTCCCCCCCCATAAATACTTTATTTCATCCGAAGTAAACACATACTTTCTCCATTGACCATCTACAGGTGTGGGAATGATGGTGCCAAAATTAGTACCATCATCGTCTTCAAATTTCAGGGCAAAATCATTTACTCCGCCAGTTCCTGACATATAAAAGGTCAACGTATATTTCTCTGGCAACTTTAAACGTCCTTTTGGTTTAAGCATGCGATACAGCTGCACGTAACTGTACTCGTCACGTGGTAATTCATATTCCAGTTTAATTGCATTTCCCTGAACTCCTTTTACGAGAGAAACCTGTGCCAGACCTTTGGTGCGGTCACTTGTCCATCCATACAAACTTTCAAAGGAATCATAAAAAATGGCTTGAGCTGGCTTTACAGGCGTGGGCATTGCTAGTGCCGGTGTTTCCTGTGACTGCAAAGACATTTGGGCTTTAAATTGATTTAAAGAGTTTATCAGTTTATCTGGCGGATAAAACGTAATCAGGCGCATCACTTCTTTTCCTGAAGGCTCTAAAATTATAACTGTAGGCACACGATACACCCCATACTGCAGCAAGATCTTCTGGTCTTGCTGAGCGTTCACCCGCAGAGAAATGAAATTAGAGTTCAACAAATTTGCTACCTGGGGATTACTCAGTGTCTCCCGCTCAAATTTTTTGCAGTCCTCTGCGACCGGAGTATAAAAATAGAGCAACGCCGGCTTTTGCTGGGATGTTGCCAGTGCCTGCGTTTGTTGCAAATCCGCCTGCCAGTTTATCTGGCCGAATATACTCACCACCATACTCCACAGGATAACTAAACCCAGCTTAATTCTTAAATCAAAATTGCCAAACATCTTTATTTACCTCCCGTTCTTAATTTATCTTTTCAATCTTTGCCCCCAGTGCACTTAGATGGGCAAAAAACTCTGGATAAGATTTACTGATGTGTTCTGCATTAAGAATAGTCAAGCCATGGCGACAACGCAAACCCACTATAGTTAGTAACATAATAACTCGATGGTCTTCGCACGAACTAACTTCAATTCCACCGTCATACCCTGCTGGATTCCCGTTAACAATTATTTCACTTTGTCTTCCTTCAACTGCCACCCCGATTTTTTTCAGTTCGCGCACTGGGTCATCAATGCGATTACATTCTTTATATCGCAGATTTTCCACGTTGTAAAATCGGCTTCTTCCTGCAGTAAAGCATGCCGCCCCTACCATTGCCAGCACTGCGTCAGTCGCTTTATCGCCATCAAATTCAACACCGCGTAAGGGCGCGACTCCTCGCACACGTACATAATCCACTCCCTGCTCTATTTCCGCCCCCATCTCTCTTAGCACTCCAACTGCCGCTCTCTCACCCTGCTCATCTTTATATAAACCAGTAACCGTTACATCTGACTCGGGACATACTGCAGCAGCACTCAGCAACGCCGCTGCGCCCGGATAATCGCCATTAACGTAAAACTCACCTGCACGGTAGCTTTGCCCACCAGCAATATAAAATTTTCTCAGGTCTTCTGTGCTTTCAACTATTACACCCGCCTTGTTCAATACTTCAAGTGTCTGACGTATAGCCGGTGCTGACTTTAACTCATCCACAATCTCTATCTCCACACTCTCCCCAATTAGTGGCGCCAGAAACAATAGCGAACTTATAAATTGAGAGCTGATTTTCCCGGACACCGTCACCTTTCCACCGCGTACCTTTCCCCCATAGAGGGTTATGGGTAAACATCCGGCTTTTGATTCACTCCGCACACCTAGTTGTGCCAGTGCCTCCAGCAACGGCTGATTTGGCCTTCGCCCCAGCGAGTCAGGAAAATCTGTGACGAACTCAACTTCCGGCAGTAAGGCACCAATCCCCAGCAAAAATCGCAACACTGCACCTGCATTGTGCGGATTAAGTGGCTGTTCGGGCGTACGCGGTTTTCTGCCGAAGCCCCGAATCACCAATTTCTCGCCCGACTCATTTATCTCTGCACCAAGCTGCCTGCAACATTCTATTAATGCCCTTGCATCATCGTTCCGCGAAGCATTATATACAATACTGGTACCCTCTGCCAGACAGGCTGCCAGGATATAGCGCGTCGTATAATTCTTAGACGGAGGTGCTTGAACCACTCCGCTTAATTTCTCACAGTATTTTACCTGTACCTTCATTTTTTAAATAATAAAAATTCTACTTATTTCCTCCTCACTTGCAAAAACTTCTTTATCGTCCCGTCGGCTGAGGAAATTTGTGGCGGTAAAGCCACTGCTCCAAAACTGAGTAATGTTCGATTACCAATAGCAGACTCCGGCACTGGTTCTGGATATATAATTGTAAACAATGGGCGCTGGTGTGCCAGAATGTGCTTGATAACATACGCTGTACCGCTGCGCAACGGTGTTTCTGGCACCAGAACCGCATCAGCGATTGCAGCAACCACACTATTCCGAAAAACCGCATATCGTTTTTGAAATGGCTCATCCGGACTGAAGACTGATAGTATCGTTGCTCGTTTATCGTCAAAAACCGACTCCAGTATATCAGGTAATCTGTAGGTGAGTAGTCCTTGCGGTATCACCATTATGGTGGTGCCACCGGCACGAAGTGCTGCAAGTTGCGCGGCCAGGTCAATCCCCTGTGCACCGCCAGATATGATGTTTATTCCCTGCTTTGCTAACAGGGTGGCATAATTCTTCGTTGCATTTAAGCCTGCAGGCGATGCTCGTCTGGTTCCCACAATTGCCACCTGCTTCCGCTCCAGACAATCGGGGTTACCCCGATAAAACAACAAAGGGGGGGCATTTGCTCCCAGCTCCTCTCGTAGCCGGCTGGGGTATCTTCGTTCATCTTTTAATAGCACTGAAATCCCTTCTCTCTGCATCCGCTGAAGAAGCTGGTAGATTGGTTCCGGTTGCTTTAATGCTTGTGTTAACTTTTTATACGATTCGCCTGGTAAAAAAGGAAACCTTTTAATCCTGGTCTCAGGCGTCAGCTGTAAAAATTCCTCCCATAATAAATTCTCTATCTTCAGACACTGAGCCAAATGGTTAAACCGCGCATTGCTACATCTCAAGGCAAGATAAGCAAAGATAATAGAACTATCACTGACAGCTAATATTTGCTTATGCTCCATCTTATTTACTATAATTTATAACCAGATTAGTTTATTGCTTATAGTTATCTTAATCAAGCTGCTTTGTTGCAAAGTTAATATTTGTTCATAAGAAAAACGACGTTGGTTAACAATTGTTCTTTGACATAAAAGGGTAAAAATAGACGATAGAGGTTATATACTAACCCCTTGAGCAATGCCTCAATCTTTTTACGAGACTCCAGAATACTGCGTATTGTATCTCCAAACTTGCGCTTAATTACTGAAGGCACACTCTCATTCTGCCACCGCTGTCCATAGACGCCATCCAGACGAACTTAAAAGACTAATTCCTGACGTTTAATCCGTTCTTCAGCGCTTAGTTTCCCTCTGCGTCT
>CAYRXI010000013.1:0-10347 GCA_964428255.1 uncultured Candidatus Sumerlaeota bacterium
GGTGCACACCGTGACCCGGAGACGGCTTATAAGAATGTACGTGAGGCAATTCTCCGACATTTAAAGCAGCTGTTGAGTAAAACGCCCGAGCAGCTTCTGCAGGAACGATTTGAAAAATATCGCCGGATGGGCGTTTTTGAAATAAAATCCGGTTCAGAGTCACCAGCCACAGCACCGACAGCCTCGGTGGCTGGAGTGCCTCAAAAAAATGAATAACAACAATACAAAATATGAGTCCAAACAAGCTGCAACCGATACCACCACTTATAGAGCGAAATTAAAGCCTGAAGTCCAGTTATTAATCCAGATACAGGAACTGGACAAGGCAAGCGTGGAATTGAAAAAAACGATAAACTCCCTGCCGGGCAAAATTGCTCAATTAGAAACACTGGTCAACCAGGAGCAACAAAAAATAGAAGCTTTAAAAAAGAAGAAAGAAGAATTGCTTAAACGGCGCCATCAAGCGGAGCTCGAGCTAAAATCTAAAGAACAGCAGTTAAAAAAATTGCATGCCCAGGAAATAGAAGTTAAGACAAACGAGGCATACCGTGCTTTACAACACGAGATTGACCAGGTTGAGCAAGAAATTGATAAGCTGGAAGAAACTATCATATTACTTTTAGAGGAAGAAGACGGGATAAAAAAGCAGCTAGCTGACCAGACAGCCCGGATAGAAACCGAAAATAAAAAAGCTGCAGAAGAAAAAGCCAGAATTGAGAGAGAGATAGAGGCGAAAAAAAGCCAATATGCGGAACTTCTGGCAAGGCGTGATTCCCTGGTGGCGCAATTGCCAGAGAAATTAAAAGAGTTTTATCACACCTTTCACGAACTTTATTTGGGTGATATGGTGGTGCCAGTAGTGCATAGCTCCTGTAAGGGCTGTTTTATGCAGATTACCCCGCATCGTCTGGTACAAATACACCTCGGCGAAGAACTTGTCTTTTGCGACAAATGCCAGCGACTTCTCGCCTATGACGCCGATTTTAATCCCCAAAGTTCTGCTGAGACAAACCAGTAAAGTTTTATTCCTAAAAAATAAAAATAGTGAAGTTATTTAAATGAAAAAGATAATTTTATTTATCGGCGTTGTAATCATTGTTTTAATTTTATGCATTTACATAGTGATGAGTCAACTTGGGGAGGATGAGCCACCGCCACGGGATGCGGATTTGCGTCTTGAGGTTTCTGCCATTTCTGAGCGGGAAAATGCCTATACCTATTTAATGCAGGCTGTTGAAAAGTCCAGCCAGGATAAAGAACAAATATCAGCGCTAAGCAGAAATCTGGACGGGAAGGATTGGGATTTAAAACTGGTGGCTAACCTGATAGACAAGAATGAGGAGAGTTTTAACCTGCTTGATGAAGCCCTTAAATGTTCTGCTTTTCAGACGCCTTTAGCCACCGAGTATGAATTGGGTAAAAGAATTCAATACTCCAGCTGTAGAGATCTTGCTTTGCTAATGCTAATTAAAGCCATATATTTATGTAAACAGGGAAAAGAGCAGGAAGCATTTGATGAAGCAGTTAAATTACTCAAGCTGGGGCATTTAATTGAGTGGGCGCCGGATTGCATTGTCGTCTATTTTATTGGCAGTGCCATTAAAGGATTTGGACTTAAAGCCATAAGGCAGATGGCGAAAGAAACCAACCTACCAGAAGAAAAAATGATGGAATATTCAGTTGCTATCAGCAAATTTAGAGCTAATGAAGAAGGATTAATCAAGTCAGCTAAGTGGGAATATATGATGGTATGCAAAATGGTAGACAATGACATGATCGTGCACTTCTCTATGGAAGAGGCGGATTCTTCGGACAAGACAACGGTGTCAAAAAGTAAGCAGAAAAAGGTTCCCGGCTATTTTTTCAAACCAAATAAAACTAAACGAATTATTGGTGAAAGATTCAGAATTATTATCAGTAATATATCTTATCCTTTTGCAAAAATGAAAATTACTGAAGACCCAAATTCTTATAGAAAACCCCACAAATTCTGGCTTTTTCTAACTGAGAACAGTTTAGGTAAGATTTTTAGCAGCATTACGGTATCAAGCTATGAGGGCATGCTTTTGCAAAAATGCAGAGAAGACTTTGAAGTCTCAGCCATTGCCACCCTCTTGGCTTTAAAAGCGTATAAGATAAGGAATGGAACACTTCCTGATACATTAGACCAATTAGTACCGGAATATTTATCAATGGTGCCAGTTGACCCCTTTGATGGTAAGCCATTGCGTTATTCGCGGGATAAAAGGATTATATATGCGGTAGGTAAGGACTTAATTGATTCAGGCGGAGAGGTCACTAGCAAAGAGGACTTGCGTGAACCAACGATTATGATAGAGCTTTAGTCCAACTTTTCTTCATAAGAGCAAATATTCTTCTCTTTTCTACGCAGTCCAATGACATAAAGATTTTTTCGGCAGTTTGGGGATTATTATGAAAAATTTTACCTATACGTGCAGGTGAATTCCAAATGGTAAAGTGAAACGGTCAAGGAATCTTTGCTAAATACTGATTTTTGCAAGATGTAACTGAGATTGTTGCAGTTACAATAAACTTAGCCGAATCTAACTTCTGGCTTTAATTTTGCTTTAAGTTCTATTGAGAATATTTTTTATGAGGAGGAGAAAGAAATGAGAATGGTTGTTTTAGTAACGTTAGTAGTGGGCATAATCTGTTTATTTCCTGTTGCATTTAGTCAGCAAGAAACAGAGAAACCACCCCGGAATGTCATCCTCATTGGCTGGGATGGAGCTCAACGCAATCACGTCAAAGAGTGTTTGAGTCGTGGTGAATTGCCTAACCTTAAACAGCTTGCGAGTGAAGGAGCACTGGTAGCGATTGACATAACCCGTGTCACAGATACAAAAGCCGGGTGGACACAAATACTGACCGGCTATGAGCCAGAGATTACAGGAGTTTATAGCAATGCCCGCTTTCAGCCTATTCCACGCGGTTACACTATTTTTGAACGGCTGGAAGAGCATTTGGGGAAAAATAACTTTGTGACGGTAGCTGTAATCGGGAAAAAGGGGCATGTTGACTGTGAGGGACCGCAAAAAGTGCTAATACCCAAAGTAGCTCAGGGAAAAGGCAAAAAGGCACAACCAGCTAAACAGGCACAACGTGCACAAAGGCAGCTTCAGAGGCTAATGGCGATGGAAGGGAAAGTGGTTGAGGAAAAAGGTAAACAATACAAACTCATTCCCGGCAAACCCTATTACTACACCAGAGAGAATATGGATGTATTTATCAATGGCTTGATGACCGATGAGCGAGTGGGAAGTAAAACATTAAGTTTGCTGGAACATTATAAAGATAAACCATTTTTCTTTTTTGTGCATTTTGCCGAGGTAGACCATGCCGGACATAAATTTGGTGAAAATTCCAAAGAATACAATGATGCGCTCATCTCTGCCGATAAGTGGACAGGGGAAATAATGAAGAAACTCAAGGAATTAAAACTTTACGATAAGACACTGATTTACGTAACGGCTGACCATGGATTTGACGAAGGACAAACCGGACATCGCGATGCGCCCTATGTATATCTGGCGACTAATGACCCGAAAGTAATGCGGCGGGGATTGCGTGTGGACATTACTCCGACAATTCTGGATAGATTTGGCGTAGACATAAGCAAAATAACTCCACCACTTGATGGCCATCCATTAACAAAACCATATAATCCACCTTTGTGGTAGAATTAGCTTAAAAGGTTAACCGTTACTTTCTTTTATGCGATTCTCCTAATAAATAAAGAGATAAGATTTGTTAAGGCATAATGTTGCGCTCTTCAAGAAGCACGTTAGTCAGGACATTGATGCCGCCACGCGTGTTCTCAAAGTCCATCCCTTCGTAGACCAGATAAAACTGTGGTCCGGTAGTGGTTTCAAAGAAGATGGTGTAGTTGTTGCCATCAGCGTCAGGCACAATGGGCGCATAGTATCGGCAGCGTAGAAACCAGTTGTAATCAGCGCTGCCAGCACCTACAGCTCCGAGGAAAGTGTTGGGTCCAGAGGCACTGCTGAGGGTGAAGATTGCGCGGTGTAGTTTGCCGGGAGCCCAGTACATACCGGGGCTGACCCAGTAAGCAAAGCCTCTGTCTTCGGATATGTCAAAGCCAATTTGTAGACTGCTGGCAGATTGACCGCTGGTGGCAGCATTATTATAGATGCCCGGACCATTGACGAAAGACCAATTCATAAAGCCGGGGACCTCCAGTGTACTCCAGTCGGTGGTGGGGATGTTAGTCTTGGTTACGTCCAGTTGAGTAAGATAGACAGTGCCATAGTCAACGGGGTCAAAGTCGTAGACGTCAAAGGTAGGTAGCAGGTCACCAGCAGCTAGCGGTCTTACATATTGATTATAAGTGCGTTCGCCGGTAGTTGGCGGAGAACCGGAGCCATTGACTGAGGTTTGAATCATCTCCAAAGAATATGAACTATTGGTCACCTCATTAATCCGGAAGCGGAAAACCGGGACGGCGTAGTCCACAGATTGACTGGTATTGACCTTCCAGGCGAATTTGAATAGCCGATTAGGGTCTGAGGGGATGGCAGAGGGTGCTGACCACCAGCCAAAACGGTTGGTGTTATTATCTGTGGTTATACCGATGCGGTGGCCATCAAAAACCGAAGTCGCGCCAGTGCATTTAATGTCATAGGTGTTAATAGCAATTGGTGTAAAGGTCCAGCCGTCAGTGTCAATTTCAAAATCGTAGCTGATGACCTGAATAGGAGTTGGAGTGGGCGTGGGTGAAGGAGTGGTAGTGGGCGTTGGTGTAAGTATAGGTGAAGGAGTAATAGTAGGTGAGGGTTGGGCAGAGCTGAAGAAGTTAAGGATTCTTTGCATAACACTGGTGCGTGCGGTAAAATCATAGATGGTCTCAAAGGGAAAGCCAATGAGAATAACCTTGCCTTCTGCAGTACCGGACCCAAATGGTCCGGAGTACACTACACCAGCCACATTGGTGCCAGAAGTTCCGTAATAGAGACAGGCAGAGCTGCCGCCATAAGGAGATATGACGTCAGGATATTCGGCATTATAGATACCGCGGGTGCCGTCATCAAAGGAGAAGGAGAGACCGGCGAAGATAGAGCCGCTAACGCCGCGCACATTATAAGTATTAGCATCATCTGCGACATAGTCGGCTTTTAAATAATTACGGAAGAATGGAGTATCATTAGGAGAGCCGTTTGAATACTCATTGGCAGAGCCGCCTTTAAAGACGAGATCCCAGCCAATCTCAGCTCCGGAGACAAATAATTTACCGCCTGCCTCCAGGAAATTTTGCAACAGAAGTTGTTCTGCTTCGCTAAAGGTTTCGCTTTCAGTAGCTTCCTCGCCGCACATCCAGATGACAATGTTGTAATTTGAGAGGGAGACAAAGCCTTCAGTTATTGCCTCGTTGGTGCAGGAGTTATAGCTGGCATTATTGGCGGAGAGCGAGTCGGCGAACTTTTCAATCAGGGTATGATTATTACCCCCGCTTTGAGCCTGTGCATTCCAGCGGTCATAGCCGTCAACGATAATAATAGATGGACCTGAAGGGCTTAAGGCACAGCACAACACGTCTGAGTCTGCGCTGGCACCGCTGGAATTTACTGCCTTGAGTTTGAAGGCATAGCGGGTGAAAGGACTTAAGCCAGAGACCTGTGTGGAACGTGAATCAGGACCGAGTACGGTTTCGTTTTTTATTAGAGTCCAGGTGCCATCGCCAGTTTTCTGGAAGAGGCGAAAGCCAGTACTGGCATGTCCTTCCCAGGTTATGGTTACAGCATTGACGGCGGTCTGGATAACAGATTTGATTGTAGGAGGTCTAACCTGAATGTCAAAATACTTGAAGATGGCGCTCATCACTGAAGTACGAGCTGTATCGGGATAGATTGTCTCAAAGCCAAATCCCATATTGACTATTTTACTGTTAGAGACGAGCGAGCCATAGACGCAGGCAACACCGCCTGTGCCACCAACGTAATTCAAGCCAGCGAGTCCGCCATTATAAGGTTGGATAACATCGGGATATTTAACGTCATAGGTGCCCCGCGTTCCATTATCAAAATAGAAATCCAGTCCTTGAAAGATTGAACCGGAGAGACCCTGGACGCGATAAGAGTTAGCGTCATCTGCAATATACGAAGCCAGTAAATAGTTGTTGTAAAATGGTCTGTCGTTGACGTGTCCATTTTTGTAAGTGGTATCATTGGCTTTGAGATCCAGGTCCCAGGCGATTTCACTGCCGGAGACAAAGAGACAGCCACCGGATTGAAGGAAATTGGTCAGATGCATTTGCTCGGGCCAGGAAAAGGTTTCGTCAAAAGTGGCTTCTTCAGCCAGGGTCCAGACTACAGCCCTATAATTATTAAGGGAAATTTGTTCGTCAACAATTGCTTCATTACTACAAAAATCAAAGCCGATGCCACGAGTTGCCAGTGCGGTTCCCACACGGGTGAGAAAGTTGTGATTAGCATTAAACTGAACGCGATAGCGGTCAGCGCCATCTACCAGAAGAACTTGTGGCGAATAGCCATCGTAGCGATAAGGGACGACTGCTGAGTCAATTGTTTCACCGCCAGTATTAACTGCGGTCATTTTATAAAAGTAAGTTTTATCGGGGATAAGGCCAGAGACTTCGCAATGCCGCATTGGAGGGGTGAGCATTGATTCATTGCGAATTAAGGTCCAGTTGGTGCCGCCTGTGCTTTGATATAAGCGAAAGCCAGTATCTGCCTGACCATCCCAGCGAACTTCCACGCGCTCAATGCCTGTTTGTTTGATATAGGTTATGGTCGGCTCGGGGAAATCGTAAACTTTTTGGCCAGAGGGATTATTGTAGCGAATGGGCTGATAATTGTTGTCGCGTGGCAGCGGGCGGTGCAGAGCCTTCCATTGTCCGGTGCCAGCGGTAGATTCATAGAACATCAGCTGTCCGCTATTGCTGACGTAATAGTCAAAAATGCGGATATGCGAGGCGGGGTAATTAGTGCAGTCGCCCATACGTAGGTTTTCCCATAATATATTAACACTAATTCCGGGAAATGTAGAAGTTGACCGGCGGGGTGAGGTCCACGCATTGGATGCCATTCCTGAGCAGTCGGCACCGACAGCGCATTTGCCGTAAGAAGAACTGCTGCTGGTGTCCTTATTACCGGCAGAGAGCGGGACCGCCAATCCCTGCAGATATTGTTTGGTGGTATTTTCTCCGCCCCAGCAATATTTTGTGCCGGTTTTCCAGCCAACAACGGTATCTGGCACCGTAACACCGGTGCATTGGGGGATAACATTGTCGGGACCACAATAGTAGTTTAAGGTAGCATAGTCTTCAGAAATGGCAATTATACGGTCGCGCTTTACATCGTAATTTACCTGACCATCATAGGGGTAATAATCCTGGGCGTTGAGTAGTATAGAAACTGAGAAGAAAATAAATAGCATAAAGTTTACCATCGTCTTTTTAGTCATCTTTGCCCTCCAGTTGATACCTGATGATGCGGACACCATCAGGAGTAGTTAGCATTTGATACACAGCGCCATCAGGGGAGATTTCGGTTTTTTTGTACACTGTGGTAAAGTAGTCATTGGGTAATCTGAAGACGCAGAGCTGCTTGCCGGAGGCTGTATAACAATGCACCTCCAGACCGGCTTTATTTTCCCGTATGTTTTCTATCTCAACGTAGAGATTGCCGCTGGAATCCAGACCTTTGAAAAGACAGACACCGGCATATCCGTCATTCAGCCGCACTGGCACACTTATCAGGGCTTTGCCGTCAGGGTCCAATCTCAGTATCCAGATCTCATTCTTGAGCATACGTTTTATCTGATAGTGCAGATTTTGTTCTGGCTTAACTGGGACGTCGGTAGTTTTCAGGAGGGGGACTGTGGTGAGCCGTCGGACCTCCTGATTTAATGAGCGGTAGCATAGGTGACCGGTAGCATCCACGAACATTTCCACGCCGTAGCCTTCAATCAGTTGAGAAGCAGGAACGGATTTTTGCAACAGGTTAATTTTGCTGATTGTTCTGCCACTATTATCAATGTGCTTGACAACTCCCTCCTGCAGGACAAAGACTCCGCCATTCCGGTCAGGACAGATATTGGACCCGGTGATATTGGTTGCCATTATTTTAGGGCTGGCATTTTCGTCAACCCTCAAAATGCGCTGATTAACGGTGTCCAGCAAAAATACTGATTTGCCATCAACACAAAATGAGACGGGACCACAGCGTTCCATTTCTGGCTGATTTATCAAGCCACACTCGCCAGGCTGGTCACCCCAGGTAGTAGAAAAAATCACGCGAGACTGGATGGGCGAGGCAGACTCAGATAATGCAAGAGAACATAATGAAGTTAAAAGCAATATGCCACATAATAATCCAGCAGATTTCATAATAGTCATTGTGTACCCCTCAAAAAGAAACTAATTAATTGTATAAACAAATTTCAGGATTAAACTCAAATAAAAACGATAGCAATAGTTAAGCAATATTCGCTATTGCAGAGCTGTATCCTGACTCCATATAGTTGATTTTTATTTAAACGGCTAAAATAAGGCTATATGAGGATGTGAAATGGAACAAAAGACAGAGGGCGGAGAAGGCTGGAAATTATATATTATTTCGCATACGCACTGGGATCGTGAGTGGTATTACTCCTTTGAGCACTTTCGCCAGCTGCTACTGAACGTGATTGACCATACGCTGGAGACACTGGAACAGGATGCGCGTTTTGTGGCATTTCATCTGGATGGGCAGACCGCACCGGTGCTGGATTATCTGGAAATTAAACCGCGAGAGAGGGCACGTCTGGCGAGGTTAGTCAGAGCAGGGCGTTTGCTGATTGGTCCTGCCTATGTGCAGAATGATGAATTTCTGGCATCAGGAGAAGCAACAGTGCGGAATTTTCTGCTGGGGCAGCTGGATTGTGAGCAGCTGCAAGTAAAGCCACTGAATGTTGGTTATCTGTTAGACCAGTTCGGGCATTGCTCGCAGATGCCACAAATATTAAGGGAATATGGAATCAGGTGGGCAGTGGTGGGACGAGGATTGCGAAATGGCGTTGCAGGGAAAAATGTTTTTTTCTGGCAGGCAGCTGATGGGAGTAGATGTCTTACTTATTTTTTGTCGCAATGGTATAACAATCTCCAGCGAATACCCGAAGCGCTAAACACTGCCTTACGACTACTAAACCTGATAATAGAACATCATCAGAACCGCGTCGTGGGAAATTCCATTCTATTGATGAATGGGGTGGACCATCTTGATATTCAGGCAGAGTTACCAGATTTAATAGAGCAAATCAAGGCGGCAGGATTTCCTCATCAGTTAATGCATTGTACAATGGATAAGTTCTTTGCGGAAGTGGAACAAGAAGTAAAAAGGAATAAACTACGGCTTGTCCATTATGGGGAATTACGTGATGCAGATGATGATTCCTTACTTAGCGGAACACTCAGCACACGTGTATATCTTAAACAGCAAAATGCGTATTTGACAAGACGTCTGGAGCACTATCTTGAGCCCATTTGTGTGCTGGCAGATTTACTGGGAGTGCAGGCTTATCCAGTGGAAAGTGTACAGTATGTGTGGCGGATGTTATTGCAAAATCAACCACATGACAGCATAACCGGTTGTGGAATAGACGAAACACATTTTCAAATGGTAGCAAGTTTTCATCGGGTAAATGATGTGGTGCGCTTCTGGGTACAACGAGTTGGTGAGGCGCTGGCGTATCAAGTGGCTGTAGACCAGAATAGGTATCCAGATGCGGAACAAATTCTGCTGGTGTGGAATCCCACGATTGTACGACGGCAGGAAGTGATGGAAATAACGGTGCTTTTTCCAATTGGGGTGGAGGATGAAACTGGGGGTGAACCGCTAATATATCCACTGGAAGAATCAGCAAAGCCCTTATGCAGTAAAATTATCGGCGTAGATGTTGCGCTACGGCGACATACACATCCATTGCGGTTACCGGTGGAAGTGCCGATGCGGGAATACCGAATGTTGGTTGAATTTCCGGAGCTACCTCCTCTGGGTTATAAGACGTTTGTGGTTAAGCGCAGTGAAAAGTTCACTCTACCAGTTGTTCTAAATAATAAAGATTCAGAATCACGTTCTGAGTGGATGGAGAATGAGTATTTAAAAGTAAGAGTACATGTTGATGGAACATTTATTCTGGAGGATAAGAGAACGGGCAATAGATTTGAGCAGCTGCATTTTTTAGAAGATAGTGGAGATGCTGGACACGAGTATATTTTCCAGCCACCGGGGAATAACGAAATAATCACCAGCCGGAAACTTGCGGCTCAGATTACCAGATTGGAGAACACGGAGCTGCGGCAGGTTATTA
>CAYRXI010000013.1:10357-23280 GCA_964428255.1 uncultured Candidatus Sumerlaeota bacterium
AAGATTAAGACTATACTAAACATTCCTGCTGGTGTAAATTTTGAAGAGCAGAGGCGCTCAACAGCAAAAATCCCGCACGAGATAGAAACGAGAGTGATACTGCGGAAGAATTTTCCTGCAATTGAGATTCAAACCCGCATCAATAATCAAGCAGAAAATCATCGTTTGAGGGCAGGCTTTCCACTGGAACTTGAAACGGCACGTGTGTTTGCTGAAGTCCCCTTTGATGTGGTGGAACGAACAAGGCAATCGGGCGAGCCGGTAGGTTGTGCGGGTGAACCCAATTCTGGTTTTGTGATGGTTCGTAGTGCTGAGAAGGGGATGGCGCTTTTGTGTGATGGATTGCCAGAATATTATTATGATGAAGAGCGGCAGACGCTTTATCTGACGTTGCTAAGAGCAGTGGGTGACCTCAGCCACGAGCGTCAGCAGTATAAGGGAAAGCTGAGAGAGTTCAAGACGCCCGAGGCACAATGCCGGGGAGAGCACGTTTTTCGTTATGCACTGTTTCCGCTCGGCGATGACACTACCCCTGCAGAGGTAAAGCGTATTTGCGACCAATTTCTTAATCCACCGGAATATTTTTGCTCATTTTTAAAGCCGGAACAGGTGTATGCACGGGATAGAGATTCGGGACAGCTTAATGCTTTTTTTATTCCACCGCTGGAGAAGATGTTTCCATATCCAAGACGACTACCCGCTGAGCTGAGTTTACTGCGGTGCGAGAATTCCGTAATCATTTTCAGTGCGTTTAAACAAGCAGAGAGAACACGGGGAGCATATATTTGTCGGATATATAACATCTCGGGTGAGAAACAGGTGGGAGAACTGGAATTTTGCAAGCCACTCAGCGAAGTTTATCTCGCCAATCTAAACGAGCAACGGCGACGGAAGCTGCCGTTTCTGGAGAATAAAGTGGTTATTTCCCTGCCACCTCATAAAATCAGGACACTTTACCTTAAGTTTGTTACATAGCATAACAGGGGCTTGAGGATTGTTATTAAGTGGAGGAGAGATTTTGAGGTTAAACAGGTGAAAGTTTTCTCTTTTGAACAGGATTGTGAGTTAAAAAGTAAATATGTTTTTTAAAACAAAATCCGAAAAGGTGTAAAAAAAAAGAAAGAAGTTTCCAGCACAGGGCAAAGCCTTAAATTCACAAGGATAGACATAGAAATACTGAGCTATGTAAAATGAGGATATTAGAGATTTAGCTTCTGGTCGTTAAAAATATTATCTATTGTGAGGCAGTATGACTAAAGCAATGGCAACCATCCCGATAATATTAAAGACAAAGTTCAGGATACTGAATAATGAGCTGCATACAATGCGACATTATCTATTTATTCACCTGGGGATTGGACTGTTAGTGTTGGTAGTGATAATTGGTGGTGGTTCCGCATTTTTTCATTTCCTCTTCAGTTTTTTGGTAAGGCAGGAGATATTCGGACTCCCATTAATGTATCGTCTGCTGGGGATGGTATTTCTGGCATTTTTTTCTATGCTCATTTTCAGCAATCTCATCATCACCCTCACTACAAGTTATATCTCTCGTGAAGTAGACTTTTTTATGAGTTTGCCTCTGCGACACAATGAAATTTTCTGGGTGAAGCTCCTGGAATCTATAATTTACTCATCCTGGGCGTTTGCAATCCTGTCTTTGCCGATATTTATTGCCTTTGGTCAGGCAAAAGGAGTGGCGCTGAGTTTTTACGTTTTGAGTCTCTTGCTGGTAGTGCCTTTTCTCCTGATACCAGCCGGGATTGGCGCCTTGTTAACGATGCTAATTTCGGCATTTTTGCCAGCGCGGCGCAGCCGGACGCTGGCTTTTGTTCTGGCAGGCATTTCAGTTGCGCTAATAGTAATAATGGTAAAGTTAATGGGGGTTCAGCAATTGCTTACCTCACCGACGGCTTCATTTGATCAGATAATGGCAGTTTTGAACATTGGTGCATTGCCACTACTACCAAATTTCTGGCTCACACGTGGTCTGATAGCACTGGCGGATAAACAGTACTGGCAGTTTATTTACTGGTTTTTGATGTTGACCAGTACGGCACTGGTAAGCTTAGAGTGCTGTCGCTGGCTGGTGCCAAAACTTTACTATACTGGCTGGACATTGTCCCGCGAATCAGCTTCGCGTACCTTTGCAAGCGTGAACCGGAAATGGCTGTCATTCTATACCATATTTGAATTGCTCTATGCACTCTATCCCAGACGGTTGCGACCGCTATTCCGCAAAGATGTGCGAGTTTTCTGGCGCGATCCAGCACAGTGGACCCAGTTCCTTATCCTCTTTGGGTTGCTATTTATTTATGTGGCTAATTTGCGTTCGGCAGCACAGCAAGCCACCGGCGTAGATGTGCTAATACCAAAGTGGAAAATCATTTTATCGTTCTTTAATCTTGGGGCTTCCTGTTTTGTGCTCTCTATATTAACGACCCGCTTTGTGTATCCGATGCTAAGTCTTGAGGGTAAAGAACAATGGGTAATCGGACTCTCGCCCTTACCCCGCACAGCACTGGTGTGGGAGAAATACTGGTTAGCCTGGACCGCTGCCTTTATCCTTACTGAGTGCCTGATGATTTTTTCTAATGTATTGTTGCAGGTAGATAAGTTCATATTTATAATTTCAGTGGTTACGGTTGGAATAATGTCCTTTGCGCTGACGAGTCTGGCGGTAGGGTTGGGTGCGTTAATGCCCAATTTCAAAGAGGATAATCCAGCGCGGATTGCCAATGGTCTGGGTGGTACCATAAATGCCCTGCTAAGTCTGATTTATGTAGGTATAACAATTGCACTGGAAGCCATTCCTGCATATTTATACTCAATTGGGCAGCTGGAACGCCTTAAAATATCAATAGTTTATATTGTGTTATATGCTGGAGGGTTTGTATTAATTCAGGCTCTGACTATAGTCTTGCCTATGTATCTGGGGTTACGACACTGGAAAAAACTGGAATTTTAAAATACAGACGCGTTGCCTTTTAAAGATATTTGCTATAAAATTAGTATTAAATGTCAGTAACAAAGATTTGTGTTGCATAAATAGGCTGGTTTAAAGGATAATAAAGCCAGATCGTGCGCTTGTTTAAGAATTAACCTATATAAAACCTCAGGAGAGGAAATGAGTAAGCGAGTAGTAGTCATAGATGATATGCCCGAAATTGTAGATATAGTAAAAGTGGCATTAAAAACCAAGGGATATGAAGTTTTGGCTGCTTTTAGCGGGCAGGATGGACTGGATTTAATCTATCGCGAACGCCCGGACCTTGTCATTGTGGATTTAATGTTGCCACATATTTCAGGGATGGAAATTATTAAACGTCTGCGGCGCGACCCGGAGATGAAAGATATTCCAGTGCTGGCGATGTCCGCAATTGCCCGCCATTCAGATAAGCCCGAGGAGTTCTGGCGACAGGGTTTGGGGGCGGATGATTTTATTGCCAAGCCGTTTGATCCGGTGGCATTACTGGGCAGAGTAGAGTATGTGTTGCGGAAACGGGAGTATGTGTCGGCTGGCGCCAGCTCCAATGGGGCTAAAGTTGAAACCCCGAGTGCGTCCAGAATCAATCTGGCTGAGGCAACCCCCAAGCAAGTAGTTAAGGCTTTTATAGAAGCCTGGAACACCCAGGATTTTGAGACAGAATATAATTGTCTGGCAGAAGAGATGACTGGAGGCGTTGATTTGCGGGAGTATGTTGGTCGCCGACGGCAGATATATGCAGATGAAAACGGTGCGCAGAAAAAGCAGGCCTGTGAACAAATACTGGAATCGTCTCAAAGCCGGAATGCTGCCAAAGTAGTATGTCTGCGAACAGAGACTCGTGGACATATTACCAAGCGGATGGAAGAAAGCTATGTACTGCGCAAGACCAGTAGTGGTTGGAAAATAGTCGCTGTACGGTCTCGCCCCATCACCGAAGCCAAGAGTAATGGATAAAAAATTTAACTCCCTGCTTGACACCCAATAATTAATTGAGATAAAAGGAATTAGTTTTAAATATTCAGGTCGCAGTTTATACAAGATTTGCAGTTTTGAGACTGCCAAATAGGTAAATTAAAACAAGTGTGGTGGATGAGATTAGCCTGTCATAGTTTTCCCGGCAATTAATTTGTACTTAGTAAGGTTAGTTATTAGGTAGTAATCTGATATAATACTGGCGGAGCAGACAAACAATTTTAAGAAGATGGGTAGCTTTTTAAAACGGCTTGAGATAGTTGGCTTTAAGTCTTTTGCCCGCAAAACAATCCTGGAATTTCCGCCTGGCGTGACGATTATCGTAGGTCCAAATGGTTGCGGGAAGAGCAATATTTTTGATGCAGTCCGCTGGGTACTTGGCGAGCAGAGCCCCCGGAGTCTACGTGCCACCAAGATGGGTGAGGTCATTTTTAACGGAACCACCGAAATTAAACCAGCCAACCTGGCGCAAGTCTCGCTGGTGATTGATAATCGCTCCTCGCAATTACCAGTGGAGATTAAAGAGATAGTGGTCACACGACGGCTGTTTCGTGATGGAGAGAGTCAGTATTTTATCAATCGGGTGCCCTGTCGTCTAAAGGATATACAGGAATTGTTTATGGACACCGGGATTGGCACCGCTGCTTATTCAATGATGGAACAGGGTGAGGTGGATTTCATTATCAATTCCCGGCCGCAGGAACGACGCGAGATTTTTGACGAAGCTGCAGGTATTGCAAAATATAAAGCCCGCAAAGCCGAAGCCCTGAGGAAGTTAGAACGAACCACAGAGGACCTGCTGAGATTGAGCGACGTCATTGCCGAGGTTAAGCATACGTTGAACTCGCTAAAGCGTCAGGCAAATCGTGCGCGTTACTATAATGAAGTTAAAGAGCAAATGCTGGAGCTGGAAAAAGTGCTGTTCTGCCGTCGTGGTGACCAGGTAGAGCAACAGCTGACAGAGTTAAATCAGAAAATGGCGCAAAGGCAGGATGCACTTCATCAGTTAAATGCAAAGCTGGCTAAAACTGAGGCGCTGTGGCAGGAGGCGCAGGTAAAAGTTGAGCAGTTACAAAATGCCGTGGCTAAAGGGCATTCTACTGTATACGGCTTGCGGAGTGAGCTTGAGCAGTTGAAAAATAAATGTCAGTTGCTGAAGGAACGCGTGGCAGAATTTTCCCGGCGTGATGATTATTTTGTTTCAGAACAGCAGATCTTAAAACAAAAACTACACTCGCTTAATCAAGAGAGAGACAATTATATTACAGCACTGAGAAATCTGGAGCAGGAACATGGTGAACTTAGAGAGAAGATGGAGGCAAAACGAGTAGCTCTGTTAGAACTGGGACAGCAGAAAAAGGGGATAGATGAAGAAGTGGCAAAAATTAGTTCCGAGCTGGAGGCATTGAGGGAGACTGAGCGTAAGTTGCAACAGACAATTTATGATGGCGAGCTGGCGAAGCACAAGGTTGAGTTCAAAACTGGTGAATTACAGAAAGAAGAATCAATGGCAGTGGAACAATTAAACCGCCTGCGGGATGAATGGGCATTGAAGAACAAGGAGATGGAACAATTAACCGTGGAGCTGGCGCAGCTGAATCTGACACTGAAGGAATGCTTATCGCAGCATACACAGTTGCAGGAGGCGCAGGAACAGCTAAGGAGCAAAAAACTGGCACTGGAAGCAGAAATTCAGCAGTTAAAAGCGGAAGAACAGCTGCTGGAACAGATACTCAAAAACTACGAAGGTCTCGCACCAGGCACTCGTGAGATAATGCGTGCAGCAAGGGATGGTGAAGCACCACAGGTGATTAATGTTATAAGTGAGTTGATTGAGGTAGATAAAGAATATGAATCAGCCATTGAATTAGCCATGAGTGAGAGATTGCACTCCGTACTGGTGACGGATGTTGAGGGAGGCAAACAGCTGCTGGAATATCTGAATCAGCAAGAGAAGAAGCTCCGCACCGTGATTTTGCCCCGAACTAATCCCCGGCTCAAGACTGGTTTACCAAAGCCAGCCATTGAGGGGGGGGCTGAAACCGGAATAATTGGCTGGGTAACAGATTTTGTCCAGTGCCTGCCTGAATATCAAGCCGTGATGGAAACCCTATTGCAAGGAGTTCTTATTGTTGAAAATCAGGATACTGCACTGAGACTGATGCCAATAGTTGATTACGCACTGGTAACTCGTGATGGAAAATTATATATAGGTGAGGCGGGCGAGTTTATAACAGGTAATGGCAGTAACCAGAGCCGGCTGATTGGGCGACAGCGACGTCTGAAAGAAACCCGGATCGCACTGAGTGAAAGGCAGGAAGAGCTGAAAAGGCTTGCCCAAGAAGGCGAGCAATTGAAAGCGGAGTTATGGACCATAACTAATGCCCTGACACAGCTGCGGGAGGCAATAAGTAGCAGGGAACTGGCTCTATCACTCAAGCAGAAAGAGCTGGAAGCTATGAAGCGCCAGCAGACAGAGATGGAGAAGAAGCTAGCCGGAATACAAACCGAGATAACACACCTGCAAGCTGAATTTGCAAAAGTAAATGATGTTATATCTCAGCAACAACAACTCCTGAATGAGGTCGCAGGGCAAATTGAAAACTTAAACCAGGAAAGACAGCGACGAATAGAATCGGCAGCGTCTTCAGAAGAGCAGTTTTTAACGGCAAAGAGCGAATTGCAAAATTTAGAAGCTACGGAAAAACTTATCCTAGAACGCCGAGCAGCTATAGAGGAACGCCTGCGGAGGTTTGAGATAGAAATAGCCGAAGTCCAGGCAATGACCGCTAAACGCCAGCAAGAATTGCAACAAGCCGAGAGAGATAAAGCCCAGCTGGAACGTGAGATTGCCAGTCTCAACGCGTTGATTGAGACCAGACAGGGTGAAGAAGCCAGTTGTAGTAAACGACTTGAAGAACAGGTGACGGAGCTGGAGAAATTGCGAGTTAATTTGAAAGAATGGCAAGCGAGCATCCATACTCTCCAGCGCGATCGTAATGAGCTGGAGAATGAAATTAACGACTTAAAGGTCAAGCGCGCCGAGTTAACTTCCCAATTAGCCTTTATTGACCAGCAAGTGAAGGAGAAATTTGGTGTCCGGCTGGGAGAACTACGCAGTTGCGTGACTTCAACGGATGCTGCCACTGAGGAGATACAAAATCAACTGAGCGAATTGCGGCAGAGGCTGGAACGTCTGGGTCCGATTAATCCACAGGCTCTGGAAGACTACACACGCCAGGAAGAGCGATACAAATTTCTGACACAGCAACAACAGGACCTGATTGAGGCAAAAGACTCGCTGGAGAAGACAATTAAGACGATTGATGCTACGTGTGTTAATTTATTCAATGAAGCCTTTAATGAGATTCGGCAGAATTTTATGGAGATATTCCGGCGGTTATTTGGGGGGGGGAGGGCAGAACTCACACTTGTGGACAGCGAGGATGTTCTGGAAGCCGGAGTAGAGATAATGGCACAACCGCCGGGCAAGAAACCCAATCATATAGCGCTGCTAAGTGGGGGGGAAAGGGCACTCACAGCTATTGCACTGATGTTTGCGTTGTTTCTAAGGAAGCCCTCGCCCTTCTGTATTCTGGACGAGATTGACGCCCCGCTGGATGATTATAATGTAGAACAGTTTAAGGACCTACTTAAAGAATTTACCCGAGACGTGCAGTTTATTATCATCACGCATAATAAGCGCACTATGCTGATGGTCAACACTATCTATGGCGTTACAATGGAAGACCCAGGAGTATCTAAAGTGGTTTCATTATCGCTGGAAGAGGTAGGCGAGAAAGTTCCATTAGAATGAGTATATGAGTATTTGCCTTCAAATTTGGGTTGAAAATTAAGGGAGCAGTTCCAGTTTTAGTTCTTATATTTAATTGGGCAATTCAGTTGTAATAATCAAACGCAGGCGTTATGAAAACTCTGGCAAGTTTTTTTTGTGCGAGAATAATGTGCGCTTGTCAAGCCCCGAATATTCCGTATTTTTTCAATAAGTAATACACCCAGTAGGCAGCCCCGGCGAGAAACACCCAGCCAAATTTATTTCCGCTCTTTAGAACCAGTACTAAACCAATCAAAAATACCACAATGACACCAATTATGTGCCACTCAAGCCCCATTTTATTCCTCCCGGTCTAAGTGTTATTAATCATTACTGCAACTACAAATAATATTTTACATCCAAAACTGAATGTCAACTTCAGGGCTCATTTTCAGCCTCTATCTTTTTTTCTGCTGGTTTCGGCTGGGGGGGGTGAAATTCTAAAGATGCGGTTACAGGTTTGGCGGTTTTGAAAAGTTCCTGAAAATAAGCCGAATATACCTGATTGACCTCCTGGGAATCTATGACCACAGAGGCTTCATGTCCCAGTTCCAGTGCATTCAATGTCCAGTTGGTGGAGCCGATTACTGTTAGATGGTCGTCAATGACAACCATTTTGGCATGCAAGGTAACCTCCGGGTCATCAAAGTAGACCGGAACGCCAGCGGCAATCAGACGATTGGCAAAATCCATATTGTCAATGTCTCTATCTTTCTGCATATCTAATATTACTTTAACGTCTAATCCTCGTTCTTTGGCTTTAATTAAATCTTTCAACAACAGGTTGGTCAATGCGGGCACAACTGTGGTAGTGGTAGGGACATCAGCCGGCACGTTTTTGGGGCGAATCATATAATAATACGCAGACATCTGCGCGACCCAGACTCTTTGTTTTGCCTGACTGATGGCGCGATGCACTTCAAGAAAGTACAAGCGGTCGTTTGCTGGCTGGACAGATTTTGCCGGCAGGAGATTAAAGCCAGCGTTTTTAGCTATTTCTAAGTTTGGTTTAATCCCTTTTGGTAAATAGCGCTCAGCCTCAGCCAGACGCTTATTGAAGTAATCAGTGTAGGCTTTATTAACCTCTGTAGACCAGATGATGGCTGCCACTTCATTATTTCTGTCCAAGGAGTAATACGACCAATTCACCGAACCCACTACAGTAATGAAATCATCAATCAGTACCACTTTCTGATGGCTGACAATAGTCGGGTCATCTAAATAGACTTCGGCTCCAGCCTCTATTAATTTCTCGCCAAACTCCTTATTATACTTTGCGCGATCGGGATTCCAGTCAGAGACATCAATAATGGCTATTACGTAGACGCCGCGCTTAACTGCCTGTCCAATTTCTTCCACAAATTTGTTGGAGATGGTGTCAGGAAAATCCCTATAAAAGCTAGCCTGGTATAGCATAACCTTTATATTTTTTTGTGCGTTTTGCAATAACTTCAACATTGCTGAACCGTAGTCGCGATTGTTAATTGGCGTCACACCATCTACGTTCAGAGCATATACACTTCCAAGCCATACGCTAAGCACTAAAATCACAATGATTACAATTTGCCTGTAGTTTTTCATTTTTCTATCTCCTTCCAAATTATTGAGCTCCTGTTTTTAAATATAAATTATAGCTCGTCAGCAAATTTACGGCTGTAATGCTTAAATACTTTGCGCCCGATGAAATATATAAATAGTGAAATTAACAGGGCAATTGCCAGAAAAATCAGAAGCCAGCGTTCGTCCATTTCAGGCTGACTGAAGGCAGAAGCCAGCCACACACGCCGATAGGCAATTATCAGCGGGCTGAGAGGATTAATCATAAGCAATACATATGCCCAGTGCATTCCGCGTGCAGTTAACATTTCTTCAGCCAGGTAAATTGGATAGATGATGGGCGTTATGTAGAACCAGCCAGCTAGCACGACCTCCAGGATGGAGGCGACGTCACGAAAAAATACGAATAGAGATGAAAGGAGTAACGCCATTCCCAATAAGAAAAAGGTTTGTAACAAAATCACCAGCGGGAGTGCCAGCACCCAGGGCGTCAGCCGCACGCCAAACGCCACAATGAAGCCCAGTAGCACCAGTAATGCCAGTATGAAATGCACCAGATTGGAGAGAACTGCGCTAACAGGCAGGACTTCCAGTGGCATACGAGTTTTTTTTACCAGTTCGCCATTTGCGAGCACCGAATGCATTGATTCTGTTAGTGCTGAAGTTAAATACATCCAGGGGAGGATGCCACACAATAAATGCAGGGCGAAGGGCAAATCCTTATCCCGAATTTCTATTTTGACAATCCGTGAAAATACCAGCCACAGAATCAGCATATACAGTAACGGCTTACCAATGGACCAGAAAAATCCGAGCACAGTTACTTTATAGCGTGCCTTGAGGTCACGCTTGACCAGATTAAGCAAAAGTTCGCGCGCCTGTATTAGATTTCGCCACATTTAATTAAAATTAAATGTCCCGCAATGAAAATAATTGTAATAATGTAAAATAACCATATTTAGTCTTTTTCGCCGCTGTTGCAATACAAAACAGCTTCAAGTGCGAAGCTTAAATCTCCACAATGAAGATTAAAATTAACGGTTCTTTTTTTAACTGTAGGTTAACCCCTTTTAAAATGATATTTTTTATCATAAGTTTAATTAAGTAATGTTCAGAAAATTTGCTTTTGATAGTAATGAAATTTAATTATTTTTCCGTAAGTGGGAATAATTTGAGAAATTTATCTTCCAGATATTGAGCTGCAAGGCAGCACCGCATTTAATCGGGGTCAAGTATAAAATTATTTTCTTTTTCGCCGGTATTCGGAAAATAAATTTCTCCGATGGCGGCATACTCGGCGATAGTCTGGTTGAAATTATAGCTAAGAAACATCACTATAATTCATAGTAAGACAGGCATCTTGCCTGTCATTCAAATTAAGATTAGCATTTTGCCTATCTCCCAATAAACAGGCGGGACACCTATCTTATTATTTCACAGATTTTTTTGAAAAAAAATTAAATTAATTTGACAGGGATTTGGGCAATGAATATGTTTGCCATTTTAAAAATGTATAAATAGAGGCTGAATTTTTGCCGAATGATGAGGCAGATGCAGGGTGAGCGGAATATAAAGCTGGTGCTGGAATATGAGGGTACGAATTATGCAGGTTGGCAGAGGCAGTCCAATGCACCTACAATTCAGCAATATGTGGAGGAAGCGCTATCCCGGGTTTTACAGGAACCAATTAAAGTTATAGGCGCAGGCAGGACAGATGCGGGGGTGCATGCTCTGGGTCAGGTGGCTAATTTTAAGACCAGTTCACGGTTGCCATTGTTGAATATTTTACGCGGTGCTAATAGTTTACTGCCGGGTGACATTGTAGTGGTTAATGTGGAGGAGGAAGCAGAAAATTTCAATGCTCGCCGAAGTGCCAAACTCCGCTGGTATCGGTATCAGATATTGAATCGTTCAGCGCCGTCTGCCCTGTATCGTCATTTTTTCTGGCATATTCCTCAGCCGTTGAAGCTGGAACGGATTAACCAGATTGCCGAGCGACTACGTGGCACTCGCGATTTCAGTGCTTTTCGCAGTCAGCTCTGCACAGCTCGCCGAACTGTGCTAACTATGGAGGAACTAACAGTCCAACAGTCTGAAGACCAGATAATAATTGATTTTAAATGCCGTTCGTTTTTGCACAATATGGTGAGGATAATTGTGGGGCTGATGGTAGAAGTGGCTAAGGGCAAGCTGCCGCTCGCTATATGTGACGAGATGCTTGCCACTGGCAAACGCGAACCCGCGGTACTCACGGCACCGCCCCAGGGTTTAATTCTGGTAAAGGTATTTTATTAATATAAACAGGAGGAAAAGATGTTTGAAGGAACAATTGTAGCTATTGTTACACCGTTTAAAGCCGGGAAGATTGACGAGACGGCTTACGCTGAGTTGATAGAATGGCAGCTCAGCGAAGGTGTAAATGGTTTTGTGCCGTGCGGGACAACGGGGGAGTCTGCTACACTTACCTATGAAGAGCATAATTATCTGGTGCGCCTCACGGTTGAAATCGTCAATGGAAGAGTCCCTGTGATTGCAGGTACGGGCTCCAACTCAACTGAGGAGACCCAGTTTTTAACTAAAAATGCCAAAGAGCATGGTGCAGATGGAGTGTTGTTGATTTCGCCTTATTACAACAGGCCAACGCAGGAAGGATTATACCAGCATTATCGTCGTGTGGCAGAGGCAGTAGATATTCCGCAAATTCTGTATAATATTCCGGGACGCACTGCAGTAAATATTAATATTGAGACCGTATGTCGTCTGGCAGAATTGCCCAACATTGTGGGGATTAAAGAAGCCAGCGGGAATCTGGACTATGTAAGCCAGATAATTGCACGTACAGATTTGACAGTGTTATCAGGGAATGATTCATTGACCTTGCCGTTAATGGCACTTGGAGGGAAGGGTGCCATCAGCGTTACCGCGAATGCCACGCCGCGCCTGTTTGCAGATATGGTAAATGCAGCCCTTGCTGGCAACTGGAATCTGGCGCGTGAGTTGCACTACCGATTATTCCCTTTATTTGAAGCGCTGTTTACGGAGACGAATCCTGCAGGAATAAAGGCTGCACTAGCGATGATGGGAAAAATTCAGAACGAGATTCGTCTGCCGCTGGTGCCAATGAGTGAGCCGAATCAGCAACGTCTGCGCCAGGTTATGAACCAGCTAGCATTGCTGTAACCTAAAAATAAAATAATGAAGGGAGAGTGCGTCAAAATGACAGATTTAACAGGTATTCCAGTTATTATCAGTGGAATCCGGGGAAAAATGGGGAGAACATTGGTCGAATTTTTTAGGAATTGTCCGAGGGGGAGTACTACATTTGAACTGGTGGGTGGTCTGGAACGCCCGGACGATCCTTTAATTGGCAAGCCCCTGAAAGAAATTTTTCCGCAACTCGACGTATCAGCAAAACTTCATGCGCACATAAGAGAAATTGATGTTAAACCAGCAGTATTGATTGAATTTTGTTCCTCGCCAGAGGCTGCAGTTGAACATTGTAAACAGGCTCAGCAGCAGGGATGGAAAGTTGTTGTCGGCACTACAGGCTTTACCCAGAAGCAGATCGAGGAG
>CAYRXI010000013.1:23290-30183 GCA_964428255.1 uncultured Candidatus Sumerlaeota bacterium
ATTGTACCCGCACCACTGCTATTGTCCAGTCGCCAAATTTTAGCATCGGTGTAAACATACTATTCAAGCTGGCAGAGCAGCTGTCGCGTCTACTTGTAACCCGATATGATGTGGAGATTATAGATATTCATCATCGGGAGAAACGTGATGCACCCAGTGGCACAGCCAGGAGGCTGGCGGAGATAATGGGCAGAGAAGTAGTTGTACATAGCTTACGTGTTGGGGATGTTGTGGGTGAACATACCATAATATTTGCAGGCAACGGAGAGCGACTGGAGGTCACACATCGGGCAAGTAGTCGTGAGACTTTTGCACGGGGGGCTTTTCATGCAGCGGAGTTTGTCTGGGAGAAGGAATCAGGCTTGTATAATATGGCACACGTCTTAGGCTTCCTTGAAGACTAATCATAAACAATGTCTCCATAATCCGGGATTTTTTTTCTACTGCATAACCTGATGGTCTATCAGGAATTTATGAAGTAAACCTGAACTATAAATTTGGTAAACAAAATAAGGGAGATTAAAATGAGCAAAGTGAAGTTATCACAGCGCGTTCAGCAGCTGCCCCAGTATGTATTTGTCGGGCTGGCAGAAAAGAAACGACGGGCATTGGAAGCTGGTAAAAGAGTTATAGACCTGAGTATCGGCGACCCGGATCTGCCAACACCGGAAATAATAGTAAAGACATTAAAGCAGGCAGCAGAAGATAAGAGACATCATTGCTATCCGCCAGGTATCGGCTATCGCGAATTTCGTGAGGCAGCTGCCAGGTTTTACCAGCGTCGTTTTGGTGTAGAGCTGGACCCACAGACAGAAGTCATCAGCGTTATCGGCACCAAAGAAGGGCTGGCGCATCTGCCACTGATACTGATTGACTCCGGGGATGTGGCATTGGTTCCGGAGCCTGCTTATCCAGTGTATGCGGCGAGTGTAATGATGGCAGGTGGCAAAGTTGTGACACTCCCTTTGTCAGCGGAAACGCAGTTTTTACCGGACCTGGAGCAACTCTCTCCGCAGACCTTAAAAGAGGCAAAGATATTATATCTTAATTATCCGAATAATCCCTCAGGCGCCCAGGCAACAACGGAGTTTTTCACCCGTGCCTGTGACCTGGCACGACATTACGGTTTTATCATCTGCCACGATGCTGCCTATGCGGATGTTTATTTTACCAATACTCCACCTCCCAGCATCTTAGCTATTCCCAACGCTAAAGAGGTGGCAATAGAGTTTTACTCCCTGTCCAAGACTTTTAATATGACGGGCTGGCGGATTGGGTTTGTGGTTGGCAATCGGCAGATTATAGAAGCACTGGGCAGACTAAAGGGTTATCTGGATAGCGGGATATTTGGTGCAGTGCAGTACGCAGGAATCACAGCCCTGGATAATTACGAACAGCTTCAGCCTGAGATTATGAGGATTTATAGGGAACGGCGAGAGATACTTGTCCGCACTTTCAGGCAAATCGGCTGGCAAACAGTTGACTATGGCGCTACTTACTATTGCTGGGTCAAATGTCCTCCAGGGATAAATTCAGTAGAATTTTCGCTAAGGTTACTGGAGGATTGCGGGATTGTTGCGACTCCTGGAGTGGCATTTGGCTCTGCGGGAGAAGGCTATATTCGCTTTTCCATTACCGCTCCCACCGAAGAGATTTATGAAGCTGCGCGAGTACTGCAAGGCAAAGCAGAAGAAATCTGCAAGGCGCCGTAAAACCGAGAAGAAGTTTTAAGCGAATAATTTCAGGTGAGATAGCCAGCCCTTGCAGATAAACCTGCCTATCTGCACATTCTACAATACTGTAAATACAAAAAAGGAGAACATTTGAACCAAATGTCCTCCCTTATGTACACTTGAATTTTTACTGATAGATTGTCCAATCCGGGCTTACTGCAAGAGGTGTCGGTGTTGGTTCTGGCGTAGGTGTGGGCGTTGGTGCAGCAAGTGGTCCCACTACACCGTAAACGTACCTACCCAATACACCAGCACTTTCACGCCAGCCAGCCAGATAGACATTGTCTCCTATAGTAACAGCACCAGCACGGCGACGTGGGTTTGGTAGTGGAGTGTCAGTGCTCCAGCTGGTAATCACTCCCGGTGAAGAGGGTGTGGCAACGTAAACTACGTTGCTGTAACCTGTTCCACCAGCATAATAGATTTTTCCACCCAGTGTCCAGGCAGCACCGTCGTGGCGTGCAGCGGGCAATGAAGCCTGTGTGGTCCAGGTGCCCAATGAGCCGTCTGGATTAATTGGCGCTGAGTAGACTGTAGATTGCGCAGCATTAGTGTAGCCACCAATTATGTAGACGTACCCATCCAGTACAACACCGCGATGGAACCACATTCCCTGCGGAAGGTCGCTATCGGTATCTCTAACAAAGGTGCCAGGTGCACCATCAGCACCAATTGGAGCATAATAACAGTACGGCTGATTTGTCGCGGTATTGTCTCTACCACCGATTATATATATTCTGTCATTGTAGGCAAAGCACACATTTTCACTCTCGCCATTGCCGGGTGGACTGAAACTTGCTGTCTGCCAGGAATCCAAAGTGCCGTCAGCATTAATTTTTGCATAAGTTACTACTGTCCGATTATCTTCAGCAGAATTGGTATTTCCACCCACTATATATAAGTACCCGTTGTAGCAGAAGCAGGCATTTTCAATATAGGCAAAGTTGCAAAAGCCACCATCTTCATTTGGTAATTGCTGAGGTAGAAGTTCCCATGAAGTTATTGTTCCATCAGCCGGGTTGATTGTGGCTTTGAGGATGCCCAGAGAATCCATATTAGTATCTACTGTTTCTCCAGGAAGGGCGCTGGCTACATTACCACCGATTAAATATAGATAATACGGATATTCTTGAGTTGCTGCAATCCCGCACATTTGTCTATCCATAGGAACATCTAATAATTGAGTCCAGCTGAGCTGTGCGATGGAGTAAGACACTAATAATGAAATAACAAATAATGTTAGTAATATTCTAAGATGCTTCATCATTTAAGCACCTCCTTTCTTTTTTTTTGATCAAATACTATAATGTCCATTTTCCATATAGTATAGATATCAGGTCAAGCTCTTTTTTCAGATAAAAATGAAAAAGTTAAAGAAAGTATGTTTTTAGATTTCTGCTTGGTCCTGATGATATGATTATTTTTACCATCTTAGACCAATCTCACTTTGGGGGATTCAATGATGTTACAAATCAAGTAGCAAAGACATATTAATGAATTAGAATTAAGGACGATTTAATTTTTTGTAATTGGGATGTTATATTAAAGTAAATCAAATTATCATCCTGATTTATTCTTATGATTGATGGTCTTGTTTCTTGGTTGAAATTTTTGTCCGATATATCACCATATAAGAGGAATAACATAGAAAATGCCGGGATTAAGCAATCCCGGCAAAATCAGAGGAGCGTGTAAGTTCTGAGTTATTTATATATTGACCAGTGAGTATTAGCTGCAAGTGGTGTGGGAGTGGGAACAGGGGTTGGTACTGGTGTTGGGGTTGGCAGCTCATAAATTTTTAAATTATCAAATAAGCAGAAAGATTGCTCCGAGGGAGTAGCCACGCTGGCAAATGGGTCAGAGTGAACTAAATAAACCAATTTATTAACGCCGGAGCCCAGAGTGGTGTTATAACGAACTACTTCTACATTATCTACCTTTACAATTACTAATCCTTCCTCATAGCTTATTTTTAAGTTCTTCCATTGATTACCGAATTCAGTAAGCGGGCTGGCAATTGAAGCGTAGGGCTGATCAGTATAGAATTGCCCGGTTGGGTCAGGTTTATTCGGATTTGCCCAGGTTCCCACCTGTGTCTGTCCACTGGGTGAGCCCTCATTGAGATAAAGGTCACTCAGTGCTTCGTCGCCATCGGAGTTATAACCAAAGCTGAGTCCATCGGTATCAGTGGGTAACGCGCCACGTGCGCGCGGTGTATTAACTTTTGTGCCAGAGCCAAAAATGCCAACACCTGCATGTTCAGTCGTGCCACTCCCGCCGACAGGCCAGCGCAGATAAATATCTACTTCCACCAGAAATCGGTCAAGATTTATCGGGTTATTATAATAAAGATTTATGGCTTCTTCACCGGTAGGGGCAACGATATTACAGGCGGTGCGAAGCGCGAGATTATCTCCATTGGGCGAGTTAGGTATTCCGACTGTTGAGACATCAAAACCTGACTGGTATGAAGTATCATCGCTGGTCTTGGTAATTATGTAGTTACTTAAGTCTGCTGTTGAAAAGTTGTCAGAAAAAATCAAGGTCTGTGCCCAAATGCCACTGGTAATAATACTTAAACACAACATAAATATAACCCGTTTCATTTTTCACCCCTCCTTTCAGCTTAATATAAAATATAAATACCTTTTTTATAGGCTTTAGGTCAAGCTTGTTTTTGATTAAACTACTGATAAGACCGGTGAGCTTCTGAAAGCGGGTCATTTAAGAAATCTGTTAGCAGGATAATCCATCTTATATAAAAAAAGAAATGCCGGGATTAAATAATCCCGGCATAAACGGAATATTTGTAATCTCGGGTTTATTTATATATTGACCAGGTGTTATTAACTGCAAGAGGTGTTGGAGTAGGTGGAGGTGGCCAACCACCAACATAGTCAGCGCCACCAGCCAGGTCAGAGCCACCGGTGCCTTTCCCAGCAAAAGCAGAATTGGTTACATCCATAAAGGAGCTGCTGGCAAAATCGCCGATGGCATAAGTTACATAGCGAGGATTGGAGTTAATTACATTAGCGCCGACATTGATGGTGCCAGAACCACCAGTAGCATTTGCGAGGGCATATTCATAGCCGGCCATTGACTCAGTAACCAGCGCGGAGTAGTCAACCGAGAAAGTTCCAGTGCCACTATTGAAAATTCCAGTTAGTCCAGCACCGCTGACAATGGTATTAGTAATATTGGCATTACGATTAGTTTTATAATCTGTTCCGCCGCTGGTGTACACAGGTGCAGCAATTCCATAGCTCCAGGTGGAGCTGTAGCCACAATTATGCATCGTAACATTATCAATTTCAACGGTATCTGTTACACCTGTTGGACGTGTGCCAAATGCAAACAGTGCAATTCCCGGCGCCTTGCAATTAGCTATAATAGTGTTCTTTATGGATTTAATAAACCCGCGTCCAGCAGTTTCTTGTTCCTTAATTCCAGAGTTACCACAATTGTTGACGATGCAGTAATTGACCTCACAAATGGTTGGTTGAGTGGGAGCAACGGTATCAGAATAATTCCAGATGCCGTCAGCACCGCAATTATTAATAATTACAGGCTTCTCTTTTGAGCCCTGAATGTTAATATAACCGCCATAGGGATTTTGAATACCAAACCGATTGATATTTGATATTATGCAACCAGGTCCAAGATTGACAAAGCAGTTAACAAAGTCCTGTGTGGTTCCGGACATCCAGGCAAGTAAGCCATCATTTGCAGTTCCCACAGCGTTTGTGCTGAATGAAGATATAATCAAGTTAGTAGCATTGAGCGTCATTGAACCACCTTCTGTGCGGGACAAGAAAACGATACCATCATCACCAAAGCCGGTGGCACCAGTCATATTGGGAGTGTCCAGTCCTGTAATGGTTACGGGACCGTTAGAGCCATTGTTAGCTGTAATCACTATATTTTCCATCGTAATAATTGGATTTGTAGCATTAGCCGTGGCGCGGAAATTCATTGCGTCATCTGTAGGAGTATTAGTTTTAGAGGGAATAAAGATAAGGTCTCTAAGAGTTAGATTAACATCCTGGCGCCAGCAGAGGCCGCAATCCTGGAAGCCGTTAGCACCCGTTCCCTGGTTTGAAGCACCAGGATATTGGCGCAGGGCAATAATAGCTGCACCTCCAGAACCTTGAATGGTGAGAGGTTCATTCAGAACAATAAAATCATCGTTTCCAGGATTTCCATTGCTATCAATCACAATATATTCATCCACTACGCTTGTAGCAAGGACATTAATAATGTCTGGCGCAGGGTTGCCTTGATTTACTCCTACTCCTCCTGGCGAAGCTGCTGTGGTAGTACCGGAAGCCTGAAAGCTATGAATTGCCATCTGGATACTGTTGAAGACAGTTGTGTTGTTTGGTGATGGATTAGAGGCATCTACTGTAACTGTCTGCGCAAAACTAAAAGTAGCAAGAAGAGAAAACAATGTAAGCAAAGCAATCTTTTTCATAATACTCTACCCTCCTTTCTCTTTAAAAAAAAATAATTATCATAAACATCTGGTGTTAAAGTCAAGCCTAAACAAAAAGATTTTTTTAATATTTTATCTTAAGGACTTAGCCATTGCATTCTATTCAAAGTTAATATAACCTTTTTAAGTGAATGTCAATTTAGCGGGGAAAATATTGATGGATAAAAATATATTTCTGTTAAACATAATATTAATGTTGGAGTTATGCCTGGGTGTGAACGGAGGAATAGATTCAGGAGAGTTGGTGGGATTTGAGATTAAGCAGCTGGTAGAGCAGGAGTTGCGCATACTGGCAGAGGCGGAGGAGAGGGTGTATCTGGACACAGGCTACTTTGTGAGCATTGAGAATCTGGATGACTTGCCGAGCGAGACAGCAAATTACTGGTTTGACTACATAAATGCTGGTGGTGGTGCAGCGGTAATTGACCCCCGAACCGGGCGGTTTAAACCAGAACGTGTAGATTTACTGCAATATCCACACCTCTGGCTGGGTCCATACGTGACGTTTCAACCCGGGCGGATTTCTGTGGAAGGGGCAGGGTATGACCCGGGAACATTACTGGATTTATGGGGAAGACCGTATTATTTGTTCACGCCTGTAGGACTGGCACGTCCTTCAGAAATGAGCATTACACAGGAATTTTACGGTGACCAGTTTGACCGTTATG
>CAYRXI010000013.1:30193-31762 GCA_964428255.1 uncultured Candidatus Sumerlaeota bacterium
AGACGGGGAGAAAAGTTCTGACGACATAATCCGCAGGTTTGGCTTTCCACCCAGTGCGTTGGTCATTTCGTCATTACGACCGAATATGGTAGAGCCCGGAGAAGAAGTCACGGTGCGGGGTTACAATTTTGGCACAATGAAGGCTGACGAGGCAAAAAGAGAACATAACGAAGAACAGAGTTTAGGGGAAGGGCTTAAGGGTGAAAAGATAGAACGTCAGGTGTTGTTAAATAATAACCCGGTTGCAGAAATTCTGCTGTGGAGTGATAGAGAGATACGTTTTAAAGTGCCGCTGGGAGCACAGAGTGGCTATGTTAAAGTTAAGATTGGTGCAGTGGAAAGCAATGGCTTATATTTAACTGTAGTCAGTTCGGTGCCTGCGGGAAGCAAGAATTGGTGGCTGTATATGTAAAAGTAGAGAAGCGGATTGTGTGCAAGAGTTTTGGAGTTCAATTGTTTCGGTAGACTTCTGTGATATTCTGGCTTTTTTTACTGTTTACTTTCTTTGCTTGAGCGAAGTGCCTCAATCTGGTAAATGGTAGTGATAGTTGTCTGCGGCTGATAGCGGAGAGCCCACGCCAGTGGATTTTGATGAGAGAGGGGCTCAGCCATAACATCCGGTAACAAAGGCAAAATGCTGGCTTCAAAGCTGCAGACCTCCCGCAATTTATACTGGTATGCCAGTCTCATCATTATTGCATCCAGCACAGATGGACCACCATAAGCACTATGAAGGCAGATGATTGCCCCTGCTGGGAGGCGTTGCCCCAGATAGAGGCGGACATTGCGTCCAGACCAGTAGCGCATTTTAGGACAGGGGCTTTCTGGCTTATATATTTCATTTGAGTAAACTGGGAGGTGTGGTGGGATTTTATCGCGCACAAACAGGGCAGCCGATTTAATGTCGCCAAATGTCTGTCGTTGAAACACCATAACTGCGAGAGAAAACGCCATTCCGTAAAGTAAGGTGACAGCGAGTATTACAGGAAATACCCAGCGATGAGAGTGCTGGAATTTTTGTTCAATTCGGTGCAAGCCGTAGCCAGCAAAGGTCAGGATGAAAGGAATCGTCGGCAGTAAATAGCGAGATTGGAATGAAGAGAAAACAGACTGCAGAATAAGGATAGTAATCAGCACATAAAAAAATAGCGCAATAAAGGTGCGTCTTAACCTTGTTTCAGCGGGCGTATAGAAGAGTCCAATCAAAAATAATATAGCAATCGGATAGGTGAGAAAGTAAGGGAAGTAAGCGATGAAACTTTCAAAATTGTTCCAGTAAGCTGCAAGGGTGGAAAGAACGGTGGCACTGGTGCGCTCCGCGATTTGTGCCGTATGGCTAAAGCCGACTGTTAGAATCCAGGCGGGAATCAGAAGCCAGAAAAGGAATGACACAGCCAGTAAGGGCAACGAGTGGCGATTGTGGCGGAAAGCCCGATAAAAAGCCAGCACCACCAGGGGAAGGAGCAGTATTCCCTGATATCTGGTAAGTGTAGCAAGTGCCGAAACGATAATGAGGGCTGAGGAGAGCCGACGGTGCCTGGTAGATTGCTGGGAGGGCAAGACTTCATT
>CAYRXI010000013.1:31772-33560 GCA_964428255.1 uncultured Candidatus Sumerlaeota bacterium
TAAACAGAGCATCGGTCATTACACGAATGCTCCACCTCAAAATATCTGGCGAGATAGTATACAGAATCAGGGCATACGTGGCAGAGGTGCGATTGAAGAGGCGTTGGGTCAGAAAAAACAGCGGAAATATCAGTGCTATGCTGGAAATCAGCGATACGCATTTGGCTGCAGACTCCATTGAGCCACAGAGTGGTTTGAGTATGATTGCCAGAATGGTGTAGAACGGTGGCCAGAGGGCATTCAGATCGTCAAATAATGTTATCTGCAAGATGCCATCAGTGTATTCTGCCAGATTTATATTGAATAGCCCCAGCCGCAACAGGAGATTAATACCAGCAAGTAATGTCAAAATCTGCCAGGCAGGAATATCTTCAATATTAGTTTTTTTCACAATTGCGTGCATTTCGCGCTTCCGATTTTGCTACTGCCTTAACCCTTGAGTCCGGTGCGTGCAATCCCGGCAATAAAGAAACGCTGCAACAGGAAGAACATAATCACGATGGGCAGGATTGCCATAGTAGAGGCAGCCATCAATAAATGATAATCAGAGCCTGCTTCCTGGGTAAAATTTTGCAAACCGACCATCAGCGTCCGCATCTCCGGACGATTGGTCACAATTAAGGGCCAGAGCAAGGAGTTCCACGAAGTTAAAAAAGTAAAGATACCGGCAGTAATCATCACGGGCTTGGATAGCGGAATGACAATTCGCCACAAAAAGCGAAATCTACCGGAGCCGTCAATTTGTGCCGCATCCCACAGGTCATCCGGGATGGTGCTAAAAAATTGGCGCATTAAGAAGATGCAAAACACTGATGCCAGCCAGGGAATAATCAGGGCTTCAAATTTATCAAGCCAGCCAAGATATTGCAGAATGACAAAATCAGGAATTAACAACACCTGCCCGGGAACCATCATTGTTGCCAGCAACATATAGAAGAAAAGTCCGCGGCCATAAAACCGCATTTTGGCGAAGGCGTAGGCAGCCAGTGCTGAAGTGAGCAGAACTCCCGCAGTAGAAGCCACACCGGTGACAATGCTGACGTAAAAATACCGGGTGAAGGTTAAAGGACGGGGGGGCGTGCCGTATTGAATAGTGCTGGGCGCCAGCCAGGCGGTTTTAAAATTCTCCAGATGAATCTTTGTCGGAATCCAGGTGGGAGGAAAGGCGATAGCTTCAGCGTAACTCTTAACTGACGTGGTGACCATCCAGTAAAAAGGCAAAATCATAAATAACAAGGTTCTTCAGCGCTCTGGTCTTTCGGTTCAGCCAGAGATTTATTATCACGCCAGATAAAAGTAAGAGATAGATAAAAATTATATAATGGAATAAGTTCATATCTAACTTTTTCTCCGGCAACGAGAATCAGTGAGTAATTGATTAATAGCTTTCATAGTGAACTCTTCTGCCCAGCAGGGCATTCTGCAATAAGGTCAATACCAGAATAATGATAAAAAGCAGATAAGCGATAGCGGCGGCATATCCCAGTCGCCATAAGCCAGTAAAGCCCTTTTCGTAAATATAGAATACCATAGTCAGCGTAGTGTTATCCGGTCCACCATCTGGTGTCATAATCAACATCGGGACGTAGACCTTTAAAGCACCAATCATAGAGATGATAAGCAGAAAGAAAGTAACAGGGGACAGGAGTGGTAAGGTAATAAATCTGAATTTCTGCCAGGCGGAGGCGCCATCAATCTCGGCAGCTTCGTAGAGTGTCTTATCAATGGTCTGTAAGCCGGCGAGGAAAATAACCATAAAAAAGCCGATTTCACGCCAGACCGAGGTGA
>CAYRXI010000013.1:33570-37670 GCA_964428255.1 uncultured Candidatus Sumerlaeota bacterium
GATTATTGAAAACATTGCCAGACTGGGTCCAGCCAGAAGCGGATGACTTAACTCAATGTTAACGCCCAGTGGCATAAGCAGAGCCTGGAGTATGAGTTGAATGATGCCACGAGGCTCAGCCAGCCATTCCAGTCTTCCCAGGTGCAGTTGGTTCACCAAAATATGATTTGCCAGTCCAAACTCCCGATTATAAAAGTAACCCCAGACAATAGAGATTGCCACCCAGGTAGTTACATAGGGCAGAAAATAAATGGTGCGGAAAATACCTCTAAATTTGATGTTTTGATTGAGCAAAATGGCGATTGTCAGAGCAATAATCAAGGTGGGCGGCACACTGTACAGGGCATAGTTAAAGGTATTAAATAGCGACTTAAAGAATTCTTCGTCGTGGAGTGCCAAGACGTAGTTCTTTAGTTTAATGAATTTCACCACATCAAAGGTATCGCCACCTAACCAGTTGGTTAGCGAGATGTAGAAGGAGATACCTACTGGTAGCAGCCAGAATACAAACAACACTGAAGCGGCTGGAGCAACATATAGATAAGCTAGGAGATTTTCCCTTACTCTACGCCAGAGATAACGCCAGTTTATCTTGCCGTCTGGAGTCTTGAGTCCCATTGTGAGCTCCGTTAAGGCATATTGAATTAAAACTTAACCTATTTTAATTAGCTATAAGTTTTATGCAATAAATTTATGGTTAGAAGTCCGGGGTGTTTTGACTGGTGGAATCTTATAATTGAGAGAAAAGTATTTACGCTTGAGGTATTGAAGATAAAAAAATCGGTCATTAATTTTAAAAATGAAAAATCTCGTTATTCCATTTAAAACAAGGATTCTTACGGTTTCTACGAGGCAGACGGCTAAAGCAAAAGTAATAATTGTTGAAACTCGGTGTAATCCTGCTTTAAATACAAATGATTATATACTATGCAATAGAGCATAGTCTGCGATAAATAATAAGTTTTTCTCGGATTTCAAGACCACTAAGAATGCAATGTTGATTATGGCGTAAGATAAGGTATAAAGACAGGATGCATAAGTGCAAAAGTCCCGATATATTACTTTATTGGTTAAAAGTTTTGCTGGCTTCAATAATTATGATAGGGATATTTCCAGCAACTGCGTCTTTAGTAGATGCCCAGACCAGTGTGACAACACCTGCAACGTCACTTAAATGGATTAAGCCAAGCAGGGATGGTTCTCATTTCTTCTGTGATGACTCTGACACCACTTTTGTCGTCTGGGGTTTCAATTATGACCATGATGCTGCTGGTCGCTTGCTTGAGGATTACTGGACTCACGAATGGCACACCGTCGTTGAAGATTTTCAGGAGATGAAACAACTTGGTGCCAACGTTGTCCGCATACATTTGCAGGTGGCAAAATTTATCCGCTCTCCGCGGGAAACCGACCCGGCTGCTCTGGAACAACTCGCACGTCTCGTGCAGCTGGCTGAACGAACCGGATTGTATTTAGACATCACCGGTCTTGGTTGTTACCATAGACAGGATGTGCCTCAGTGGTATGATGCAATGGGCGAAGCCGAGCGCTGGGATGTTCAGGCTATGTTCTGGGAGGCAATTGCCAGAGTTTGCGCCAAGAGCCCCGCTATTTTTTGTTACGACCTTATGAATGAGCCCATTGTGCCGGGTGCGGACAAAAAGGAGACCGATTGGCTGGCTGGCGAGTTCGGTGGCAAGTGGTTTGTTCAACGAATTTCTCTTGAGCTTACAGGACGAACGCAAAAACAGGTTGCAAAACAATGGATAGACAAACTCGTTTTTGCCATTCGCCGGGTTGATGACCGACATATGATAACCGTAGGCGCCATTCCCTTAGCTTACACTTTTTCGGGTGCTAAGTCACTGTTCTACTCCCCAGAAGTCTGTGAGGGACTTGATTTCGTCAGTGTTCATTTCTATCCTGAAACAAATAGAGTTAAAGAAGCCCTCTCGGTGCTTGCCACTTATAATATCGGCAAACCAATTGTAGTGGAGGAGATATTTCCACTAAAATGTAGTATAGAGGAACTGGATGAATTTATTGAAGGTTCGCGCAAGATTGCTGATGGCTGGATTGGTTTCTATTGGGGTAAGACCATTGAGGAATATGCGAAAGAACCAACTGACATTGCTGGAGCAATCACCCGTAGTTGGCTGGAATACTTCCGCACAAAGACGCCAGCGATTCTCGGTCCACAAAAACAACAAATACGAAATCAATAAAGATACTGAGGAGAGATTAGAAAAGTCTTTGGGCTATTCCTCAGAGACATAAAAGAGTAGTTAATTTTTCGCGGCAAAATATGGTAGGGTTAATTAAATGCAATCACTGGTAAAACATTATGCCTAAGCAATTACTAATTTTGGAGATTATTATAATGCTCGTTTTGGTATTGCTGGAGTGAACGAATTTTTTGAATGAAAATCCGTTGAATAAAATATAAGCCAGAAGTTTGTACAAGATTTTTACTTTTGAAGTTTGGAAATGCGATGATTAGGAGCAGGAGTTAAAGAAAAATAGTTATTGCACTGGCGAAGATAAATTTTTAAAATTTTAGCACCTTTTCATAACTGTTTGGAGGTTTGAGATGCACAGGGGGAAGATGATTAAGTATATGGTTGTGTTATTGTTTTGCGGAATGTGGTGGCTGGCAAATGCTACAAACATTCAGCAGCTAAGTCCTCCAGTCATTACGCTGGATTCAGCCTCTTCTGATAAAGATGAACCCGCCGAGTTGTTAATTTACCTTCATAGTAACTTCATTGACCCGAAAAATGAAGACAAATGCCTGCAAAATTTAAGCCTTTCAGAGCTTCTGACCACACCGCAAGGAAAAGACAAGTCTGAAGCTGGCTACTATTTAATGCAGTTTAATGCATTACCTGATGAGCAGGAACAAGAGTTTTTAAAACGCAGAGGGGTGATATTTTATGACTATATCCCGGAAAATTGCTTCTTGGTTAAACTACCAGCCGGTGAACGGGACTATTTACTGAAACAACATCCGGGAATACGTTGGATTGGTGAGTATAAACCTTTTTATAAACTCTCGCGACCTGTATTGCGGGATTATAAATTAGCTAAAAATAGCGTGAGCAAAGTTTTGATAGGGGCGCTGAGTCGCAAGGGGGTTAAAACACTGGCAAAGGCGAACAACTTGCTCGGAGCTAAAGAGTATATCGTGATATGTTATCCTGATGTTGATTCCGGGAAAGTGCTGGGAAATATTAAGGCAGTGGGAGGAGAAGTTGAAGATATCAGCCGAAGTGAGAGGAAGATTAAATTAAAGGTCCGCATTACGCCTGCCAGACTGGCTGAACTTGCCAGTATTCCGGAAGTACGGTTTATTGAACCTATGCCACAGTGGACATTGTGGAATAATCGTGCAGCAGATCTAGGCGTATGTTTCACTCGGTATGTCTGGGATTCTCTGAGGGTTTATGGCGAGGGACAGATTGTTGGCGTTTGCGATACGGGGCTGGATCTCGGCACCTGGGAACCGAGCTTACTACATGATGACTTTGAAGATGGAGCTGGCAGAACCCGTGTGCTATATATTATTGACCTGAGTGAAGATGGCCCACAGGATGAACATGGACACGGCACACACGTGGCTGGTTCAGTACTGGGGAATGGAAAAGCCTCAGGAGCAGATCCGCAAAATAATTATTTCCCGCGCTTTAGCGCAGCGGGGATGGCGCCTAAAGCCAACCTGTTATTTCAGGCAATTGGTGATAGCCAGGGACGCCTGGTCGGACTTCCTTTTGACCTGAACATTTTGTTTCAACAGGCTTATGACCTTGGCGCACGTTTTCATACCAATAGCTGGGGTTCGCCGGATCTGTTTGGTATATATAACTCATATAGCGAGGATGTGGATGAATTTACCTGGAATAATAAGAATATGAACATATTTTTTGCTGCAGGTAATGAGGGAATGGACGCGGATGCGAATGGAATAATAGACCTTGGAAGTGTAACTCCGCCCTCAACTGCCAAGAATTGTATTTGTGTAGGAGCAACCGAAAACAATCGTAAAGATAAATACACCTTTTGGGTACGATTCGGCTATGGCACTGAGCCCCTTGGCAAAGACC
>CAYRXI010000013.1:37680-40353 GCA_964428255.1 uncultured Candidatus Sumerlaeota bacterium
CCAGGTTGCGGATAACGTTAATGGCTTGGCAGCATTTAGCAGTCGCGGACCGACGCTGGATGGGCGATATAAACCGGATATGGCAGCACCCGGCACATTTGTCCTCTCGGCTAAATCAGCTATTGCACCTGATGAGAATTTCTGGGATCCCGCAAATTACTATTATGCCTATATGGGTGGCACTAGTATGGCTACACCTCTGGCTTGCGGAATGGCAGCTTTAATACGCGATTGGCTGGTCAATTGGCAGGGCATTACTAATCCTTCAGGAGCGCTGATTAAGGCATTGCTACTCAATGGTTGTGAAGATATTTTCCCGGGACAGTATGACGTTGAATATCAGGAAATACCGTCACCGGCGCCTAACGATGCGGCAGGATGGGGCAGAGCCAATCCGGCTAAATCTATTGCCGGACAGAGACAACTGATATTTCGCGATAATCAGCCGATTAGCAATCGCCAGGAACAAAGTTACCAATTCTATGTTTTAGGCAACAACGAGCCATTGAGAATTAAATTGGTATGGCATGATTTTCCGGGGAGTTTAATGGCGAATGGAATGCTGGTCAACAATTTAGATTTGAAGTTAATTGACCCATTAGGGAGGACATTCTATCCCCTGAATCCACGTCAGCCACAAGCTTCCAAGCAATTGAGCCTGGTATCATCACTGGATGTGGGTGTTAAACCCCTCCAGAAAGGTGAGAGCCTGGCAGTTAAATTCACCCCCTCAATGTATCCGCTGGAATTATCAACCATTGAGTATGTGGTGGCAGCACCGCAATCAGGGACATATTTTATGAATATAAATATCTATGATGAAGACGAGTGGGGTTTACCACATACTCTCATCGCCAGACGGGAAAATATCCCAGTAAAATGTGAGAATTATGACTCGATCTGGAGAGCATATTTAGGTTTTGGTCGCATCCCGTTAAGCGGGATCAAGATAAATGAAGGTAGATTTTTTGTAGAATTAAGCTGGGGCACTTCAGGGGATTATTATGTTCTTGGTGGTCTGACAGCACCCGAGGTAGAACCAGTTTTGTATTACAAAACTCCAGGCAAATATTGGTCAGTATTAAATGAGGATATACCTATAGCTCCGGGGATTGAGATTCAGGGAACAGTTGAAACGCTAAAGGCAGGCCTTCCAACTGACGCAATAAATAACGTGGAAGGAATTACTATTGAATCCCCGGTAGTTGGAGAGTACACGGTGGTAGTTCGGGGAGAATCAGTAGTTCAGATTAATCAGCCTTATGCCCTGGTTATTGCTGGTAACGTTACTGAAACACCGCAGCCGATATTCCCGACTCCAACTCCGACTCCAACTCCCACACCAACACCTATCATTCCACGCTGGACATTTTTCTCTGGTTCGGAAAACTGGGTGTTTCAAGGTAACATTCCTGGCTTTGACACTGCAGCATCAACCGCAGGCGGGGGGCGTCTGGGGTTAAATCCCAGGGGCTCAGTTAATTGCTTTAGCTACTGGTACAGTCCCAGCTTTTTAACTCTCCGCAATAAGCTATATCGGGTCAATTTCACTGTCAGTAGCAGCCAGAATTTCGCCAATCTGGTCCCGGCATTACAGCTGCGCGCCAATCAGACTGATAACTGGCGTGGTTGGTTAACCACTGTTTACAGTAATCAGAGTGCTGCTCCAACACAGACCAATCACTTGACCTATTCATTATTTATTAGACCACAAACCAGCAATGTGGCTGCACCAGTTCAACTGTCATTTGACATACTGAGTTTTGATTATCGTGATGACCCTTCAGCCTGGGTATATCTGGAGGAAATAGTCATTGATGAAATTCCCGCTTTAAACGTAGTCTCCAATCCTGCATTGCCCCACTGGACATTTGAAACCGGTGAGGAGGGATGGAGTTTCCGTGGAAATATCGGGTTTTTTGAGACCCCGATTACAACAGCCACACTTCACGCGATTGGTCTCAATCCAGCTGGCTCAAAAAATTGCTTCGGCTACTGGGTAAGCCCACAATTCTCTTTAGAGAAAAATAAACTATACAGGGCAATCTTTACGCTGAGCAGTGACCAGAGTGATCCTAACGGGGTTCCCGCATTCCGCTTGCGTGCCAATCAATTAACAAACTGGCGCTCGTGGACTACAGTGGTCAATAGTTTTAACTATGCTGCGCCTACGTTCAGTGACCCGCAGGAGTATGAACTATTCATTCAGCCGCAGACAGTGCTTGACACAGCTCCACATCAGATATCGTTTGATATTATGAATTTTGACGCCAATGACAATGCCGACGCCTGGATATATCTGGAGGATGTAAAGCTGGAAGAAATCGTGCTACCATAAGTGGATAATGTCAGCTTCAGCCTGTGCTTGGTGAAGAAGGATAATGAATGAAATTGTGTGGTTGAAGGTGTGACGCAAACATTAGTGAATTAATTTCCATCCTTTCTGTCATCCAAAGTAAATGGAAACGCAGATTCAAACATCTGTTATAACCGTTCTCAATGCCATTGTTAAAGTTTTTGCTATTATTGGACTGGGTTACTGGTTAAAACGTCGCCGTGCAATCAGCGACAAGACCATTGATGAACTTTCGCGAATAATGATTGCCGCAGTTATTCCCTGCTTTCTCTTTGTGCGGGTTTATCGTGAGTTCTCGCTGGCAAAAATAGTGCACA